>DATEKK010000167.1:0-11011 GCA_035277485.1 Gemmatimonadaceae bacterium
GGGAAGCGGCGGGCTACGCACGCCTTGGGGTGAGGAAGAACATCA
This sequence comes from Gemmatimonadaceae bacterium, assembly GCA_035277485.1. Lineage (GTDB taxonomy): Bacteria > Gemmatimonadota > Gemmatimonadetes > Gemmatimonadales > Gemmatimonadaceae > JADGGM01. Next base: position 46 of record DATEKK010000167.1, read on the forward strand.
ACCTCCTCGCGTGGAGACTACAGTGGGGCGATGCGCGCGCAGTCCTCAGTCCGCGGGGACCACCGATGCTGTTCCTCACCCCAAGGCGTGCGTAGCCCGCCGATTCCCCATTTCCCGAAGCGTTAGCGCTTCCCGAAGCGAGCGTAGCGAGCGCTTCCCTTGGTCGCCGCGATCAGCCGTCCAACTATCGATGATGCACGCACAGCACCGCCGACGCGCCGGTCGCGTAGCAGGCCCCCACCCGAGCCGCGTGCGTGTTGTCCGCCGGAGTCAGTGCGTGTGCGCTTCGGGTCCAGCGTTTCACTTCGCCGCGGACATCGATATGCGCGAATGGTCCATGCGGACCCTCCGCGTCGTACAAACCGAGCCCGCCGGCGAGCTCGGGGTAGTGCTGCTCCACCCGCTCCACCGCGCGCTCGATGACCCGGACATCGCCCCGGTCGACGCGACCGTCGAGATTGAGGTCGTCCATCCGGCCGTTGCCGTCGGCATCGATGATGATGTCCGCGGCGTCGCCGTATTGATGCCGGCTCTCGCGCGCACGGCCGCTCGCGTCGCCTAACGCAAGATTGTAGGCGGGCGTCCGGAATCCCGACAACACGACCACGTGCGACGTGTCGATGCCGTGTCGCGCGAGGTCCTGCAGCACGAGCTCCAACTTGTCGAGCAATGCCTCACGGAGCACCACGTACTTGGGCCACACGTTTCGCTGATCGTGGGTGAGAAAGTCGCGCAACCGGAAGTGCTCGGACACGTACGTGTCCTCGTTGGCCGGCGTCACCTCGATGAAGTCCGACGGATTCGCGTACGCATCCGAGTTGATGCGGCGTCGCTCGGCGGGCCAATACCCAACCAGATAGTTGTCGATCCACGAGCCGAGCTTCGTGTGGAACGGTCGGGTGGGAAGGAAGGTGAAGGAGTGGCCGTCGACCCCTCCGGGCACCGACCACGATTCGATCGATTCCGCCGTGTCGCCCAACGAGAGCGCCGCGACTTCGCCGCGCGACGCGAAATGGGCACGCAGCGCGCCGCTCGCGCCGAGCATCGTGTCGCCCAAGACGATGTGCGGCGCGTCCGACCGCGGGGGAAGCCGCTCGGCGCCCGTGATCGGGAGCACCTTCGCGTTCGCCGGCAACTCCGCGGCTGCGCGCGCGCGCGTGCCCGCGACGCCGAGCGCCGCGGACAAGGCTACCGTTGCGGATGCGGTCAGAATCCAGCGGAAGTACATGTCGTGTCAGGAAATGCGGGGACGGGGGAGCGCGCCGCTTTTGAGAAAGACGCCCGGATCGCGCTCCGAGCAAACGTCAAATGACGGCCTCCGCATTTCGAAGTATTTGTGCGAGAACGCTATCCGGGCGTGTTAACCGGCGCTCTGGCGCGTCGTCTCCCTTTGTGTGGGGCAGGCGAGTGCGGAGCACTTCTACGGCGACGCAGCCCGGGAGACACGATGAAATCGGAGTTGGAATGGCAGCTCGCCGAGCTCGAGCCGGGGTGCGAGATCCTGGTGAAGGACCGCGACGGGAAATTCGTGGCGCGCGGCGTCCTCCGGAGTGATCGCGAGTCGCTACTGGGTGCCAACGGTGAGTACATCTCGCTCAAAGGCCACGCCGACTGGACCATCATGGTGAAGAAGTAGGTCGCCCGGCGTCTTGGAAACCTGCCGCGCGCGTGTCGCGTAGAGATGGGCAGAGGAGGTGCGACATGCTTGGGATTCTGGGCTTAGCGATAACCGGCGCCGCTGTGGTCATTGGCTACATGAACAGCCGGCATTTCGTGCGCACGCGACTGCGCTACGTTGACGCGGCGCAGCGCCGCATGACACCAATCATAGCGGGAGTGGTTGCGGCGCTCGTGGCGTCGCCGGTGGCGTGGTTCTTACCGGCGGTGGGAACGGGTGCGGCGTTGTTGTTTGGAGTTGCAGTGGGGACTGGTGTTGCGCACGGTGCGCGCGATGTGCGCAAAGGGACAGCGGGGCTATTGGAGCCGTAAGCGCGGAGTGATCGGCGGATGTCAGAGCGGGGCGTGATCGTCTTGGGCGATCGCGCCCCGTTTTTCATTGCTCGGACGTCCGGTGATCTTGCGCCATTCGGGACAAGGGATACTTTAGCCACCGATGCACTTCCGTAGTTCGCCACTCGGCGAGTAGAGATCACCCCGCCAAGGAGGTTCGCGACCTCTTTATCCGTTCCGCATTGTCGCCTGGATTGCATCCAGCATTGCACACCAGAGCCACTCCGCCGTCCCCTTCCGATTCTCCTTCGGAGGAGATCATCCATGCTTGTTTCACCGTGTGTCTCACGCCGCACGCGACGCCGCTTTGGCGGGCCGCGCTCCGCGGCGGGCGTCCTCGCGCGCGTTGCCACGCTCGCGATGGCGTTCGAGCTGGCGCTCGCCGGCGCGGCCAGCGCGCAACAAGACCTGATCGCCGGCAATGTCACCGATAAAGCCAATAACCAGCCCATCGCGGGCGCTCAGGTTGTCGTGCAGGGCACGACCCTCGGCGCGCTCACGGATGCGAGCGGCCATTTCCGCATCCGTGGTGCGACGGGCACCACCGCCACCATCGTCGCCCGGCGCATCGGCTACGCGTCGCAAACCAAGAGCGTCACGGTTGGCGACACCACCGTGCAGTTCGTCCTGGAGCCCCGCGCCACGAGCCTCGATGAAGTCGTCGTCACCGCCACAGCCGGCGCGGCCACGAAGCGCGAGATCGGCAACGCGGTGACCACCATCGACGCGACGCGCATACAGGAGATCGCGCCCATCCAGAGCTTCCAGGAACTGCTCAACGGACGCGCGCCTAACGTCGACGTCATCGAAGGCTCGGGCCAGGTCGGCACCGGCGCCAAGATCCGCGTGCGCGGCATCTCGAGCTTCGACCTCACGCAAACGCCGCTCATTTACGTGGACGGCGTGCGCATGGACAACGACCAGGCCACCGGCCCGGTGAACCAGGCGTTCGGCTCGAGCTCGATCTCGCGCTGGAACGACATCGATCCCGAGGAGATCGCCAAAGTCGAAGTCATCCGCGGTCCGTCGGCGGCTACGCTGTACGGCACGGAGGCATCGAACGGCGTCATCCAGATCGTGACCAAACAGGGCGCAACCGGTCCGGCGCGTTACGAATTTTCCGTGACGCAGGGGACCAACTTCGTGATGAATCCGCAGGGGCGTTGGCCGACGAACTGGAACATGGTGAACGGTCAGCTCGAGTCGATCAACTTCACCCAGCTCAACAACGCGTATAAGCAGCACACCGGCAACGACATCTTCCAGAACGGCTACACGCGCAAGTATCGCGCGGGCATCGGCGGTGGAAGCGACTTGTTCCAGTACTACGTGTCGGCCACAAGCGAGCGCGATGACGGCGCGGAACAAGACAACGATCTACATCGCGAAAATTTCCGTGCGAACCTGACGGTCCAGCCCAGCTCGAAATTCAAAGTCGAGACGCACATGGGCTACCAGACGGGTCGGACCAATCTGGCGCCTGAGGCGGGATACGGCGGCATTCCGTGGACCACGATGCTCATGGACCCGGCGTCCGTCTCCGATCCAGCATTTTTCGGGTTTGGCAGCTCGCTGCCGTGGCAGTACAACGAAGAGTATCACATGTTCCAGGACATCAACCGCTTCACCGGGAGCATCCAGTTTACCCACCAACCTACGACATGGTTTACGCAGCGTTTGATCCTGGGTGCCGATCAGGTCAACACGATGGACGTGGAGCTGGCGCTTCGCATTGACTCCCTGCTCGACACGAACATCGGCACTGACGCGTTAGGCTACAAGAATCAGACGAACAACACCGACCAGTTCCGCACGTACGACTACGCGGCTACGGCAAAGTTCAACGCCCTGACCGACCTCAGTTTCGCGACGTCCGTCGGCGCGCAGTACTACACGAAGAAGTACGAGTTCGTCAATGCGTTCGGTTCGGTGTTCCCCGCTCAGGGCCTCACGGCGATCAACGCCCTCACCCAGGGCCTGGGCACCGGGCAGGACGTGACCGAGAACAATACCCTCGGCTATTACGCCCAGGAGACAATCGGCTGGAAGGACCGGCGCTACCTGACGCTCGCGCTGCGCACCGACAAGAACAGCGCGTTCGGTGCGGACTTCAAGCGCGCGTACTATCCCAAGGCCAGCCTGTCGTGGGTGATCAGCGACGAGCCGTTCTTCCACATGGACTGGCTCAACTCGCTGCGTCTGCGTGCGGCGTACGGCGAAACCGGCCAGCAGCCCGACCAGTTCTCGGCGCTGCGCACGTACGCGCCGATCACCGGTCCGGGCGACCAGCCGGCCGTCACGGCCCTGACGTTAGGCAACCCGAAGTTGGGCCCGGAGCGTGGGAAGGAATTCGAGACCGGATTCGAGAGCAGCTTCCTCGACGATCGCGTGGGCCTCGAGTTCACCTACTACAACAAGAACACCGACGACGCGATTCTCGACCAGCAGGTGGCGCCGTCGGTGGGCTTCGGATCCGACATGCTCGTGAACGCCGGCCATATCAAGAACTCGGGCGAAGAGGTCGTGCTCAACGTGACGCCGGTACGCCGCGACAACTTCCAATGGGACGCGGCGGTGTCGTTCTCGCACAACACGAACAAGATCATCAGCCTCGGCATTCCCGGCGTGACGTCGATCTCGCCAGGCACGTATCAGGAAGACGTCAACGGGTTCCCGGTAGGCGCGTGGTTCCTGCGCAAGGTCACGAGCGCGCAGGTCGATGGGACGGGTACGGCGTATAACATCATGTGCGCCGACGGCCATGGCGGCCAGGTCGACTGTTCGGACGCGCCTAACGTCTATCAGGGTTCGAGCGTGCCGACCAAGGAAGGCGCGTTCACGTCCACGTTCACCTTGTGGAAGCGCCTCAAGTTGTATGGCACGGTCGACTATCAGCTCGACTTCCAGAAGCTCGATGGCAACCTGCGCATCCGCTGTTACTTCGAGATCGGCGGCCTGTGCAAGGACCTCGCCGATCCGGTACACGGCAACCCGATCGTCGTGGCCGGCGCGCAGGAAGGCATTCCGTCCTACCTGATCAGCAACGCCAGCTTCTACCGGTTAGGCGAAGTGTCGGCCTCGTATGCGCTGTCGGACGAGATGGCGTCCAGGCTGCACGCGCGTTCGGCGTCGCTCACGCTCGCGGGCCGCAACCTGGTGACGTGGACGAGCTACAAGGGCCTCGACCCGACCGCGCAGTTCCTCGGCGGTTCGCGCGGGACCAGCGTGGCCTGGGAGCAGACGGTGACACCGACGCTCTCCTCGTTCCTGCTGACCTTGAATCTCACGTTTTGACCGACGACCTCACTCAGCCGACAACTCTCATGAAACTCTCGCAGAGTAACACCACGGCGCGACGGTCGAGACAGGGAGTCCTGCTGTTCGGCGCGGCGCTCCTGCTCAGCGCGCTCGCTGCTTGTGACAGCCTGCTCGACGTGCCTGTGCCGAGCCGTATTCCGGCGGGTCCGCTGGAGACGCCGGCCAATGCGGTTCTCTTGACGAACGGCGCCATCGGCGACTTCGATTGCGCGTTAGGCTCATTCATCATCGTGGGCGGCGAGCTGACGGACGAGCTCGAGGATGCCACCGAGACGGCCGCGCGATGGGTGTACGACAAGCGTTCGGTACCGACGGACCAGCAGCTCTACGCGATCGCGGATTGCGACGACGAAGGGACCTACATCCCGTCGAACCGTGCCCGCGAGTCGGCGGACAACGTCCTGCGCATCCTAGAGAACGCGACCGACGACCAGGTGCCGACCGGCGTCAGCCGCGACAGCCTGATCGCGACCCTGGCCGCGTACGCGGGGTACGCGCGCATTCAGTTAGGCGAAATGTTCTGCTCATCGGTCATCTCCACGCTGAACCCGGACGGGTCGATCACGTACGGCACGGAGTTGACGCCGCAGCAGATGTTCCAGTCCGCGGATTCATCGTTCACGTTGGCGATCACAACCGCGCAATCGTCCGGCAACAATGAGGACGCGCTCGAGATGGCATACATCGGGCGAGCGCGTTCCGAGTTGGATCAAGGCTTGTGGGATGCTGCCAAGGCGGACGCCGGGCAAGTAACGGATGTGAACTACGAGCACGTCTCGACGGCGTCAGGTACGATTCCGCGCCGCGAAAACCGAGTCTGGGCGGAAAACAACGGCGTTGGCATCGCGTCGTCCGTCGGACCGCGCTATCAGAATATGACGTACGACGCCGTGCCCGACCCCCGCGTCCCCACCAAGGATTTCCACCAAGTGTCCGAGTCGGGACTCGAGGAGTGGGAGCAACTCAAGTATTCCGACGTGGGCACGTCCATCCCGGTCGCCAAGTGGTCCGAGGCCCAGCTGATCATCGCTGAAGCCGACGTCCGCGACGGCGATCCGGCCAGTGCGATCACGATCATCGACGCGCTGCACGCGCGCGCGGGTTTGCCGCCGTACAGCGGCGCGACCGACCAGACGTCGGTGCTCAACCAGGTGATCGAGGAGCGCAGCCGCGAGTTATTCCTCGAGGGCCAGCGCCTGTACGACGTGATTCGCAACAACCTGTCGCTCGACCCGGCGCCGGGTTCGCCGTATCGCAACGGCGGCACCTATGGGCCCGACGGCTCGCAGCTGTGTCTCAAGCTGCCGGACATTGAGCGGGCGAACAACCCGAACCTGAGCCACTAAGCGAACGCGGTGCAACATCAAACAGAAACGGCGGCCTAACGGCCGCCGTTTCTGTTTGTGCGAACGCGGTCGGGCAGCTCCTACATGTTTTCTACCATAGCCTTCCCGAATTCGCTCGTCTTGAGCAGCGTCGAGCCGGGCATCAACCGCTCGAAATCGTACGTCACGCGCTTCTGCGCGATGGTCTTCTCGAGCGAGCGCACGATGAGGTCCGCGGCTTCGGGCCACCCCATGTAGCGCAGCATCATTTCGCCGCTCAGGATCACCGACCCCGGGTTCACCTTGTCCTGGCCCGCATACTTTGGCGCGGTGCCGTGCGTCGCCTCGAACACCGCATGGCCGGTGAGATAGTTGATGTTCGCGCCGGGCGCGATCCCGATGCCGCCCACCTGCGCTGCCAACGCGTCGGAGATGTAGTCGCCGTTCAGGTTGGGCGTCGCGATCACGCTGTATTCCTTGGGACGCAGCAGGATCTGCTGCAGGAACGCGTCGGCGATCACGTCCTTGATCACCAGTCCGTTAGGCAGCTTGAGCCACGGGCCGCCATCCAGCTCCGTGGCGCCGTATTCCTGCCGCGCCGTCTCGTAGCCCCAGTCGCGGAACGCGCCTTCCGTGTACTTCATGATGTTGCCCTTGTGCACGAGCGTCACACTCGTGGCCTTCTGCGCGATCGCGTAATCGATTGCCGCGCGGACGAGTCGCTTGGTCCCTTCCTCCGAGATCGGCTTGATCCCGATGCCGCTCGAGTCGGGGAACCGAATCGTGCGCGCGCCGAGCTCCTCGCGGAGGAAGCGAATGAGCTTCTCCGCCTCCGGCGTGCGCGCCTTGTACTCGATGCCGGCGTAGATGTCTTCCGTATTCTCGCGGAAGATCACCATGTTCACGTCCTGCGGCGCTTTCACGGGCGACGGCACGCCCTCGAACCACCGCACGGGCCGCACGCAGGCATAGAGGTCGAGCTGCTGGCGCAACGCGACGTTCAGCGAGCGAAAGCCGCCGCCCACCGGCGTCGTGAGCGGACCTTTGATGGCGACCAGATACTTCGAGATCGCGGCGACCGTCTCTTCAGGCAGCCACGTGTTGAGCACGTTCTTCGATTTCTCGCCGGCGAGCACTTCGTACCACGCAATGCGGCGCTTCGTGCCGTATGCTTTGCTGACCGCGCCGTCGAGCACGAGTTGCGAGGCGCGCCAGATATCGGGACCGGTCCCGTCGCCCTCGATGAACGGAATGATGGGCTCGGCGGGCACGGACAGTTTCCCGTCGCGCATCGTGATCGGATCGCCCGAGGCCGGCGGCGCGAAGTTCTTGTATTCGGACACGGTGGAGGTCGACATATGCTCCCTGGGCAGTCGTCGGTGTACGTTGGAACTTCTGCAAAGTTACGTCGGGTGACATGAACGGCAACGGGAACGTCGAGGCCGTCGCGACGGCGATTCATGAGGCGTACGACGCCTACCAGAGCCGGTTCCGCGCGATCACGCGCCGCGCATCCGAGCGGTTCATGCGCCGCGAATGGCGCGAGGCGCAGCGCGATGCAGCGGAGCGCATCGTGCTGTACAAGCACCGCGTCGACGAGGTGCTCGCGCAGGCGCGCGACATGTTGGGCGACTGCGTGACCGACGTCACGACGTGGGGCGAGATCAAATGGATGCACGGCGCGCTCATCGCCGAGCGCGCCGATTGCGAGATCGCCGAGAGTTTCTTCAACTCGGTGACGCGGCGCATCTTCTCGACCGTGGGCGTGAACCCACTCGTCGAGTACGTGTTCCCGGACAACGAGCCCGGAGACATCGACGATGGGCCGCCGGTCACACGGCGGTACGCGTGGCGCGGCGACACGACCGACGTGGTGCGCCGTGTGCTGCACGATCTCTCCTGGGACGCGCGCTGGCGCGACCTGGATGCCGACGCCGAACGCGTCGCCGAGCGCATCGACGCGGAGCTGCTCACGGTGCGGGGATCGTTAGGCTTCGACGCGCTCGAGGTACTCGAGGCGCCGTTCTTTCGCAACAAGGGCGCGTATCTCGTGGGTCGCCTGTTGCGCGCGGACGAGCAGGCGCCGCTGCCCATTTTGCTCCCGCTGCTCAATGGCGAAGACGGCATCTATGTGGATGCGGTGCTCTTGAGCGAGGACGAAGCGAGCATCGTGTTCGGCTTCAGTTGGTCGTACTTTCTGGTCGAGATTGCGCGGCCGCACGCGGTGGTGGATTTCCTGCACGCGATCATGCCGCTCAAGCGCATCGACGAGTTGTACAACGCGATCGGCTACAACAAGCACGGCAAGACGGAGCTCTATCGGACGCTCGTCGCGCATCTCGGCGCGCCCGGCGCGCGGTTCGAGTTCGCGCCCGGCGAGCAGGGGCTCGTGATGAGCGTGTTCACGCTGCCGTCGCTCAATGTGGTGTTCAAGATCATCAAGGATCGCTTCGGGCATCCCAAGCGGACCACGCGTCGCCGGGTGATGGACAAATACCAGTTCGTGTTCGTGCGCGACCGCGTGGGGCGTCTGGCCGACGCGCAAGAGTTCGAACACCTCGACCTGCCGCGCGCGTGCTTCAGCGAGCCGTTGCTCGAGCATCTGTTGGACGCGGCGGCGTCCACCGTTGAGCTCCGGGGCGACCACGTCATCGTTAGGCATCTATACACGGAGCGGCGCGTGACGCCGCTCAACGTGTATCTGCGCGATGCGTCGCCCTACGACGCGGCGCTGGCCGTGCTCGACTACGGCACGGCCATCAAGGATCTGGCGGCAGCGAACATCTTCACCGGCGACATGTTGATGAAGAACTTCGGCGTGAGCCGCCACGGTCGCGTGATCTTCTACGACTACGACGAATTATCGCTGCTCACCGATTGCGTGTTCCGCCGGCTGCCGCAACCGCAAACGCCGGAGCAGGAAATGGCCGCCGAGCCGTGGTACTACGTGGGCGAGAACGACGTGTTCCCGGAGGAATTCGAGGCGTTCATGGTGCCGCCGGGCAAGCTGCGCAAGCGGTTCCTGCAGCGGCATCGCGACCTCTTCACCGTGGAGTTCTGGCAGTCGATGCAGGAGCGCCAGCTGCACGGCGACATGCCGGATGTGTTCCCCTATCCCGAGTCTCGCCGGCTCCGGCACACGTGAGCGCGACCGAGAGCGACGTGCTGGTGATCGGTGCCGGGGCTCACGGCAGCGCGGCGGCGTACGCGCTGGCGCGGCGCGGTGTGAAGGTGACGGCGATCGACCGGTGGGCACCGCCGCACGCGCACGGGTCGTCGCACGGACGGACGCGCATCATCCGTGAAGCGTACTTCGAGCATCCCGCGTACGTGCCGCTGGTGCGCCGGGCGTACCATCTGTGGGCGGAGCTCGAGCGCGAAACCGGCCGCGCCCTGTTCCGGCGCACCGGCGGCCTAACGTTAGGCGCGGAAGACGGCGTGCTCGTGTCGGGCGCGCTGGTGAGCGCGCGCGAACACGGCGTGGAGCACGAAGTGCTCGGCGCGGGCGAGCTCAGGCGCCGCTTTCCCGCGCTCGCGCCCACGCCCGACACGGTCGGCGTGCTGGAGCACCGCGCGGGTATGCTGTTCCCGGAGCGATGCGTCGAGGCCTTGCGCGTCGCGGCGCGGCAGCGGGGCGCGCAGATGCTCACCGAGGAGCGCGCGCTCAGCTGGGACGCGTCCTCAGGCGTCGTGAGCGTGACGACGGACCGCGGCGTGCATCGCGCGCGGCGCATGATTCTCGCCGCCGGCGCGTGGCTCGCGCGACTCGCGCCGAATCTCGGCGTGCGCCTTACGGTGGAGCGACAGGTCATCCATTGGATCACGCCGAGCACGCATCCCGAACGCGTGAACGCGCGGCATTTGCCCGTGGCGATCTGGGAGTACGCGCCGGGCTGCATGTTCTACGTCATCCCGGATGTGGGCGACGGGCTCAAAGCGGCACTGCACCATCAGGGTCCCACGGTCGATCCCGACCTGCCGATCGCGCCCGTCACCCAGGCGGAGCAGGCGGGTGTGCTGACGCTCGTCGGCCGGTACATGAACGATGCGGCCGGTATCGTGAACGAGAGCGCGACCTGTCTCTACACCAACACGCCCGACGGCCACTTCGTGCTCGACGCGCATCCCGGCGCGCCTAACGTGATCGTCGCCAGTGCGTGCTCGGGGCACGGCTTCAAGTTCGCGCCGGCGATCGGCGAGGCGCTGGCCGATCTCGCGTTAGGCAGCGAGCCGGGTGTGGATGTGGAGCCGTTCCGCCTCGCGCGCTTCAGCGCGACACCCAGGGAAGAGGGAAGCGCTCGCTGACGCTCGCT
>DATEKK010000168.1:0-7103 GCA_035277485.1 Gemmatimonadaceae bacterium
CGCCGCGCACGAGGCGCGCTTGCGCGCCGCGCGCGCGGGCGGCGTCCCCGTGGTGGGCCGCATCGCCGACGACCGCCTCCTGCTCGACCTCCGGTCCGTCCCCGACGACGCGGACGACGCGCTCGCCACCGCGGTGCTCGCCGCCCTCGCCTGACGATGCGGCCCGCGGTGTTCCTCGACCGGGACGGCACGGTGAACGTCGACACGGGCTACGTCCGCCGCGCCGCCGATGTCGCCCTGATCCCCGGGGCCGCACGCGCCATCGCGCGGCTCAACGCGGCACACGTCCCCGTCGTCGTCGTCACCAACCAGTCGGGACTCGGCCGCGGCATCATGAGCAGCGCCGAGTACGTCGGCGTGCGCGATCGGGTGGCCGAGCTGCTGCGCGAACAGGCGCGCGCGCACGTGGACGCCACCTACGAATGCCCGCACGACCCGCGACTCGGCGAGTGCGCGTGCCGCAAGCCCGGCACGGCGCTCTTCGCGCGCGCCGCGCACGACCTCGATCTCGCGCTCGACCGATCGTGGTATGTGGGCGACCGCTGGCGCGACATCGCGCCCGCGCTGGAGCTGGGCGGCGAGGGAATCCTCGTGCCCAGCGCGAGCACGCCGGATGACGATCTCGACACCGCGCACGCGCGCGCCCGCGTGGCCGACACGTTAGGCGAAGTGGTCGACGCGGTGCTCGCGTCGCTCGCGGTCGCGCGATGACCGCCGGCGTGCGGCGGATCGCGGTGCTGGCGTCGGGGCGCGGCTCCAACCTGGACGCGCTGCACCGATACCTGGCCGCGCTGGGCCCGAGCGCGGCGGCGGCGATCGCGCTCGTGGTGTGCGACCGCGACACCGCGGGCGCCCTCGCGTTGGCCGATGCGTTAGGCATAGCCGCGCGCGTCGCGCCGCCCGCCCCCGACCACGCCGAGCGGCTCGGCGCACTCCTGTCGGAATTCGACATCGACCTCGTGGTGCTCGCGGGCTACGTCCGCCTCGTGCCCGATGCGGTCGTGCGCACGTTCCGCGGCCGTGTGGTGAACGTCCACCCTGCCCTGCTGCCCGCGTTCGGCGGACGCGGCATGTACGGCGCGCGCGTGCACCAGGCCGTGCTCGACGCCGGCGCGCGCGTGACCGGCGTGACGGTGCATTTCGTGGATCCGGTGTACGACCACGGCGCAATCATCGCGCAGTGGCCGGTGCCGGTGATCGACGGCGACAGCGCCGTGTCACTCGCGGCGCGGGTGTTGCGCGTGGAGCACCTGCTCTTCCCGCGCGTGGTACAGGCGGTCGCGGCCGGCCGCGTAACGCTCGACGACAGAGGCCGCGCGGTCTGGTCGGACGGCGCGCCGCGCGACAGTGTGGCCTTCGTTCCTGAATCCCTGGAGGATCACGAGCTTGTCCGGTACATCGACCACGCGCTCGACTGTCGCGCGTCTCGTTAGGCGCGTCGGGCGGCGCGCCCGGTGGTGCGCGGCGGCGGTCGCCTTCTGTGCGCCCATCGTCGTCCACGCGCAGGAGCCGTCGGCGCCCGACACGACCACGCTGCCCGCGCTCGAATCGTGGATCGCGCTCGACGCCGCGCCCGGCCGCGAGCAGGCCGCGACGGCGATCATCGAACGCGCGATGCCGGGCTGGCAGCGCGATGCGTTAGGCAATCTCGTGATGCGCCGCGGGAGCGGCAGCCCGCGCCGCATCGTGGCGTGCGCGCTCGACGAGCCCGCCTTCGTGGTGAGCGATTTCACGCCGGACGGCTACCTGCGCCTGCACGATCCCGTCGGTCTGCCCACCAACCCGCTCTGGACGCAGTTCTACGAGGGCCAGCGCATCGTGGTCCACACGCGGCGGGGCGGCGTGCCGGGCGTGATCGGCGTGCGCAGCGTCCACCTCTGGCGCGGCCGCTCCGCGGGCGATGCGCCGGCGAGCATCGAGCATCTGTGGGTGGATATCGGCGCGCGCAGCCGCGCCGAGGCGCAGGCTTTAGGCATCGAGATGCTCGACCCGGTCACGCGCGACTGGCCCCGGTGGACCTACGGCGATTTCGTGGCCGGTCCTGCCGCCGCCGACCGCGCCGGCTGCGCGGTCGTCGCCGCGGCGGCGTCGGCGGCGCCCGAGCACGGCGAGACCGACTACGTGATCTCGGTGCAGAGCGGCTTCCGTTGGGCGGGGCTGTCGGCCGTGGTCGCGTCGTTAGGCGGAGCGGACACGCTCATCCTCGCCACCGCGCCCGCATCGCCGGCCACCGGCCCCGGCGGCGCGCCCGTGAGCGCGCGCACCGAGACGCGCACGCCCTTTCCCCCGCTGCCGGGCATCCAGGTAGGCGCCACGATCGAGCTCGCCGTGCGGGCGCGCTACGCGAACACGTTAGTCGAGAGCGTGCAGGAGGGCGATGCCCAACAGTACCTGGCGGCGATCGCGCGCGCGTCGGGCATTGCATCGCGGCCGCCGCTCGTCGCGCTCGACGTGCCATCGGTCCATACGATGGAGCCGCGCGACAGTCTCGCCGATGCGGCCGCGCTGCTCCGCCGTCTCGCCGACATTTATGGCGTGTCGGGCAACGAGGGCCAGGTGCGCGATGCGGTGCGCGCCGCGCTCCCCGAATGGGCCGCCGCGAATGCGCAGGTCGACACCGCCGGCGACATCATCGTGGCGGCCGGCCCGGATCGCGACACGACGGTGTTCGTCGCGCACATGGACGAGGTGGGATTCGCGGTCACGCACATCGCGCCCGACGGCACCGTCACGCTCGCGCGACGCGGCGGATTCCTCGCCTCGCTCTGGGAGGGACAGACCGCGCTCGCGCACGCCGACTCGGGGCAGGCGCACATCATGGTGCGCGGCATCTTCGTGCCGCGCGACAGCGCCCGCGCGGCGCAGCCGGGTGAGCTCACCGCGTGGTTCGGTCTCGATTCCGCGGCGCTCGCCGCGCGCGGCGTCACGGCCGGAACCACGGTCACGAGCTACAAGCACGCAGCCCGCTTCGGCGCGCTGCGGTTCTCGGCGCGCTCGCTGGACGATCGCACGGGGTGCACGGCGCAGCTGCTCGCGATGCGCGGCATCAACCCGGCGGCGCTCACGCACAAAGTGATCTTCGTGTTCTCGGTGCGCGAGGAAACGGGGCTCTTCGGCGCGGCCGCGGTGGCCGCTTCGTTCGGCACGAGCGTGCGGCGCGTGCACGCGATCGACACGTTCGTGTCGGCCGACGACCCGATGGAAAGCGACCGCTTCGCGGACGCTCCGTTAGGCATGGGCGCCGTGGTCCGCGCGCTCGACAACTCGAGCGCCACGCCGCCCGCCGAGGTGGATCGCGTGTTGTCGATCGCGCGCGCGGCGCGGATTCCGATCCAGGTGGGCACGACCAACGGCGGCAACGACGGCAGCGAGTTCGTCCGCTACGGCGCCGTCGACGTCCCCATCGGGTGGCCGCTCCGCTACTCGCACTCGCCCGCCGAAGTGATCGATCTCCGCGACGTACTCTCGTTGAGCCGCGTGATCGAGCGGCTGGCGCGCGCACCCGAGCCCGGACGTCGCGCGGTACCGGCCAAGCCCGCGCCGGCCACACCGGCGCCCGCACCAATGCCCAAACCGTAACTCTCCATCCAAGGACTCATGCCCCGCGCATTGCTTTCCGTTTCCGACAAGACCGGCCTCGCCGAATTCGCCACGGGGCTCGCCGGCCACGGGTGGGAGCTCGTGTCGACCGGCGGCACCGCGCGCGCGCTGCGCGACGCCGGCCTAACGGTGAAGGACGTGAGCGCCGTCACCGGCGTCCCCGAGATGCTCGACGGCCGCGTGAAAACGCTGCACCCGGCCGTGCACGGCGGCCTCCTCGCGCGGCGCGACCTGCCCGAGCACATGCAGGCGCTCCGCGAGCACGACATCGCGCCCATCGACCTCGTCGCGGTGAATCTCTATCCCTTCCGCCAGACCGCCGCGCGACCCGACGTGTCGCCGGAGGACGTGATCGAGCAGATCGACATCGGCGGTCCCTCCATGATCCGGTCCGCCGCCAAGAATTTCGCGAGCGTGTACGTGGTGGTGGATCCGGCCGACTACGAGCGCGTGTTAGGCGCGATCGCCACGGGCGACGACGATGCCGATCTGCGCAGTCTGCTCGCGGGGAAGGCGTTCGCCCACACGGCCGGATACGACGCCGCCATCGCGGGGTGGTTCGCGGCGCAGCGCGACACGCTCTTCCCCGAATGGGTCGCGGTGTCGCTCGAGCGCGCGCAGTCGTTGCGATACGGCGAGAATCCGGATCAGCGCGCCGCGTTCTACGTCGAGCGCCCCGGGGCCGGACTGCACGGGCTCCGCCAGCGCGGCGGCAAGGAGCTCAGCTTCAACAACCTCCTCGACCTGGAGGGTGCGCTCCTCGCCACCGACCTCTTCCCCGGCGACCGTCCGTGCTGCGCCATCATCAAGCACACCACGCCCTGCGGGCTTGCGTTAGGCAGCACCGCGCTCGAGGCGTACGAGCAGGCGCTCGCCTGCGACCCCGTCTCGGCGTTCGGATCGGTGATCTCGGTGAACGTGCCGGTCGACGAAGCCGCGGCGCAGGCCATTTCGCGCCTGTTCGTCGAATGCCTCGTGGCGCCCGCGTTCTCCGAAGAGGCCGTCGACATCCTCGGGCGCAAGAAAAATCTGCGCGTGCTCGAGGGCCGCGCGCAGTGGGATCCGAACGCGTTCGACTTCAAGCGCGTGCGCGGCGGCTTCCTCGTGCAGGAGCGCTCCACCGTGGGCGATGAGCTCGCCTCGTGGACCGTCGCCACCAAGCGCGCGCCCACGCGCACCGAGCAGGCCGACCTGGAGTTCGCGTGGCGCGCCGTGGCGAGCGTCAAATCCAACGCGATCGTGCTCGCGCGCGACGGCGCCACGATCGGCATCGGCGCGGGCCAGATGTCCCGCGTCGACGCGTCCTTCCTGGCCGTCCACAAGGCCAACGGCGCCGGACACGACACGCACGGCGCGGTTCTCGGCTCCGACGCTTATTTTCCGTTTCGCGACGGCGTCGATCAGGCTGTCGACGCCGGCATCACTGCCATTGTGCAGCCCGGCGGATCGGTGCGCGACGATGAGGTGATCGCCGCTGCGGATGAGCGCGGCATTGCGATGGTGCTCACCGGCAAGCGGCTCTTCCGCCATTAGTGAGGGGCGGCAGAAAATTTTATAGCGGAGATGAGGGAATGGGGAAGCGCTCGCTGGCGCTCGCTTGGGGAAGCGCTCCGCTGAGGGAAGCGGCGGCGATGCCGCCTGAGGGAGTGGAACAACATCAATGGTCTGCGCGGCGTGAGTGCCATGCGGGAGCCCTGGTGGTCCGGCACTCACCACCCCGAGACAACTGATGTCCTTCCACTCCCTCAGGCGGCGTCGCCGCCGCTTCCCCCAGCGGAGCGCTTCCCGAAGCGAGCGCCAGCGAGCGCTTCCCCATTCCCTGGCTTCTAACGCAGCCTACTCGTACTGACGGACGCCCAGCGACCCGCATGGCCAACACCGAGCTCGACTACCGACCGTCTTATCTCGCCGCCGCGATCGCCGCGGCGCTCGTCTTCGTGCTGTACCTGGTCACCCTGTCGCCGTCCACAGCGATGTGGGACACGAGCGAATACATCTCGGCGGCATACGTGCTCGGCTTGCCGCACCCGCCGGGGAATCCGTTGTTCGTGCTCATCGGGCGGCTGTTCGCCGTGCTGCCGTTAGGCTCGCTCAGCGTCGCCGTGAAGATCAACATGCTGGCCGCGCTCACGAGCGCCATCGCCGCGGGCATGTGGTTCCTGGTGGCCGAGCGCGTGCTGGTGTCGTGGCTGCCCGAGCGGTGGCTGCGCATTACGGGCGGCGCGCTCGCCACGCTGGTGGGCGCGACGGCGTTCACGGTGTGGAACCAGTCGGTGGTGAACGAAAAGGTGTACACGGTGTCGCTGATGGGATTGGCGATCGTGTCGTGGCTCACGGTGCGCTGGTGCGACGATCCCGACGGTCCCGCCGCCGACCGTCTGCTGGTGCTCATCGCGTATCTGCTCGGGTTAGGCAACGCAAATCACATGATGGGGCTGCTGGCGGCGCCGGCCGTGGTGGTGGCCGTGCTGGTCCGCCGGCCGGACACGCTCCTGCGGTGGAAGCTCCTCCTCGCGCTCGCCGGCGTGTTTCTCCTCGGCAATACGCCGTTCCTCACGCAGCCCATCCGCGCGCTGCACCATCCGCCGATCAACGAAGGCGAGCCGACCACCTGGTCCGCCTTCTGGTACAACTTCAACCGCGGACAGTACGGCAAGCCGTCGGTGTTCGACCGCCAGGCGCCCTACATCACCGGCCAGTTAGGCATGTACTGGCTGTACTTCAAGTGGCAGTGGCTGCGCGACGCGGGCGAGCAATACCCGTTCTGGCAGTCGCTCATGGCCGTCGCGTACATGGCGCTCGGTCTGTTAGGCGGCTGGGTCCACTGGAAGCGCGACCGCAAGTCGTTCTGGTACCTCGGCACGTTCATGTTCACGCTCACGCTGCTGCTCATCTGGTACCTCAACTTCAAGTACGGGTACAGCCAGTGCACGGCGATGGGCAATCCGCCGGGCGTGCCGTGCGAGGTCCGCGACCGCGACTACTTCTTCATCGTGAGCTTCTCGGCGTGGGGCGTGTGGGTGGCGCTCGGCGTCGTGTGGGTATGGGGGTACCTCGCCGCGCTCATCGGGAGCGAGGGCGTGAAGCGCGGCCGAGAGTATTTCACCATCGCGACGCACAACGGATGGATTGCCGCCTCGCCGTTGCTCATCTTCGCGTTCATTCCCCTCGCGATGAACTGGAGCGCGGCCTCGCGCGCCGGGCAGACCGACACGCGCGACTTCGCGCACGATCTGCTCGATAGCGTCGAGCCGTACGGCATCCTCGTGACCGTGGGCGACAACGACACGTTCCCGCTCTGGTACGCGCAGGAAGTGGAAGGCATCCGCAAAGACGTCGTCATCGCGAACACGTCGCTGCTGAACACGGACTGGTACGTCCGCCAGCTCATCGAGCGGCCCGTGTATCCCTACGACAGCCTGACCGGTCCGGCCATCTACCGCGGACACACGTGGCCCAAGCCTAACGGATCGCCGCTGCACCTCTCGATCGATCAGGCCAAC
>DATEKK010000169.1:0-3354 GCA_035277485.1 Gemmatimonadaceae bacterium
GCTGCTCTTCACGGACGAATGGGGCGGCGGCGTTGCGCCCAAGTGCCGCGCGACCGATCCGATCAATTGGGGCGCGGACGCCGTGTTCACGCTCTCGGGCAACACCCTCACGCACGCGGGCTACTACAAGATGCCGGCCGCGCAAACCGACGCCGAAAATTGCGTCGCACACAACGGCAACCTCGTGCCCGTACCGGGACGCGACATCATGGTGCAGGGCTGGTACCAGGGCGGCGTGTCCGTGTTCGACTTCACCGATCCGGCGCACGTGAAAGAAATCGCGTACTTCGATCGCGGCCCGATCGACCCGAACAAACTCGTGATCGGCGGATACTGGGGCGGCTACTACTATAACGGGTACATCTACGGCTCGGAGATCGCGCGCGGACTGGACGTGTTCGAGCTCACGCCCACGCAAGACCTCACGCAGAACGAGATCGACGCGGCGAAGCTCGTGCACTTGCGCCTCCTGAATCCGCAGGACCAACCGAAGATCGTGTGGCCCGCGGCGTTCCCGGTGGCGCTCGCGTACGTCGATCAGCTCAAGCGCGACAACGGTCTTCCCGCCGATCGCCTCACCGCGATCGAGACCGCTCTTAAATCGGCGCAGTCTGCGAAAGGCGCCAAGCGCACAGCAGCGCTCAAGAAGCTGGCGACCGATCTTTCGCACGACGAGCAGGGCGCGAGCGACACCAAGCGCGTGCAGCTGCTCGAACGCGTTGTGAAGGGCTTGCAGACGGCAAAGTCCTGAGTCGATTTTGGCGTTAGGCAGCAACACGAACGAGGCGGGTGTGCCGGCTTGGCACATCCGCCTCGACGCATTCTGGCCTCCGCAGGCACCGGCCGGGCACAGGCCGGCATCTACGACAAGGGTTTGAAGGCGGAAGCCGACCGCGCGCATGACTGAGCTTTCGCGAATCCGCCTCCGACGACGGTGAGGGGTCTCACGACTATGAGCGCGGACGCGGCCGGACACGGATAGGACAAGAACTTGTTGTTGGTTTCGAGAGCTCACATCTCGACGCAGTTACCAATTGATTCCGCTTTGTCCGCCTTTGTCCGGGTCTGTCCGCTATTAACTCGTAGATGCTTTTGAGACAGCGGAGGCGGACAGGCGCGCACGAACGGGGCTCTCGCGAAATCAGCCGCCGAGGTGAAGGCCCGTTCGCTGCGTACCACCTGCTCCGGGCGCGACGAATGCAGTGAAAGGGTCGCCGGCGCAACGCCCGCTAGGTATTGTCCGTACAGACCGCGGGGGCTTCGCGCTCGAGCGAGTCCGTCCGCACAACCCATAACTGCCATGTCACTCACGAGCCGTCTCCGAGCCGCACCGCGGCTGGCCGTCGCATTGGCGTGCGCCGGCCTGATCAGTGCGCGACTTCCTGCCCAGGCCGCTTCCGGGCCCGCGCACGACTATACCAAAGCCGATGTCGATTTCGTTCAGGGCATGATCTACCACCACGCCCAGGCCGTCATCATGTCCGACTGGGCCGCCACACACGGCGCGCGCGCCGACGTCGCCACGTTGTGCAAACGCATCGCACTCTCGCAGCGCGACGAGATCACGATGATGCAGCACTGGCTTCAGGCGCGTCACCTCGATGCGCCCGATCCGCTCGGCATGTTGCCGGGACACAAGCCCGCCACCAATGACACCGGCAGCATGGCCGGCATGAACATGCCGGGCATGGACATGAGTGCCCACATGATGCCGGGGATGCTCACGCCCGACGAAATGAAAGCGCTCGATGCCGCGCACGGTCCCGCCTTCGATCACCTCTATCTCACCGGGATGATCAAGCACCACGAGGGTGCGCTCGACATGGTCAAGACGCTCTTCGATACCCCCGGCTCGGGCCAGCAGCCCGAGCTGTTCTCGTTCGCCACGGATGTCGACGCCGGACAGCGCGCCGAGATCGGGCGGATGCAAGCCATCCTGAAAACGCTCACTCCGAGCCCAACCCAATGACACGTCGCATCGCATCGTTCCGGTCCTCTCTCGTCCTGTGCGCCGCGTTCGTGACCGCGGCCGCCTTCGTCCCCTCTTCCGCGCGGGCACAATCCGATACGAACGATCCGCGCGCGCACTTGAAAGCCGGTCTGTACGACGCCGGCGAAGCCGCCAAGGGCCTCGACCTCGTCGCACACGTCAACAAGCCGGATGACTTTCATCCCAACGATCCCGGCGGCCTAACGTACGCCAACTCCGATCTCGCGTTCGGCGGCCGCTACGTCTATCAAGGCAACTTCAGCGGCTTCCAGATCTGGGACGTCTCAAACCCAATGAAGCCCGTTCTCGCCGACCACGTCGTCTGCTTCACCGAGCAAGGCGACGTGTCCGTTTATGGGCACCTGCTCTTCGTGTCGGCGGAGAACACCGGCAGCCGCCTCGACTGCGGCACGCAAGGTATCCAGGACAGCGTGAGCAAGGAGCGGATGATCGGCGTCCGCATCTTCGACATCTCGAATCCGAAAGCGCCCAAGCAAGTGGCCGACGTCCAGACGTGCCGCGGCTCGCACACGCACACGCTCGTGCAGGACCCGAACGACAAGAGCGTGATCTACGTGTACGTCTCGGGCCTCGCGCGCGTGCGGTCGACGAGCGAGATGGCGGGCTGCGAGGGCGGCGACATCACCGATCCCAACACGGCCCTCTTCCGCATCGAGGTGATTCGCGTTCCGTTAGCACACCCCGAGCAGGCGAAGATCGTGAGCTCGCCGCGTATCTTCAACGATCTCACGGCCCCGCCGACACACGGCGTCGCCGTGGCCGACACGGCCAACGGCGCCGCGGTCAAGGCCGCCCGCCGATTCCTCGGCCGGTTAGGCATGCCGGCGACGGCCACCGCGGCCGACTCGGACAAAGCCGCACGCCTCATCGCCGACGTGATGAATTTTCGCAACGACACGGTGAAGACCAAGGCCGCCACCGACTCGCTCAAGGCGATGGGCCTGAACCTGCGGATTCCGGGCGGCGCACGCGGCGGCCCGTCGCAGTGCCACGACATCACCGTGTATCCGTCGGCCGGCTACGCCGCGGGCGCGTGCTCGGGCTATGGATTGCTGCTCGACATCAAGGACCCGACACACCCCGTGCGCTTGCAGGCCGTCGCCGATTCCAACTTCTCCTTCTGGCACTCGGCCACGTTCGCGAACGATGCATCGAAGTTGTTGTTCACCGATGAGTGGGGCGGCGGCACGCAGCCCAAGTGTCGCGCGACGGACCCGATCGACTGGGGCGCCGACGCCATCTTCACGCTCACGAACAACACGCTCACGCACGAAGGCTACTTCAAGATGCCGGCGGCGCAGACCGAAGACGAGAACTGCGTCGCGCACAACGGCAACCTGGTG
>DATEKK010000170.1:0-20938 GCA_035277485.1 Gemmatimonadaceae bacterium
GCGCTGTCGGCGCCCGGCACGCTCACACCGGAGACGCTCGTCTGGCGACACGGCATGGCGGGGTGGACCCCGGCGGGTCAGGTTCCGGAGCTCGCGACACTCTTTCCGCCCAAGCGTTAGGCACGAGCGCCGGGCGCTCGCCTAACGGAGGCGCCCGGACCCCACGTCGATGGCCGCGGCGCCTCGCGGCTGCGCTCATCGGCGCAGTCGTCCTCGTCGTCGCCGCCGTGTCGATCGCCGCAACGGTGGTCACGGGACCGCATCGGACCCGGGTCGGCCGCGGGCCGTTTGCCAACGCCGAAAATGTGTCGTTCACCTCGGTCGCCGGCGACACGCTGCGCGGCTGGTTCATCCCCGGCCGACCCGGACGCGGCGCGATCGTACTCATGCACGGGATTCACGACGACCGGCGTTCCATGATCGGCCGCGCGCGATTCCTCATGGGCGCGGGCTACGGCGTTCTCCTGTTCGATTTTCACGCCGAAGGTGAGAGCTCCGGACGGCGCATCACGTTCGGCGCCACGGAAGCCGCGGACGCAGCAGCAGCCGTCGCGTATCTCCGCCGCCGCGCCCCCGGCGAGCGGATCGGCGCGATCGGGGTCTCAATGGGCGGCGCGGCCGCGCTGTTAGGCAAGGCGCCCCTCGATGTGGATGCGCTCGTGCTCGAGTCCGTCTATCCGACCATCGACGCGGCCGTGCGCGATCGCCTCGCCGCGCACGCCGGTCCGTTAGGCACCGTGCTCGGGCCACTCTTTCTCGCGCAGCTGCGGCCGCGCTTCGGCATCGACCCCGCCGCGCTGCGCCCGATCGATCGCATCGCGCAGGTTCATGTGCCGCTCCTGGTCATGGCCGGCACGGCCGACCGCGATACACACCTCGATGAGGCGCAGGCGCTCTTCGCGCGGGCACACGAGCCGAAGACCTTCTGGGCCGTGCCCGGCGCCGGGCATGAAGATCTCCACGCGTTCGACCCATCGGACTACGAGCGGCGTGTGCTCGCCTTCTTCGGCGCGACGCTCCCTCGTTAGGAGCGGCGCGCCGTCAGCGCGGCTTCGCCCGCAGATACTGCGGCGGCCACTGCACCTCCCGACCCAGCTCGTGCGCCGCCGCGAGCGGCCAGTGCGGGCGCCGCAGGAGCTCCCGCGCCATCACGACCATGTCGGCCTGACCCGAGCGCACGATCGTGTCGGCCTGCGCTGCGCCCGTGATGTAGCCGACCACCGCGCTCCGCACGCCCGCCTCGCGCCGGATGCGCTCCGCGAACGGGACGTGATAGCCCGGTCCCATCGGGATCTGCACCTTGGGCACGACGCCGCCCGAACTGCAGTCGATGGCGTCCACGCCGCTCTCGCCTAACCGGCGCGCGAGCGCCACCGACTGGTCCGGCGTCCACCCGTCGTCGCGCCAATCGGTGACGGAGAGACGCACGAGCAGCGGCAGCCGCTCCGGCCACACCTCGCGTACACTCGCCACCACCTCGAGCACGAGACGGATGCGATTCTCGAACGAGCCGCCGTACGTGTCCGTGCGCACGTTCGAGAGCGGCGACAAGAATTCGTGCAAGAGATATCCGTGCGCCGCGTGCAGCTCGATCACCTGCATGCCGGCCGCGAGCGCGCGCTCGGCCGCGCGTCGAAACGCCGACACGACGCGCGCAAGGCCGGCGTCATCGAGTGCATCCGGCGTCTGATGCTGCTCATCGAAGGGCAGGGCACTCGGCGCCGCGAGATGGGTCCACCCGCCCGCGTCCACGCCCACGGGACCGCCGCCCTCCCACGGGCGCCCGGTGCTCGCCTTGCGTCCGGCGTGCGCCAACTGCATCCCGAACAACGCACCCTGAGACGCCACGAAGCGTCCGATGCGCGCGAGCATCTCCACGTGCTCGTCTTTCCAGATCCCCAAGTCCTGCGGGCTGATCCGGCCATCGGCGGTCACCGCCGTCGCCTCCGTTAGGACCATGGACGCGCCGCCGGCCGCGAACTGCCCGAGGTGGACGAGGTGCCAGTCGGTTGCGAAGCCATCGTCGCTCGAGTACTGGCACATGGGAGACACGACGATGCGGTTGCGCAGCGTGACACCGCGCAGCGGCAGCGGTTCGAAGAGATGCATTGAGTTGGTCGGTGAGTGCTAACGCAGTGCTTTTCGGACGACGAGCTTGAGGCCGGACCACGTCGCGTCGACGGCGCAGACTTTCACGTCCACGAACCCGAGGGGCAGGGCGAGCGCGCGCACCGTGTCTTCGGTGATGTCGGTCGGGACCTTCGCCGACTTTTTCGGCCACGACACCCACACCACGGCTGTGGAGCCGAGCGTGCGGCGATACCGCTTGAGCGCCGCGTCGAGCTCGGACGCGCGTGATGCAAACACGTGCACCATGTCGGTGGTGCGCGAGGCGCGCGCCACGAGCGTCACGCCATCGGGCATGGGGTGGACAATCGACGTGTAGTCGCTCGGCGCATTCGACGCACAGAGCGACATGCCCGCTTTGATGCCGAGCTTCTCCGCGAGCGGCGTGCCCGAATAGCCTGCCATGTGGTCCGTCTCCTCGGCTCAAGAGTACCCGGAGAAGTTTGCCGCGGCGCGGGCCGCAATTCAATACAATGAGTGCGGCAGATGGGCCGCCTTTCGTTAGGCGAAGACGTGCACCGGAGACCTCGACGCCGCCGCGGCATCGATACCCGGCACGTGCAATTCTTCTGCGCTCGGGGTCCGTGGCGCGGGAACCGGAGGGGTTCCGTGTGGTAGAATCCGCGGTAACTTCCAGCGGATTTCTCGTCCGTCACCTGCCGGAGCGGGCGCGGCACTGCCGCGTTCGCTCCGTTGCTCACTGTGGAGCCTGGATCAATGCCCCTTCGTGTCAGCGCACGCCGCTCCGCCGCCGACGCCGTCGATGTTCCGCTACTGGTCCTTGCGTTCCGCAAGCACCCGACACTGCCGCCCGACCTCGCGGCGCTCGACGCGAAGCTCGGCGGAACGCTCGGGCAAACGCTGAGCCGGCGCGAATTCCGCGGCGGGCGCGATGAGGTGCTGCACCTCTCGGGCGCCGGCGGCGGCGCAAACCCGCAGCGCGTGCTGCTCGTTGGGTTAGGCGATCCGTCCGACGTGCCCGGCGCGCTGCGCCGCGCCGCGAGCATCGCCGCGCGGCAGGCGCGGAAGCTCGGTGCGACCGCGCTCGCGTGGCACGACGGCGGACGCAACGCGGACACCGTCGAGGCGGTGACCGTCGGTCTGCTCATGGGCGCCTGGGAATACGCCGATCTCAAGACGCCGCCGCCCGTTGAGGAGCGTCGTCCCGAGCTCGAGTCGGCCGTGATTTTGTCCGACGACCCCGCGGCCGCGCAGGCCGTGGACCGCGGTACCGCGATCGGCGAAGGGATGGCGCTCGCGCGGAGGCTCGCGATGATGCCCGGCAATCTGTGCACGCCCTCGTACCTTGCCGACACGGCGCGCGAGATCGCCACGCGCCACGGCATGCGGGTCACGGTGCTCGGCCGTGCCGAAATGGAGCAGGAGAAGATGGGCTCGTTCCTGTGCGTGGCGCAGGGCACCCCACAAGATCCCAAGCTGATCGCGCTCGAGTACATGCGCGGACCTGCCGGCGCCAAGCCGGTCGCGCTCGTGGGCAAGGGGCTCTGCTTCGACTCCGGCGGCATCTCGATCAAACCGGCGCAGGGCATGGAGGCGATGAAGTTCGACATGTGCGGCGCGGCCGGTGTGTTAGGCGCCATGGAATCGATCGCGCGCCTCGCGTTGCCGGTGAACGTCGTCGGGCTCGTGGGCAGCACCACGAACATGCCATCGGGCACGGCGGTGAATCCCGGCGACGTCGTCCGCAGCCATCTCGGCAAGACCATCGAGGTGATCAACACCGACGCCGAGGGACGCCTGGTGCTGGCCGACGTGCTGTCGTACGCGCGGCGCTTTGCGCCCTCGGCGGTGGTGGATGCGGCGACGCTCACGGGCGCGTGCGTGATCGCGTTAGGCCACACCGCCAGCGGCGTGTTCGGCACGGACGACGCGCTCGTGTCCGACGTCCTCGCCGCGGGCGCGCGCGCGGGCGAACCGGGATGGCGGCTCCCGCTCTACGACGAATACAAGGACCTCATCAAGAGCGACGTCGCCGACATCAAGAACACGGGCGGCCGTCCCGCCGGCGCGAGCACGGCCGCGATGTTCCTCAAAGAGTTCGCCGAGGACTTCGCGTGGGTGCACCTCGACATCGCGGGCACCGCATACTCGGAGTCCGACCTCACGTACATCCCCAAGGGGCCCACGGGCGTGCCGGTGGGCACGTTCGTCGAGCTGGTGCGGGGGAGGGCGCGCTGACGCTCGCACGCCGCTCCGTTAGGCGCGCGCCATGGGTGGTGCTGCTCGCGCTCGCCGTGGGCGCGACGGCGGCGGCGCAGGGCGTGCCGGCGCCGCGCGACACCACCCGTCCGGACACCACGCGCCGGGATACGGCGACGCGCGCGGACACCGCCCGCGCCAAGAGCGACACCAGCCAGCACGCCGTGCCCATGCCGTCGGACACGACGCATTCGGATACGACGAGCGACACGACGCAGGTGCCGAAGGACACGATCAAGGCGCCGCTCGCGCACGCCGAGATGCCGCAGCTGGTGGGCATCGGCGCGCAGTACCATTGGGATCGCGACGAGATGTTCGCGTCGGGCGCGATCAATCTCCTCGATCTCCTCAAGCTGATTCCGGGCGTCACGGCGTTTCGATCCGGCTGGGTCACATCGCCCCAGTACGCCGCGTACCTCGGTAATCCGGGTCGCGTGAGATACTTCTACGACGGCGTCGAGATCGAGAACCTCGACCCGCGATCGCCGGGCGCGTTGGACGCATCCGAGGTGCAGCTGTTCTCGCTCGAGGAAGTATCGGTCGAACGCGGCGCCGACGAGCTGCGCGTGTATCTGCGCAGTTGGCGCGTGCAGCGTACGTCGACCAACACACGCGTCGATGTCCTAACGGGCGACGAGGGCACGAATCTCTATCGCGGCTTCTACGGCAAGCGATACGGAAACGGCATGGCGTTGCAGTTGGCGGGCCAGCAGTACGGTACCAACTCCAGTCCGAGCATTGGCGGCGGCGACGAGCTCGCGCTCACCGGTCGCCTCGGTTGGGCGAAGGGTCCGTGGAGCATCGACGCGTACGCCATTCGCTCATCTCGCACGCGCGACGAACAGGACCAGGACCTCGTCTCCCAGGTGAACGGTGTGGTGCCCGAGCAGGACCGCACGCGCACCGACGCGTATCTGCGCGCGGGCTACGGCGATCCGGATTCCGGATCGTGGGCGCAGGTGATGGTCGCCACGGAGCAGTTCGCGGAGCACTCGGGCTTCCACCCGCAGCTCGACTTCGCGCCCGCCGACTCGGCGGACACGACGATGTCGGCCAGGCAGCTCGTGGCGACGGGCGGCTTCACGCGATGGGGGTTGCGCCTGAGTGCGGCCGATCGCTTGCACTTCCTGCCTAACAGTACGATGAACTCGCTCGAGGCGCGGCTCGCGTACGAGCGCAAGGAATTGGCCGTGTCGTTCTTCGCCGACTACCGCGGGCCGGACACGACGTCCACCGAGGAAGCATCGGCGCGATTCACGCCGCTCGACTTCTTCTCGGTGACGGGGGCGGTGACGCACCGGCACGGCGGCGGCGTGGACGGCGGCGAACAGGTTGCCGTCAGGCTCGAGGCGGGGCTCAAGGTGTTCAACGCGTGGCTCACCGGCGGCATTCTGCGGCGTGACGCGAGCTTAGTCCCCGGTCTCTCCGCATACGACACGAGCTTCGTCGCGCGCCGCGCCATACCGGCGACGGGCATCTACGGCACCATTCGCGGCAAATTCTACAAGGACATCGGCGCCGACGTGTGGGGCGTGCGCTACTCGAACAACGGGTACTACCGTCCGCAGATCCAGACGCGCGAAGAGTTGTACCTCGACACCAAGTGGCTGAGCCGATTCCCCAGCGGCAACTTCGGATTCCGCGGTTCGATCGCACACGAATTCCGCCAGAACGTGCTCTTCCCGACGACGACCACGGATGAGACGTTCGACAACAACGCGCCGTTCGCGGTGTTCAGTCACGTGCTGGTCGGCAGCATCGAGGTGCGCATCATCGACGCCGTGATCTTCTTCCATTCGATTTACGGTATCAACCCGCCGATCTACGAGATCGTCCCGGGCTACGCGCAGCCGCGGCAATTACTGACGTACGGTGTGAGGTGGCAGTTCTGGAATTAGGGATTCGTTAGGCGGAACTGAGGGAAGCGCTTCCCCAGGCGAGCGTCAGCGAGCGCTTCCCTGAATTGACAAACATCGTTGCAGCGCAGTAATTTACGTGACTGTCCATGATACGCAGCATGACCGGGTTCGGAGCCGCGACGGGTGCCTTCGGCGCGCAACGGGTGACCGTCGAGCTTCGCACGGTGAACCACCGATTCTTCAACTCCAACATCAAGCTCTCCGGCGCCATGTCGCGCTGGGAAGGCGAGGTGCGCGAAGTCCTGCGGAAGGCCATCGCGCGCGGCCACGTCTCGCTCTCGGCTCGCACGGAACGCGATGCTTCGGGCGAGAATGGTCCGATGGTGGATGAGCGGCGCTTCGCAGATTATGTGCACGTCATGCGCGCGCTGCAGAAAAAGCACGGGCTGTCCGACGAGCTCGACGTGTCGGCCATTCTCCGGATGCCCGATGTGTTAGGCAGCGACGCGCACGACGACTCGGGAACCGCGGAACAGCTCACGGCCATCGTCCAGGATGCGGTGAATGCCCTCACGCGCATGCGCGACGCGGAGGGCGCGCGCATCGAAACGGTGCTCGAGGATCGCATCACCGTCGTCGAGCAGGCGGTCGATCGTATCGCGTCGCGAGCGCCGGAACGGCTGGTGTCGGAGCGCGAACGACTGCGCGAATCGGTGAAGGAGCTCGCAGGCGGTGTCGACGTCGACCCGCAGCGGTTGGCGCAGGAAATCGCGATCCTCGCCGATCGACTCGATGTCGCGGAAGAAGTGGACCGGTTTCGCTCGCACGTGCAGGCCTTTCGGTCCGCCTTGCACGGCAACACGGAGGCGCAGGTCGGCAAGCGACTCGGATTCTTGTTGCAGGAAATGCTGCGCGAGGCGAATACCACGGGCAGCAAAGCGCGCGACGCCATCATGACGCACGACGTAGTGGCGGTGAAGGAGGAACTGGAGCGGATCGCCGAGCAGGTGGAGAACATCGAGTGAACGTCTTTCCGGTGATCCTCTCGGCACCGTCGGGAGGCGGCAAGACGACCATCACGCACGAGCTGCTCGCACGGCGCTCGGATGTGGGCTACTCGGTATCGTGCACCACGCGGCCGCCGCGGCCGCACGAAGTGGACGGCAAGGATTACTATTTTTTGTCGACGGCCGAGTTCCTCGAGCGGCAGCAGAAGGGCGAGTTCGCGGAATCGGCGGCGGTGCACGGGCACCTGTACGGCACGTTGCGCAGCGAGGTGGCCCGGGTGTTGGGCGAGGGCCGGCACGTGATCATGGACATCGACGTGCAGGGCGCGGGGCAGTTCCGCGCGGCGTTTCCCGAGTCGGTGCTGGTCTACGTCTTGCCGCCGTCAGGCGAAGTGTTGCTGGATCGGCTGCGGCGCCGTCAAACGGAGACGCCCGAAACATTGAAGAAGCGGCTTGTCAGTGCGTTGGGCGAGCTGAGAGCAGTACCGATGTTCCAGTACGTCGTGTTGAACGATGATCTCGAGCAGGCCGTGTCGAACGTGTCGCGCATCATCGACGCAGAAGGCCTCCGCCGCGAGCGCCTGCAAAACGTGGAACGCGACGTGCGACGCATCATCGAGCGGTTGGAGAAAGAGATGGACGACATGAAGTAGCGCATTCGGTTCTACCCCGGCTTTGTCCGGCATTCTCCGGCCTTGTCCGGTATTGTCCGACTTCAATGGAGATCATCGCATGCAGGTGTACACCCCGGCCGACGTCGCCAAGCGCGCGACCAACAAATATCTCGGCGTCCTCATCGCGGCCAAGTACGCGCGATTGTTGAACGAGTTTCCGCGCACGATGACCGAGGCGCGCGAGAAGAAGCTCACCACGCGGGCCCTCGAGGACCTCACGAACGAGGAGGGCATCGAGTACCGCGTGATCCCGCGCCGCGGCCGTTAGGCACTGGTCCCGCGGTGCGCCCGTTCGGTGGTGCGCGCGTCGTCCTCGGCGTGAGCGGGGGCATCGCGGCCTACAAGTCGGGATGGGTCGCGCGGCTGCTCGCGGCCGCCGGCGCCGAGGTCGACGTGGTGATGACGCGCGCCGCGACGGAGTTCGTGGCACCGCTCACGTTCGAAGCACTCACCGGCCGCGCCGTCCACACGGACCTGTTCTCTCCCGGACGCGCGCTCGACCACATCCATCTGGCGCGTGAAGCGGACGCGCTGGTTGTCGCACCGGCCACCGCAGATTTTCTCGCGCGCGCCGCACACGGACGCGGCGACGATCTGCTCGCGGCGTGTCTCCTCGCCACCACCGCGCCCGTGATTTTGTTTCCCGCGATGAACGATGCGATGTGGGCGCACCCGCAAACGCAGCGCAACACGACGCACCTGCGCGACATCGGCTACACCGTCGTCGACCCGGATGTCGGTGCGCTCGCGGCAGGCGAGGGAAGCGGGCCGGGTCGCATGCCCGAGCCCGAAACGATCGTCGCGCACGTGGGGCGCGCGCTCGACGATGCGTCGTTCCGCGGACGCACCGTGGTCGTCACCGCCGGGCCAACGCGCGAGCCGGTCGATCCCGTACGATTCCTGTCGAACCGGAGCAGCGGGAAGATGGGCGTGGCGATTGCCTCCGCAGCGTGGCGGCGCGGCGCGCGCGTGGTGCTCATCGCCGGACCGCTCGAAGTGCCGGATCCCGTTGGGCCGTCGCTCGTGCGCGTCGAAACCACGGAGGAAATGGCGGAGGCCGTTAGGCAGGCGCTGCCCGGCGCGCACGCGCTCGTCATGGCGGCGGCGCCGGCCGACTTCCGTGCCGCCGACCCCGCCGCGAGCAAGATCAAGAAGACCGACGGGCCGGCGTCCATCGCGCTCGCGACCACCACCGACATCCTCGCGTGCACCGTTAGGCATCGCCCGCCCGGCCTCGTCACCGTGGGCTTCGCGCTCGAGACGGACCACCTGCTCGAGAGCGCGCGCAGCAAACTCTTAGACAAGCAGCTCGACCTCATCGTCGCCAACAGCGCGCGCGAACACGACGCGGGATTTGGCGCCGACACCAATCGCGTCACCATCCTCGCGCCCGATGGATCAGCCGACGCGATTCCCGTGATGTCCAAGTCGTCGCTCGCCGACGTGATCCTCGACCGTGTCGAGGCCCTCCTGCGTGCACGCTGAGGACCTGCTCCGCCGCTACCTCGAACAGCGGCGCGATCACGGCGAGGTCGAGCTCGTGCTCGATACGCTATCGGTGGAAGACGTGATGCGCATCATCGGCGCGGCGCGCTACGCGCAGAACGATGCGGCGCCCTCGTCCACGCCGGCCGCGCCCGGAGACTGGCGCCAAACACTTCGCAGCGCGGAGGCGCCGGCGACCAGGGACCAACCCCGGACACGAACCGATAACGCGGCCTCGGCGCCCGTTGCGCTTCCGCCGGATGGTCTCGTGGTCGGCAGCGAGGGCAACGAGCTCTTCGGCGGCGAGATGGCGCTGTGTCACACAATCGACGAGGTGGCCGCGCTCATCAACGCGTGTCGCAAGTGCGATCTCTATCGCACGGCCAAGCACCCGGTTCCCGGCGAAGGCAGCGCAACGGCGCGACTCGTGTGCGTTGGCGAAGCGCCCGGCGCGAGCGAAGACGAAACGGGCCGCCCGTTCGTGGGACAAGCCGGCCAGCTTCTTACCAAGATTCTGGAGGCGATTAAGTTGAGCCGGGACGAAGTCTTCATCGTCAACGTGCTCAAACATCGGCCGCCCGGCAATCGCAATCCGCTTCCCACCGAAGTGGACGCCTGCCGTCCGTATCTGATCCGTCAGCTGGAGATCATCCGACCCTCGGTCATCGTCGCTTTCGGTACGTTCGCCGCGCAGACGCTGCTCGACACGAAGCTCTCGATCAGCAAGCTGCGCGGCGCGATCCACCGCTACCACGGGATTCCCGTCGTCGTCACCTATCACCCGGCCGCGCTCCTCCGCAATCCCGCTTGGAAGCGACCAACCTGGGAAGATGTCCAGCTCGCTCGTCGACTCCTCGATGGCGTTCGAAAATGACCGGCAAGGCGAACGCCGTCCCCCATACTCGGAAGAGGCGGAAACCGCCGTGCTGGGCGCCATGCTCATGGACCAGGACGCGATCCTGCGCGCCACCGAGCACGTCGACGACACGATGTTCTATCGCGAACGCAATCGCCGGATCTTCCGCGCGATGGTCGCGATCGTCGAGCGGGGCGATGTAGTCGATCCGCTCCTGCTCGCCGACGAGCTCGCGCGTCGCGGCGACCTCGAGATCGCGGGCGGCAAGGATTACATCGCGTACTTGGTCGACGCGGTTCCGACATCGGCGAACGTCGAGTATCACTCGCGCATCGTCAAAGAGAAGGCGCTGCAACGCCGGCTCATCGAGACGTGCACCGCGCTCATCACCGAGGCATACGAAGGCCGCTCGACCGCCGCCGATCTCCTCGACGACGCCGAGCAGCGTGTGTTCCAGGTGAGCCAGCAGCGCGGCATGCAGGGCTTCACGCGCATCAAGGAATTGATGTGGCCGACGATGGAGCGCATCGAAGCGCTGCAGCGCGGCGGCAAAACCATCACGGGTGTACCGAGCGGCTTCACCGATCTCGACGAGATGACGTCGGGATTCCAGAACGCCGATCTCGTCATCGTCGCCGCGCGTCCGTCGATGGGCAAAACATCGTTAGTCCTCAACATCGCACAGCACGCGGCCATCGAAAAGCACACGCCGGTGGCGCTGTTCTCGCTTGAGATGAGCAAAGAAGCGCTCGTCCAACGCATGCTCACGTCGGAAGCGCGCGTCGATGCCCAACGATTGCGCAAAGGCATGCTGCGCGACGACGACTTCACGCGCATGGCGCGCGCGGCCGGCACGCTGAGCGCGGCGCCCATCTGGATCGACGACACGGCCGGCATTTCGCTCCTCGAGATCCGCTCGAAAGCGCGCCGTCTGCGCGCCGACGCGAAGATCGAGCTCGTGATCGTCGACTACCTGCAGCTCATCGCGGGGCCCACCTCCGAGAGCCGCCAGCAGGAGATCAGCTCGATCTCGCGCTCGCTCAAAGCGCTCGCCAAGGAGCTCAACGTGCCGGTGATTGCGCTGTCGCAGTTGTCGCGCGCACCCGAGCAGCGCGCGGGCGACCACCGTCCACAGTTGTCCGACCTGCGCGAATCGGGAGCCATCGAGCAGGACGCGGATCTCGTCATGTTCATCTATCGGCAGGAAGTGTACGACGGCCCAACGGACAAGGACGGCAACTCGCTCGAGGGCCGCGCCGAAGTGATCGTGGGCAAGCAGCGCAACGGGCCGATCGGATTCGTGAACCTGTTCTTCCACAAGTCGTACACGCGATTCGAGAATTACAGCGCTCGACGGGACGGATAGTGGACACGGTATCGACCGCCGACGTCGGCGTGATCATCGTCGCGGCGGGCACCGGCTCACGCACCGGCAGCACAGAGCTCAAACAGTTTCGATGGGTAGCCGGCAAGCCGATGCTCCTGCACAGCGTCCAACGGTGCATGGAGCGCACGGATGTCGCCGTCGTGATCGCCGTGCTGCCGCGCTCGCACGCCGGCGATCCGCCGCCCTGGATCTTTCAATGCGATGTCGACCGGCTCCTCGTGTCCGCGGGCGGACGCGAGCGCGGCGACTCCGTGTACGCCGGCCTAACGGACCTGCCGCCGGAGGTGCACATCGTCGTGATCCACGACGCCGCGCGCCCGCTCATGGACGCGGAGACGCTCGACCGCGTGATCGCGGTGGCGCGCACGGGGTCGGGAGCCGTAGCGGGCGTGCCGCTCACGGATACGCTCAAGCGCGTCCAAGACGCGAATCGCGTCGTGGAAACCGTGGATCGCGCGCACCTCTGGCGCGCGCAGACGCCGCAGGCCTTTCCCCGCGACATGATCGAGCGCGCGTACGCCGATGCGCGCGCGCACGGCCTCCACGCCACCGACGACGCGGCGCTGTGCGAGCGGTTAGGCATGCCGGTCGTGATGGTCCGCGGCAACGAGCGCGCGATCAAGGTCACCGAGGAAGCCGACTTCGCGCGCGTCGAGGCGCTGGCCCTCGAGTCCAAATGACCGCGCCGCCCCTCGCCGTGCCGTTCTGGTCGCCGGCGGAAATCGAGCAGTCGATGTCGGGCACGTTGGTGCACCTGCGCACCGGAGGGGTGCTCGCGTACCCGACGGAAACAGTGTACGGATTCGGTAGCGCAGTGGACGCGCAATCCGTGGGCGCACTCGTGCGGCTCAAGTCGCGTCCGCCCGGCAAGCCGTTCTTGATACTCATCGCGTCGAGCGACATGGTCACGCGCTACGACATTCAGCTCACGGGCTACGCCTCCCGTCTCGCGGCGCGTCACTGGCCCGGACCGCTCACGCTCGTGCTGCCGGGCGGCGAACGCCGATTGCCGGCGCGATTGCGCGGACCCGAAGGCGGCATTGCCGTGCGGTGGACGTCGCACCCCGCACTCCAACGGTTGATCCTCACGTACGGCGACCCGATCACGTCGACGAGCGCGAACCGCCCCGGTGTGCCGCCGGCGATGACGTCGCGCGAGATCGAGCAGCAATGGTCCGATGCGATCGGACGCGGCGTGCTCCGCGTGCTCGACGGCGGCCGCCTCGTGCCCTCGGCGCCTTCGACAGTTGTAGATTGCATGGGACGACGCCCGCGTGTGATCCGGCCGGGTGCGATCTCCTCGGCGACTC
This sequence comes from Gemmatimonadaceae bacterium, assembly GCA_035277485.1. Taxonomy (GTDB): domain Bacteria; phylum Gemmatimonadota; class Gemmatimonadetes; order Gemmatimonadales; family Gemmatimonadaceae; genus JADGGM01. Next base: position 12,926 of record DATEKK010000170.1, read on the forward strand.
TGCGTGAATCCGTGTCCGATCTAGTTGGAGATTTGTGACGCCTTTGCGAGTGCTCTTCGTGTGCACGGGCAATACCTGTCGCAGTGCGATGGCGGAAGCCATGGCGCGGCGCATCGCGCAGGAGCGCGGGCTCACCGACATCGAGTTCGGGAGCGCCGGCACCGCGGCGTGGGAAGGCGCGCCCGCATCCGATGGTGCGCTGCTTGTGTGCCTGGAGCGCCAGACGGATCTGTCGTCGCACACGGCGCGGCTGGTGACGCCGGAGCTGCTGGAGCAGTACGACCTGGTGCTCGCCATGGGGCCGCACCACGTCGAGCGGCTCGAATCGTTAGGCGCGCGCGGCAAGGCGCACTTGATCACGACGTACGCGTCGCGCGGCGCGAGCGACCGGCCCATCGGCGATCCGTTCGGCGGCGAGCTGGAGCTCTACCGCGACACGTACGTCGAGCTCGATCGCGAGCTGCGCCTCGTCCTCGACCGGCTCGACGCGGAGCGAACACCCGGCGTATCGTGACGGCGCACGACGTCGGTACGCTCGTGCTCCTCGGGCATCCCGTGCGGCACTCCATATCCCCGGCGTTCCAGAACGCCGCGCTCCGCGCCGCGGGGATCCCCCTCACGTACGAAGCGCTGGACGTGGAGCCCGGTGCGTTAGGCGACCGCGTGCGCGCCCTCGTCGCGCAGCGCGCCGCCGGCAACGTCACCATTCCGCACAAGGCCGCCGTCGCCGAGATGTGCGACATGCTCACGCCCGTCGCCGAGCGCGCCGGTGCGGTGAACACGTTCTGGGTGCAGCAGGGCGCGCTCGCGGGCGACAACACCGACGTCGCCGGCTTCGACCACCTCGCCCGCCGCGTCCTCGGCTCCGCTCCGTTAGGCGCGCGCGTGGCAGTGTTCGGCGCGGGCGGCGCCGCGGCCGCCGTGTGCACGGCCGTCGAACGATGGCCGGGCGCACGCGTCACGCTCTGCAACCGCACGCCATCGCGCGCCGAAACGCTCGCGGCGCGGTTCCCGGTTGTGGATCGCATCGCCCAGCGCCCGTCCGACGCGGTGCACGACTGCACCGTGGTCGTCAACGCGACGCCCGCCGGGATGGTCGATGACGCCGTCCCCGTGGACGTCGCGCTGCTGCCCGCCGCCGTCGGCGTCATCGACCTCGTCCATCGAACCGGCGACACGACGTGGGTGCGAGACGCCAAAGCGCGCGGACTCCGCGCCGGCGACGGACTCGCCATGCTCGTCGAGCAGGGCGCGCTCGCGTTCGAGCGATGGTTCGGCATCGAGGCGCCGCGCGATGTCATGTGGGAGGCCGCGTGCAATCCCTGATCGCTGCATCGCGAGCCGGGACGCTGCGCCGGGCCGCGGCCGCGCTCGGCGAGCTGCTGCTGCCGCGCTCCTGCGTGTCCTGCGGGCGCCTGCTCGATCACGGCGATCACGGACTCGTGTGCGGCCGATGTTGGGCACGCGTGCACGAACTGCCGTATCCGCGTTGCGAGCGCTGCGGCCACCCGCTCACGCGCGAGCACTGCGCGTGGTGCGAGATGCTGCCGCCTTACGTCCGCGCCGCGCGATCCGTGTGTTGGATTCCGGGACACACCGCCGGCGCGATCGTCCACGCGCTCAAGTACGCCGGCTGGCGCGGCGTCGCCGAACCGATGGCCGCGCGCATGGCGCGACTGCCGTGGCCGGAAGATGTTCTCGCCGAGCGCGCCGCGTTCGTTCCAGTGCCGCTCGCCGCTACGCGACTCCGCGAGCGCGGCTACAACCAGAGCGCATTGCTCGCGCGCGCACTCTCGGCGCGATGTCGCGTTCCCGTGCGCGAATCGTATCTCGTCCGCACGCGTCGAACCGCGACACAAACGCGGTTGACACCGGAGGAGAGGCGACACAACGTTTCGGGCGCGTTTGCGGTGCCGGCGTCGGAGCGGACCACAATTCGCGGCGCGCATCTGGTGCTCGTCGATGACGTCGTCACGACGGGCGCGACCTTAGGCGAGTGCGCTGCCACGCTGTTCGATGCAGGCGCCCGAATCATCAGCATTGTGACCTTTGGCCGCGCGCCGGCGATCGGCGATGCCGGCTGACTAACGGAGCAACATAGATGACCATTCGCGTAGGCATCAACGGCTTCGGTCGGATCGGACGACAAGTCATCCGGGCGGCGGCGCAGCAAGGTGTCACCGACCTCGAGTTCGTCGCGATCAACGATCTCACCGATACCAAGACGCTGGCGCATCTCTTCAAGTACGACTCGGTGCATCGCACGTATCCAGGCGTCGTCACCGCCGGCGATGGCTGCATTCACATCGACGGCCGCGAGATCAGAGTGCTCGTCGAAAAAGATCCCGCGGCGCTCCCGTGGAAGCAGCTCGGCGTGAGCGTGGTGCTCGAATCGACCGGCAAATTCACCAACGCCGAGGACGCGAAAAAACACATCGCCGGGGGCGCGCGGAAGGTGGTCATCTCGGCGCCGGCGAAAAAAGAAGACATCACGATCGTGATGGGCGTGAACCACGAGAAGTACGACGCGCGCCAACACAACGTCATCTCGAACGCGTCGTGCACCACGAACTGTTTGGTGCCCATGGTGCGCGTGGTGCTCGACAACTTCGGGCTGCGCCACGCGTCGATGACCACGATCCACAGTTACACGAACGACCAGAACGTGCTCGACCTGCCGCACAAAGACTTGCGCCGTGCGCGTGCAGCCGCGGTCTCGATGATTCCCACGACGACCGGAGCCGCGAAAGCCACGTCGCTCGTGATTCCGGAAGTGAAGGGCAAGATCGACGGCATCTCCGTGCGCGTGCCCACCGCGGATGTCTCCTTCACCGATCTCGTCGCCGAGGTCGAACGCCCAACGACGATCGCGGACGTGAACGCGGCGTTCCGTGAGGCATCGGAATCCGGCCCGCTCAAGGGATATCTGGCGTACAGCGACGAAGAGCTCGTGTCGTCCGATTACATCGGGAATGCGTACTCCTGCATTCTCGACGCGAAGACCACCAACGTCATCGACGGCACCCTGGTGAAGGTGACGGGCTGGTACGACAACGAGTGGGGCTACGCGTCGCGCTGCGTCGATCTGCTCCGGTACGTCGGCGAACGGTTGTGAGCCAGCACGTCGAGCCGGCGGCTCGTCGCCGCGATCTCATCGCGCTCCTCATCCTCGCTGCCGGCGCGGCCGTCGCGGTCTACGGCTATCTCGGATTGCACACCATGGCGTCCAAGCCGATCGTGCGCGAACCAGGGCACACGGCCATCCAGCGCGCCATCTCGTACAACAACGTGGTCGTCGCCGGCTGGGTGATCATCGCCGTCGGGATTCTCGCAGTGGTCTGGTCGTTCGTGGCAAACCGGCGGTCGTCGCACGCGTCGCGCTGATGGCCAAGCGGACGATCAACGACCTCACGGACGCCGAGGTGCGCGACAAGCGCGCACTCGTGCGGGTCGATTTCAACGTGCCGATGGACGACCGCGGCGCGGTCACCGACGACACGCGCATGCGCGCCGCGCTCCCGACTTTCGATGCGCTCTTTGCGCGCGGTGCGCGCACCATCGTGCTCCTCTCGCACCTGGGGCGTCCCAAGGGCGGACCCGATCCGCGCTACTCGTTGGCGCCCGTCGCGCGGCATCTCGCCACGATCACCACGCGTCCCGTGCGATTCGTGACAAGCACCGTTGGTCCCGAAGCGGTGCAGGCAACGACGACCGCCGCGCGGGGCACCACGCTCCTCATGGAGAACACGCGCTTCCTAACGGGCGAGGAGAAGAACGACGACGCCCTCGCGCGCCAGATGGCCCAACTGGGCGATCTCTACGTGGACGACGCATTCGGCTCGGCGCATCGCGCGCACGCATCCACCGAGGGCGTGGCGCACCATCTGCATCCGGCGGTGGCCGGGTTGCTCATGGACACCGAGCTCCGTTTTCTGGGCGACGCGCTCGCACATCCGCAGCGGCCGTTCGTCGCGATCCTGGGCGGCGCAAAGATCTCGGGCAAGATCGATGTGATCGACGCGCTCTTGCCCAAGGTGGATGCGCTGCTCGTGGGCGGCGCCATGGCGTGCACGTTCTTTCGCGGGATGGGGCTCGAGACAGGCACGTCGCTGGTCGAGCCGGAGCGCGTGGACATGGCGACGGCGCTGTTGTCGCGCGCGAAGGAAAAGCTGGTGCTGCCTGACGACGCGGTGGTAGCGCCGTCGCTCGACGCGGGTGCAGCGGCGCACGCGGTCGCGCGCGACGCGATTCCCGCCGGCGAGGCGATGTTCGACGTTGGGCCTGAGACGTGCGATGCCTTCGCCCAACGCATCATCGGTGCGCGCACGGTGGTGTGGAACGGACCGATGGGCGTGTTCGAGAAGCCGCCGTTCGATCGCGGCACACGCGCGATCGCCGAGGCGATGGCGCGTGCCACGGCCGCCGGTGCTACGACCATCGTCGGCGGCGGCGACTCCGCGGCCGCCGTCGACGCGATGCATCTCGCGAGCCGCATGACGCACGTGTCTACAGGCGGCGGCGCGTCGCTCGAGTTTCTCGAAGGAAAAGTGTTGCCTGGTGTGGCTGCGCTCGACGATCGGAGCAACTAGATGCAGAAGCCGGTGTTTGCCGCCAATTGGAAGATGCACTATGGCCCGCAGGAGACTCGGGGTTTCCTGCTCAGGTTTCTCGAGGCGTATCAGGCGCGCGATGACCGCACGGTCATCTTTTTTCCACCCGCGGTGTCGCTCGCGGTCGCGGGCTTCGCGCTGCGCGACCGGCCCGATGTTCTGTTAGGCGTGCAGAACGTGCACTGGGAGGACAAGGGCGCGTTCACCGGCGAGACCTCGGCGCTCATGGCGCGCGATTGCGGCGCGACCGTCGCGCTCGTTGGGCACTCCGAGCGCCGCCAGCTTTTCGGCGAAACAGACGAGATGACGGCGCGCAAATGCGCCGCCGTCGCGCGCGCCGGGCTCACGCCGCTCTTGTGCGTGGGCGAACGCCTCGACGAGCACGAGCGCGGGATCACGCAGTCGATCGTGATGCGCCAGCTCAAGACCGGCGTGAGCCGCCTCGAGAAATCACAGCTCGCCACGATGCTCGTCGCCTACGAACCAGTCTGGGCCATCGGCACGGGCAAAACCGCGAAGCCCGAAGACGCCACGCTCGTGCACGCTGCCATTCGCCGCTATTTCCGCGAGGCGCTGAGCGGACAGCCGGACTCGGTGCGCATCCTGTATGGTGGCAGCGTCAATGCCGAGAACGCGGCGGAGCTCGTCCAAGCCCCCGAGATCGACGGCTTACTCGTGGGCGGCGCGAGTCTCGACGTGGATACCTGGACGCGAATCGTGAGCACTTGACCGCGGTACGTAAGCTTCGTAGTCTTCAGAGCTTACGCCAATCACCCAGACGCCGCCCGCTGTGTACACGCTCATCATCGTTCTCCTCGTCATCGACTGTATCGTCCTCGGCGTCTCCGTCCTGTTGCAGGCACCGAAGGGCGGTGGCCTGTCGGCCACATTCGGTGGAGCGGGATCGTCACCCGATTCGTTCATCGGAACGCGTCAGGCCGCGAATCTCCTCACGAAAACAACGTGGTGGACAGCCGGCATTTTCATGGGCCTCGCGTACTTGCTGCAGCTGATGAGCGCGCACGCGTCCACGCCGCGCTCGGTACTCGATGAGCCGTTCTCGCAGCAGCCCGCCGCGCCAACCGCGCCCGCTCCGACGAGCGCGAATCCGGCAGTGCCGCTCACGCCCGCGCCTGCGCCAAGCACGAACGCCAACAAACCAACGACCCCCAAGCCCAAGCCCTGACACAGTGAGCGAGATGGGCGATCAAGCAGGGTTCCTCCTCCTCGAGGACGGAACCCTTTTTCACGGAACCACACGGACGCAACGCGAGCCGTCGGTGGCCGAAGTCGTGTTCACGACGAACATGACCGGCTATCAGGAAGTGTTCACGGATCCGTCGTACCGTGGACAGATCGTGGTGATGACCACGCCGCTCATCGGCAACTATGGCGTGAACGACGATGACCCCGAGTCGGCTTCGCCCCAAATCGCGGGCGTCGTCGTGCGCGAGCTCACGGATCATCCATCGAATTGGCGCGCGCGAACGGACCTCAGAAGCTGGCTTGAAAAAGCACAAATTACTGTGCTCGAAGAGGTTGACACACGTCGTCTCACACGACACTTGAGGTCTGTGGGCGTGATGCGCGGGGTAATCGGCGTGGGCGATGTGCCTGATGCGCAAAGCGTTGCGGCACTGGAAGCTTGCCCGTCCATGGAGGGACTGGACCTGGCGTCCGCGGTTTCGACCAAGCGTCGGTACACGTGGGGTGATCCTAACGCACCGTCGCACATCGTCGCCTACGACTACGGGATCAAGCGCAACATTCTGCGACTGTTCGCCGATCACGGATGTCGCGTCACCGTGGTTCCGGCCAACACGCCTGCCGAAGCAGCGCTCGAGCTCGAGCCCAACGGAGTGTTTCTCTCGAATGGCCCGGGCGATCCAGCGGCTGTGTCGTATGCGCCGCCGATCATTCGCGAGATCGCCGAGCGAGCAGTGCCGGTGTTGGGCATTTGCTTGGGACACCAATTGTTGGGCCTGACGTTCGGCGGACGCACGGAGAAAATGCCGTACGGGCATCGCGGGGGAAATCACCCGGTGCGTGAGCTCGAGAGCGGTCGGGTGTTGATCACGTCGCAGAATCACGGATTCGCGGTGGTGGGCGAGGGCGAAGCGATAGCGGGAGCGCCAGAGCTGGTGATGACGCACGTCAATTTGAACGACGGAACGGTCGAGGGGCTCAAGCATCGCGAGCTGCCGGTGTACGCGGTGCAGTACCACCCGGAGGCGGCGCCGGGCCCTCACGATGCTCGGCCCCTCTTCTCGCAGTTCATGGATGCGGTGAGATCGCACGCAAGTACAAGTGAGCCAAACGCTTGACACACAACAGGTAACGCCATAAGTTCGACTCACGTTCGCCGCCCGGCGAGCGCATGACCCGAGGCTATCGAATGACCAAAGCCGACCTTGTCGAGCGCGTGACGACGCAGATCTCCCGCACCGCCGGCCCCATGATTTCCAAGAAGGATTGCGCCCGCGTCGTGGATGCATTCCTTGACGCAATCAAGGACGCGCTGAAAGAACAGAAGAACATCGAGGTCCGCGGCTTCGGCACGTTCAAGATTCGTCAGCGCAAGACGCGCATGGCGCGCAATCCTCGCACCGGCTCGCCAGTAGAAGTGAGCGCGCGACCTGTTCCTGTCTTCAAGCCATCCAAGGAGTTGCGCGCGCTCGTGGCCGACATGGATGCGCCGCATCCCGGCGAAGCGAGTCCGGCCGCGTAACCTTCGATCGCTCTTGTGTGCAACGCTCCGGCGTCGAACCCTCGGCGCCGGGGCGTTGTGCATCCTGGCTGGCATCTACGCTCATGAAGAAACGGACAAAGCACGGAGAAGTGCTCGGACAAAGCTCGGATCAGTTGGTTGCGATCATAAGAAGCGACACGCCGGACCGACATCGGTTGCTGTTGTTCACAAAAATCAAAGAAGCCAGCCTCGACAGACGCTCTTGCCTCACAGCCGAGTAATCCGTGCTTTGTCCGAGCACTTCTCGGTGCTTTGTCCGTTTCTTCATGAGCGTAGATGCCAGCCACTCAGCCAACACCGCTTGCCCGCATCCGGCGACAGAGTCAGGTTTCGACTATGAACGTGACCGCGCTTCTCTTTGCCTCATATGCGGATGTGCTGCAGCGCGAGAGCATCGAGATCACGCTGCCGAACGGTGCGACTGTGAGCGACGTGGTCGCGCAGGTGCGTGCCATGCCCGGTGGAGCGATACTGCCGGCGTCGCCGTTGGTCGCGGTCAATCAGGAATACGCTCGGCCCGATGCCGTGATTGCTTCGGGCGACGAGATCGCCATCATTCCGCCGGTCGCAGGGGGCTGACGTGCGCAGCGCGATCAGCGATGATGTGATCGATGTCGAGTCGCTGCTGGCAGAGGTCGAGCGCGACAGCAACGG
>DATEKK010000171.1:0-21950 GCA_035277485.1 Gemmatimonadaceae bacterium
AGAGCGCCTGGAGCGCGGCGATGTGACGCGTCGCTACGCCGTTGGCTGGCTCATTGCGGCGGCGGCGGTCTTGCTGCTCGGCGTCAGCGGGATGCTCACCAACATCGCATCGGTGATCGCTCCGCCGGAACACCAGGAAGGCGTACAGCTCAATGCGCAGTTCCTGCTATTGGGTGGAGTGCGCACCGCGATCTTCACGGCGGCTGCGGCGGGACTCTTGCTGGCCGTCGTGCTGGACCGGGCAAAGCGCCCCGTGATTGCATGGGCCATGCTGGTTCTCATTGCCGCTGACCTGTGGAGCGTCGAGCACGAGTATTGGATGTTCTCGGCGCCCGCCAAAGAGTTGTACGCGACTAACGCAACCCTCGACTACGTGCGCAAGCAGTCGGTTCCCGGCCGCGTTCTACAAATACCGGCCGACGTCGCCCAATCGCCGATCGCGCCTCATGATCCGTATCTGGAAGGCAACGCGCTCATGGTGCAGGGTGTGCGTACCGTGATGGGTTATCACGGCAACGAAATTGGCCGATACCATGATCTCATCAATGCGCGACTCACAGATCCGCAGTTGTGGCGACTGCTGAACGTGAAGTATCTGCTCACGAACCTGCCGAGCATTCCGGATTCAGGATTCACCAAGGTTGTCGGACCAACGAAGGATGCGGCCGGCACCACCACGTACCTGTACACGGTGCCCGGCGATGATCCGCCGGCGTGGCTCGCGCCCGTGATCGTCAAGGCGCCGGACGACCAGACGCTGGCCGCGGTGCTCGACCCGCGCTTCGATATCCGTCGCGGCGCCATCTTCGATACGTCGGCCGCGGTGCAGGCCCAAAAGATCACCGCGCTGCCGGAGCCGAGCGCGGTGGAGGCGACCGTCACCCGGTACGAACCCGGTCACATCGAGGTCGACCTCAGCCAGCCTGCGCCGCACGGTTCGGCTCTCATGGTGTCTGAGAACTACTATCCGGGATGGGTCGCAACAGCGGATGGGAAGCCGGCCGTTGTGGGTCGGGCCGACTACGTGCTCATTGGTGTTGCGCTGCCGGATGGCGCGCGGCACATCGCGCTCACGTTCACGAGCGCGGCCTATGAGCGCGGCAAGCTGATCACCATCGTGGCGATCCTCATCGCGCTGGCGATGTGGGCCGCCGGTATTCTCGTCGACAAAAAGCGGCATGCCTGAGCGCGCCATCGTCATTGTCCCGACCTACAACGAACGGGACAACATCACGCGACTCATTCCGGCCGTGCTGGAGAAGGACCCGCGCCTCGAGGTGCTGGTGGTGGACGACGCGTCGCCCGACTGCACGGGGCAGATCGTCGAGTCGATCGCCGGCGAAAATCCTCGCGTGCACGTCCTCCATCGGCCTGGGAAAATGGGACTGGGCACCGCCTACCTGGCCGGGTTTCGCTGGGGGCTCGAGCAGGGATACGACTACCTGTTCGAGATGGACGCGGATTTCTCGCACGACCCGAACCACCTCCCGCAGTTTCTCGAGGCGATCCAGGATGCGGACCTCGTGTTGGGCTCGAGGTACCGCGAGGGCAAAGTCACGGTAGTGAACTGGCCGATGACGCGACTCATCTTGAGCTTCTTTGCCAACGTCTACGCTAGGACCGTAACTGGCCTTCCGCTCGAAGATTCCACGGGCGGGTTCAAGTGCTTTCGCAGGTCCGTGCTGGAAGCCATCGACTTGAGCGCAGTGCGATCGAACGGCTATGCGTTCCAGATCGAGATGAGTTTTCGCGCGTGGAAGAAGGGCTTCAGGATCCGCGAGATTCCCATCGTGTTCGTGGATCGCACCGAAGGACAAAGCAAGATGTCGCGCAAGATCGTGCGCGAGGCGGTGTGGATGGTGTGGCGTCTCAGGTGGCTGGCGATCACCGGTCGCATCAAGGGCGGACAGGACGGGACAAGGCCGGACAAGGCCGGACGCTAAGAATGAGCGAGCGGGAGTTCTTCAAGATGTCCGGCTCGGGGAACGACTTCGTCGTATTCGACGCCCGGGCCGAGCCGGCGGGTCGGCTGGCCACACCTCAAGTGATACGCGAAGTCTGCGCTCGCGGCCCGGGCGTGGGCGCTGATGGAATGGTGTTCATCGAGCCGACCGCCGCTCACGGCGCGCAGTTTCGGATGCGCTACTTCAACAGCGACGGATCCGTCGCCGAGATGTGCGGCAACGCGGCGCTGTGCGTGACGAGTCTGGCGTCGCAGCTGGGGGCGGGGAGCGCCTCTGGAATGCGCTTCGAGACCGACTCGGGGATCGCGTCGGCGCGCATCTCGAACGGCCAGCCCGAAGTCGATCTGTGGCCAGTGACGGACGTGCGGCCAGCGGCCCATATCGCAACAGAGCCGGGCGAGCAGCGCATCGGCTACGCGATCGTCGGCAACCCACACGTGGTGATTCTGCGCGACGAGCTGGAGACGCTCGAGATTGTTCGCCGCGGTCGCGCGATCCGGCTGCACGAGTACGTTCGCCCCGGTGGCGGTGCGAACGCGAACTTCGTGGCGCGCCGTTCTGATGGCGGTTTCGACATACGCACGTACGAGCGAGGCGTGGAAGCCGAGACATTGGCGTGCGGGACGGGTTCGGTATCGACGGCGATTTTGTTGGCTGCTTGGCAGCAGGCGGGCCTCGAGACGACGCTCCGGACCAGGTCCGGCCGAGCGTTGACGATCAAGCTGCGCCGGGAGGGCAGCACGTGGCTGCCGTCGCTGCGCGGAGAGGGCCGAGTGGTCTTCCGGGGGCTACTGCCAGTCGACTGACGCCATGCTGTCGCGAAGGGCCTCTCGCGACAGTTGGGCGACAGTCAAGAGTCTCTATCGCGGTTAGCTGGCCGTACGTTGGCACAAGCATTCTGTTGGCGACCTACCAGGCAGCTCGCGCAGCTCTCCTCGAGAACATGGCGACAGCTGTCCGGCAATGCGTGGGGAAGCCCTCGGCCAACGGATTTCCACAGTTTCCCACGATGCTAGTTTACATAACGTATCTTATACGCATGTACTTCGGTACCTGAAATCGGCTTGCCGTCGCCCGTGCTTTGCCCGATCTGCCCGTGCTTTGTCCGTTCCCTTATGAGCGTAGAGGCTGGCCTTCTTCGCTCCTGTTGAAACGGGCAAAGCACGGGCAAAACCGACAAAGCATGGGGTGAAGCGGATCAAACCAACAACGCAAATAAGGGCGGCCGGAGCTGCGGCCGCCCTTATTCGTGCTCGAGTCAATTTTCTTGTCGAATTGCCGAGCTTCGCGTCAGCCCGCCTTGACCGCCTTCGCCTGCAGCTCACCAAGACGCACGCGCGCTTCGGCCGCTGCCGGACTCGTAGGATCGGTCGCAAGCTTAGACCATATCTTCACCGCGTCGGCCGTCTTGCCGCCCGCCGTGAGCGCGCGAGCCGCGTTGGCGAGGTACGTGTCGCGGTCGCCCTTGCCCGAGGCGATGGCCGCGGCTTTCTGATATGCACCCGCCGCGTCGTCAAACTTGTTTTGCTGCTCGTAGCCGGCGCCCAACAGGTTGTACGCCGATGCTTCAATGAACTTGGGCTTGCTCGCGATCAACTTCTGCAGCCCCTCCACGCCCTCCGCGTACTTGCCGGCGTCATAGTAAGTCTGCGCCAGCAGCAGCTGCGCCTCCCGACCGGCGTCCGTCGACCCGTAACGGTTCACAATACGCTCGAGGTCACTCTGCGCAAGTGCTGAGTTGCCAGCGCCTAAGGCCTGCTCCGCCTGCAGCAATGCCGACGACGCGTTTCGTGCCTGCGCCTGCTGCGATTTCACGTACAAAAACGCCAGCCCCACTAGGACCACGATGACACCCGCGGCGATCGAAAGCCCCTTGCTGTGAATCAGCGCCCATTCCTTCAAATCCTCGGCGCGGTCCTCCAGATCGGGTCGTGCTGCGGCACCTGTCTTGGTCATGCGTTCTCTCGTTGCGCGAATTTTTTTGAGTAAAGGAGCGGCTCGTGTGTGTACACGCATCCATGCCGGCGAGTGCCCCTGGGGTGACTCGAACACCCGGCCAACGGTTTAGGAAACCGCTGCTCTATCCACCTGAGCTACAGGGGCACAGCACTGCAATGTAGCGACGAAGAGGGATCTTTGCGCCAGACCACTCAAAACTCGAGCAGCGATTCGACCCGCCTCGACGCCAGATTCTGCACGCCCGGCAGGAACGAGAGCGTCATGAGAAAGCTGCACCCGATCACGCGCGCACCAATGCGCTCCACCAGCTCGCACGTCGCCCGCGCCGTTCCGCCCGTGGCCAATACGTCGTCCACGATCAGCGCCCGATCCAAAGGCCCAAGCGCATCGCGGTGCATCTCCAGCGCGTCCGTCCCGTACTCGAGCGCGTACTGCACCCGTTCGACCGTCGACGGCAGCTTCCCCGGTTTGCGCACCGGGACGAACGCCGCACCCAGGTGCTGCGCGACCGGCGCACCCAGAATGAAGCCGCGACTCTCGATGCCGATCACGTGCGTGATCGCGTCGCCGGCGAACGGCGCGGCCATCGCTTCGGTCGCGCGGTGAAACAGCGCTGCGTCGAGCAGAATGGGTGTGATGTCCTTGAAGACGATCCCCGACTTGGGAAAGTCGGGCACGTCGCGGATGGCGCGGCGCAACTGGTCGGCCAGCGGGCCGGACCGGGTACCGGACGACGTCACGCGCCCTTCACCGCCGGATCTCGAACGGCCTAACGAGCTCCTCGGCGACGCCTAACGGATCGCGCGACATGTCCGTCACCGAGGCGTGGCTCGGGCCGCGCGCGATCGCCGCCGCGAATTGCTCCACGCGGTCGTCGTCGCCGCCCACCGCGATCTCCACGCTGCCGTCCGCACAGTTGCGCACCCAGCCGGCCACGCCCAGCCGTTGCCCGGTCTCGCGGGCGAACCACCGGAACCCGACGCCCTGCACCGCACCACGGACGCGCAAGCGCAGCCGCAGCATGTCATGCACGCGGTGTGGACGAGGTCCGGAGCAGCGCGGCCAGCGTGAGCGCGAGCGCACTCTCGTCGCTCTTGGCGAGCGCGACGTCGGCCGGGAGCGGCACCTCGCCCGCGCGCACGCGTTGCGCGATGCGCTCGAGAGCGGCGGCCACCGCGTCCGGCGCGCCCGGCCGCCCTGCCACGGACAATGGCCATCCCTCGGCGCTCGCCGCGAGCTCGTGTGAAGTATCGGCGCTCGCGTCCTGCGCAGCCACGCCCATGGCGGGAGTGCGTGCGCGCAGACCCGAATCGGGCCACGCGAGCGCAGCGGCCAACTCGTCGGGCGGCGGCGGCACCGGGGGCATGCCCCACGGATCCGTCGGTGCCGATGTCCCCTGCTCCACTGCACGCACGCCCCGCGGCGTTGCCCACCGCGGCACGCTCTCGTTAGGCGCGGGCGCCGCGAAGGCATCCGCGAGCGCTTCGTCGGCGTCGTCGGGCACGGCTTGCGGTTGAGTCAGCGACTGGATCGCCGCCGGCGGCTCCGGCGGTTCCGGCAACGGCCTCATCTCGGCCGCAGCATCCGGACGCGGCGTTTCGATGGACGTTGGTTCCGTATACCTGGGCTCCGACGGCGCGTCCTCGAGCCACGACGGCACCGGCATCGGCTCGACACCCGCCGTCGGCAGAGGCGCCGCATCGACCGGTTCGGGCTCCGGCAACGGCGGCGGCTCGTACGCATCGCGCGCATCGCTCGCGCTGCCTAACGGAGCCGCGGCAGACTCGGCAGACGACGCCGTCGCCGAGGGCGGTGGCGGGGCCCAGAAATGCTCCACTTCGAGGGGAGGAGGACTCGGCGCGGCGGCGTCGAACACCACCTCGGTACGCTCGATCTCGAGCCCGCCCGCTTCGGGCGGCACCGGATGCGCGCCGCGCTCGAGCAAGCGGGACGCGTCGTCGAACACCTGGAACGCCATCGACGGATCGTCGCTCACCACGCCCTGCTCGCCCGTGGCCGTGAGCGAGATGGGCGGCGACTCGTAGCGCTCGATCACGAATCCGTCGCCTAACGGAGGCGCGCCGGCCGGGATCGGCGGCGGCTCGGCCGCGTCCGGCGCCGGCGTGGGCGGCGGCTGCTCCGCCGGCTCTTGGGTTGCCGGCGGGGTCGCCACGACGGGCGCCGCGACGGGCGTCACCCGCGGCGTCGCCAGCGGCGTCGTGAACGGCGTGGGACGCGGCTGCTTCGGCACACCCGGCGGCGTGAACAGCTGCGACGTGCGCCGCGGCGGCGTGGCAGTGGTCGCCTGCGACGGCGTCGTTGGGCGGGTGGTGCGCGGCGCGAAAAATGGCGGCGCTACCGCGCTGCGTCGCTGCTGTTTTTGCGTCTCGTCCGGCTGATCGGGCATCGCGTCTCCCGAGGGGTGCGAAAATATAGCGCGCCAGTCGGTCCCGGCGTCAATCCAACGAGTCAAGCGAACGGTGAAGCGCCTTGGGCTCCTACGGAGATACCGGCCGCTGTCTTACGACGGCCAACCGTGCATCCCCACGAGCGGGACGAACCGCGCGGGCCCCATGTCACGCCGGTCGAGCGCTTCGCCGCGACGCGTCACGAGCGTGAGCCGTTGCTCCTCTCGATCGCCTAAGGGAATCAGCATGCGCCCGCCCTCGGCCAGTTGCTCGAGGAGCGGCCGCGGTTCCGAGGGCGCGCCGGCCGTCACGAGAATCGCGTCGAACGGACTGAACTCGCGCCATCCGAGTGTGCCGTCGCCGGTGAGCAGCGAGACGTTGCGCGCGCCTGATTCGCGGATCGCCTCGCGCGCGCGTTCGAGGAGCCCGCCCACCCGCTCGACTGAAAAGACCTGACTCGACAGGTGCGACAGGAGCACGGTCTGATATCCGGAGCCCGTCCCGATCTCGAGGACGCGCTCGGAGCCCGTCAGGCGCAAGAGCTCGAGGTAGCGCGCGTGTGTCGACGGTTGCGAGATCGTTTGGCCGTTGCCGATGGGCAGTGCACTGTCCTCGTACGCGCGGTGGCGCATGCCGGTGGGCACGAAGAGATGGCGCGGCGTCTGGTCGAACGCGCGCAGCACGTTCAGGTCGCCCACGCCGCCATCGTGCAGCGTCTCCACCAGGCGGCGCCGCGCGCCGGTGTACTGGCTCAGGGTAGTTCCATCCACCACGATGTCGCGTCCTCGAGCATGCGCGTGTGGGTGAGGTCGAGCGTGAGCGGCGTGACGGACACGAAGCCTTCGTTCACCGCGCGGAAGTCGGAGTCGTCGGCGCCGCTCCATTCGGCGGAGCCGCCGCCGATCCAGAAGATCTCGCGGCCGCGCGGGTCGTGCATGCGCACCAGCGAGTCCGAGTACACGCGCCTGCCTAACCGAGTGAGGCGTACGCCCTTGATCTGCGACCCCGGGAGCGGCGGGAGGTTGATGTTGAGCAGCGTGTCGCGCGGGATGTTCGCCAGGTGCACGAGGTGGCCCAGGAGCCGCGAGACGACCGCGACCTGGTCGGCGAGGAGCGCCGGGTCGGCCTTGAGCTCGCCGCCGGCGAACGAGAGCGCCATGGCCGGGATGCCTAACGTGACGCCTTCCATGGCCGCGGCGACGGTGCCCGAGTAGAGCACGTCCTCGCCCATGTTGTGGCCGTGGTTGATGCCGCTCAACACGAAGTCGGGACGCTCGGGCATGAGCGCTTCCACGGCGAGCATCACGCAGTCGGTGGGCGTCCCGTCCACCTGCCAGCGGCGCTCGCCGCGCATCACGGGACGGATCGGGTGGTGCAGCGTGAGGGAGTGGCTGGTGGCGCTCTGCTCGCGATCCGGCGCGACGACGGTCACTTCGCCTAACGGAGCAGCGGCCTTGGCCAGGCACTCGAGGCCGAACGCCAGAATGCCGTCATCGTTGGTGCACAACAGCCGCATCAGCGGAACGCTCCGGCGCGGTGTCGCCAGATGGTGCGCACCACGCGCGCCGTATCGCGCACCGCGCGGAAGTGGCTGGGCGCGCCGTACACCGTGGGCACCGGGACGGCGACAATCGTGAACCCCGCGCGCGCCGCGCGGATGAGGAAGTCCGTCTCGAATTCGTATCGGTCGCCGGCCGCGTGCACGCGCTCGAGCACGGCGCGCCGCATCGCGCGGAATCCCGACTGCGCATCGGGGACCGGCGCCCGCACGATCGCGCCCACCGCTCTGCTGGCGAGCGCGTTGGTCACGCGTCGCCCCACCGGCATGGCGCCGCCTGCGCGCGAGCGCGTCCCCACCGCCAGGTCGGCCTCGTCGAGCGCCGCGACGAGTCGCGCCGCCGACGCGGGATCGTGCTGGCCGTCGGCGTCCACGGTCACCACGGCGCGCGCACCCTGCGCAAGCGCCGCGCTCGTGCCCGCGCGCAGTGCGGCGCCCTTCCCTCGATTGCGCTCGAACCGCATCACGGTGTCGGCGCACGCGCCCGCCACGGCATGCGTGTCGTCGCGCGAGCCGTCATCCACCACGATGATCGACGCGCCCGGCAGCGCGTCGCGGAGTGCGCCGGTAACCAACGCGAGCGTCGGCGCGGCGTCGAGCGCGGGGATCACGCAGGCGAGCGGCGCGATCACCGGCCGCGGCTCCCGCCTCCCGAGCCGCCGGACTTGGGCGCCGGCTGCGCCGGCTCCGCGCCATCGCCGCCTAACAGACCGAGCACTTCGCGCAACTCCTGCTCCATCGTCTCGATCGTCTGCAGATCGAGCGCGGTGCGCGCCGCCGGACGCAGCTCGCCCTTCCGCCGGTGCTGATCGACTTTCTGCCGAGCGCCGTCGATCGTGTACTTCTCGGTGTAGAGGAGGTGCTTCACGAGCATGATCAGCTCGATTTCGCGGCGCTGGTACACGCGGTTGCCGGAGCGGTTCTTGGCCGGGCTCAGGAACCGGAACTGGCTCTCCCAGTAGCGCAGCACGTGCGGCTTGAGACCCGTCAGCTCGCACACTTCGCCGATGGAGAAGAACTCCTGCACCGGGTCGCGGGTCTGGCCGTGCGCGGCATGGTGCGCGTGACGCGGGGATTGCGGGGCGGGACTCATGGGTCGACCTCCGCGCGGAGCTCGCGCGACATCAGTTCGGCGATGGCATCGCGGGGATGGTGGCGCTCGAACAAAATGCGATAGACCGCGTCCACGATGGGCATCTCGATGCCTTCGCGCGCCGCCAGGGCGTGCGCGCTCTGGGTAGTGACGACACCTTCGGCGACCGTTTCGCGCGTGGCGAGGACGTCGTTGAGCGATTTGCCGCGCGCCATGTCGAGGCCCAACGCGCGATTGCGGCTCAGGGAGCCGGTGCACGTGAGGACGAGGTCGCCCAGGCCGGCCAGCCCGGCGAACGTGCGCGCCGACGCGCCTAACGCTACGCCTAACCGGCTCATCTCGGCCAGCCCGCGGGTGATGAGCGCCGCCCGCGGGTTGTGCCCCAGGCCCAGCCCCTCCGCGATGCCGGTCGCGACCGCGATGACGTTCTTGAGCGCGCCGCCCACTTCGACGCCGGTCACGTCATCGTGCGAATACACGCGAAACGTCTCGCTGCTGAAGGCGCGTTGGGCGAGCTGGGCGGCCGCGTCGCTCGTGGACGCCGCCACCACCGCCGTGGGTTGCCGGGCGATGACCTCGGTGGCAAAACTGGGGCCGGACAGCGCCACCACCGGCCGCCCCGGCAGCTCGTCGCGCACCACGTCCGTCATCACCACGAGCGAGCCGCGCTCGATCCCTTTCGTGGCGACGACGAGCGTCGCGTCCGCCGGCACGGCGCGCCGGTCGCCCTTGAGCACCGTGCGCAGCACGTGCGACGGCGTCACGTACACGACGAGCTCGGCGCCGCCGGTCGCGTCGCCTAACGTGCAGGTCGCGTGGACCGATGGCGCGATCGCGGCGCCCGGCAGGAAGCGCGGATTCGCGTGGCGCGCGTTCACGGCCTCGACCACGTCGCGCTCGTACGCCCACATCACGACGTCGTGCGCGTTGCGCGCCAGGAGATCCGCGAGCGCCGTGCCCCACGCGCCGGCCCCCACCACCGCGCACCGCATCAGCCGCCCTCCGCCGGACGACGCCCCACCCGATGCTCCTCGCCCCGCCGCAGCCGGTCCAGGTTGGCGCGGTGCGTCCACACCACGAACAGCGCCACCAGTACGCCGAACGCAAACACCGGCGCGCTCGGCCCCTCCAGCACGCCTAACGCGATGACTAACGCAGCCGCGGCGGCCAGCGACGCCACCGACACGTACCGCCACGCGCGCAGCACCGACGCCCACACCGCGAACGCGATGAGCGTCGGCACCGGCGCCAGCGCCAGGAACACGCCGCACCCCGTCGCCACACCCTTGCCGCCGGCCTTCCACAGGAGATACGGCGTCCGCACGTGCCCCGCGATGGCAACCAGCCCGTACGCCAGCGACCAGTACGCGAACGACCCGGGCACCGTCCACCGCGGGAAGAAAAAGGCCGGCACGAATCCCTTGGCCACGTCGAGCAGCACCACGATCGCGGCCGCGGGCACGCCTAACACACGATAGACGTTCGTCGCGCCCAGGTTCCCGGACCCGTGCTGGCGCAAATCGATGCCGCGCACCAGGCGCCCCGCGACGTACGCCCACGGAATCCCGCCCAACACGTACGAGGCGACGAGCCAGACGACCGGGCTGGCGCGCATGTCAGGCGGCGCGCCTCCGCATCACCACGCGCAAAGGATTCCCCGTGAACCCCCACGCGTCACGAAACCCGTTGTGCAGGTATCGCACGTAGTGCTCCTCGACCAGCTCGGGATGATTCCCGAACACCGCGATGGTCGGCGGCGCCACTTGCACCTGCGTCGCGTACATGAGCTTCACCTCGCGCCCCGCCGACTGCGGCGGCTGGAGCCGAGCGACGAGCTCCTCGAGGCGCGCATTGACCTGGGAGGTCGAAATGCGCTTCCGCCGCTCCTCGTCCACCTGCATGAGCTGGTCGAGCACGCGCGTCACGCGCTGGCCGGTGAGCGCCGACGTGAACAGGAATGGCACGAAGCGGAGGTACGGCGCCTTCTCCTGCGACTTCTTCATGAATCGCGCGGCGCTCTTGTCGTCCTTCTCGACCAGGTCCCATTTGTTGGCGACGATGATGAGGCCCGTGCCGCGCTCCCACGCCAGCGTCGCAATCTTGAGGTCCTGGTTCTCGACGCCCTGCTCTTCCGCCGCCGCGTCGATCACGAGCAGGCAGATGTCGGCTCGTTCGATGGCGCGCCGCGTGCGCAGCGCCGAGTAGAACTCGACGTCTTCGGACACGCGCGATTGTCGCCGCAGACCCGCCGTGTCGATGAACACGAGCGTGCGCCCGTGGTACTGCATCGGCGTGTCGATCGCGTCGCGCGTGGTCCCCCCTTCGGCCGCGACCACCAGCCGGTCTTCGCCTAACAATCGATTCACGAGCGACGACTTGCCCACGTTAGGCCGTCCGATCACGGCGACGTGCAACGCGTCCGCCTCCTCCGGCGCGCCCTCGGGAAAGCGCGCCACGACCGCGTCCAGCAGATCGCCCGAGCCCTTCCCGTTCCGCGCCGACACCGGCACCGGATCGCCCGCGCCCAGGTGATAGAACTCGTAGAAGTCGGCGGAGGCCGGGTCGTCCACCTTGTTGGCGACGAGCAGCCACGGCGTCCCCGTGCCGCGCAGGAGCTCGACCACGCGCGCGTCTTGCGGGTGCACGCCCGCCTGCGCGTCCACCACGAGCAGGAGCAGGTCGGCTTCCTCGACCGCCTGCAGCACCTGGCGGCGGATCTCGACGTCGATGGGCACCGACGGGTCGTCCGTTAGGCCGCCGGTGTCGACGAGCCAGAAGGCCCGGCCGTTCCATTCGGCGCGCGCGAAATGCCGGTCGCGCGTGGTCCCCGCCTCGTCGCTCACGATGGCCGCGTCGCCGCCCACGAGCCGGTTGAACAGCGCCGACTTGCCCACGTTCGGCCGGCCGACGAGCGCGACGACGGGGATCGTCACCGCGCCGCCGCGGCCACGAGGCCGTCCTGCTGAAGGACATCCACGAAGTCGTACGACGGATACACCGGGATCGGCACCTCGCCCTTGACCGTCTCGAACGGCGCGTCATCGAGGAACACGCCATCGTCGTTGATCGTCTCGGCCGGAATGAGGGCAAGGTCCAGGTCGGTGCGCCCCGCGAGCGCGCGGCGGATGTCCGCACCCACGAGCAGCCCGGCGGTGGTCGTGGTCGGCCCGAAGAGCGAATTCTCCGCCACGAGCAGCTCGAACCGCGCGCCGGTCGCTTCCGTTAGGCGATCGAGCAGGTCGGGCATGATGCGCGGGCCCATCGCCACACCCGTCACCACGCCGATGCGCGCGCCGTCCAACCGCGGCAGCGCGCGCGCGCCGATCGCGTGGGCGATGCGCTGCCTCAGGTGGGCGACGGCGCCCACGCCGTTTTCGATCTGCGGGAAGTCGCCATAGTGCGGCGCCCCGGGCAGCTCGCGTCCCGCGAGCAGATACAACTCGTCCGATCCGTATACCCAGCGCTCGCCGCGCTCGGCCAGCGCCTTCGCCTCCCAGCGTTCCACGTGCGCCACGAGCGCGTTGCTCGCCTGGACGTCCATCGAGCGACCGGTGTAGAGGTGCGAGAACTGCGTGAGCCCCACCGGCACCACGGCCACCGACAACACGGCGTCGCCTAACGACCACAGATCGGTGAACGACTGCTCCAGCACGTCGCCGTCGTTGAGCCCGGGCACGATCACCATCTGCCCGTGAAACTGGATCCCGCCTTGCGCCAGCCGCGTGAGCTGCGCGACGATATCGGGAACCTTCGGATTGTTGAGCAGCACCTTGCGCGCTTCCCAGGGCGTCGCGTGCACCGACACGTAGAGCGGCGACAAGCGGTACTCGAGAATGCGCGCGATGTCCTTCTCTTTCACGTTGGACAGCGTCGCAAAATTGCCGTACGCGAACGAGAGCCGGTAATCGTCGTCGCGCACGTAGAGCGATTTGCGCAGACCCGTGGGCAATCCTTCGATGAAGCAGAACTCGCAGCGGTTCGCGCAGCGCCGCACGCGAGGCGGCTCGAGCTCGATGCCCAACGGCTCGCCGTCGGGCCGCTCGATCTCGGCGACGAGGTCGCGCCCGTTCGGGAGTCGCGCTTCGAGGACGAGCTCGTCGTCCGCGGAGAGGAATTCCCAGTCGAGAAAGTCGTCGAGCGCACGGCCGTTCACCGTGAGCAGCTCGGTGGCCGGCACAATGCCGATCTCGTCGGCGATGCTGCCTGGTGCGACGCGACTGACGCGAATCATGAACCCGGCTGTGTGCAGGAGGGGGAGACCGCCCCGTGCGGCCTCCCCCTTGGGCGTGCGTTGGGCACGCATCACCGCGCCTGGCGGCGCGGGAGCATCAAGTAAATTAGGAGATCAGTGCTCGGAAAACAAGGTGAATCGGACACTTCCACTACTCGGGAAAGCGCGCGCACAACGCGCGCGCCTCCCCGCGCCCGTCAGGGCTTTACCGCATCGTAGCGGTACGCGACGATGTTCGCGCCCACCGGACTCACCGCGAACGGCTTCGTCTCGTTTGGCGCAAGCTGCACCGAGGTCGACTGACTGGTCACCACCTGTCCCGTCTTATCGAGGAACTTGATGTTGAGCGCCGCCGTCACTG
Source organism: Gemmatimonadaceae bacterium (assembly GCA_035277485.1). Taxonomy (GTDB): domain Bacteria; phylum Gemmatimonadota; class Gemmatimonadetes; order Gemmatimonadales; family Gemmatimonadaceae; genus JADGGM01. Next base: position 13,575 of record DATEKK010000171.1, read on the forward strand.
GCTTGGTGCTCGCGTTCTGCATCGAGCCCTTGAGTGTGAACTTGTCGCCATCGTGGGTGAACTCCGTGAATTGCACGTGCACCGGGAGTTGGTCGCCAGCGGTCACGTACGTGTTCACGGAATCCGACAGCGCCTTCTTCTGCTTCGGATCGGTCGTCGCCTTCTGCATGCCCTGGTACGCGATCGCGAGCAGCTGATAGTTGTCCGGGTTGTCCGGATCGATCTTGGTGAGCGTGTCGGCCACCGGCTGCATCTTCTCGAACTGATTGTTCTTCCAGTACGCGTTGGCGAGGTTGAACAGTCCCGCGCGCAGATACGGGTTCGCCTTCTGGCCGTCCTCCATCAGCTGCACGGCCGTGGGATATTGTTTCGCCGTGAATGCCTGCGTACCGGCATCGAACAACTGCGCATCCGTGTACTTGGCCGGATTGGCGATCATGTCCTTCCACATCTGGCCGAGCGACGCGGTGTCACCGGAAGCCTTGAGCGCTACCGTTAGGCCGGCCTGCGCGGGCTGCACGTTCTCGCCCTGCGGATAGTCCTTGAGGTACGCGCGATACAGGTCCGCGGCCTTCTTCATCGCTTCCTGCTGCTGCGTGCCCGACATCGCCTGGCCCGCCTGCAGTTGGGCAAACGCGGCGCTGAATTCGCTGAACTCCTTCACCGCCTTGACGCTCGTGTCTTTCGCGGCGAGCTCCGGCGTCGACAGCTCCGTCGCCTTCGCGTACGCGGTCGCCGCGGCCGGCCAATCCTTTTTCCGCTGCGCGAGCTGACCCTGGAAGTAGTAGTTGTACGGCGATGCCTTATAAATCGTGATCGCGTGATTCAGGATCGCTTGCGCCGAGTCGTCTTTGTTGCCGTTGATGAGCGGTCCGATCTGATTGACGAGGCGCGCCCACGGCTGCTGGCGATAGACCTCCATCTGGTCCGCGCACTGCGGTTGCGCCGTCTCGACTCTCGTGAACGCGGAGTCGGCCGCGGCCAACACGTCCACCTGCCCCGCGGACGAGGCGTATCCGAGATCTGCGCCGGGCGCGACCGCCGGAGAGCCTGGTGTGTCGAACCACTCGACGAGCGCTTGTCCTAACACAGCGTCGCGCGCGTTCTGCGCCTTGCCGAAGTCGGACTTGGATGTCAGCGCCGTGATTGCCGTCTTGATCTTCTTGCGCGCATCATCCGGTTTCCCCGACGACAACTGCAACACAGTCATCTGGTTGTGCGCGTTGTTGACCTGGTCGTTCGAGCCGAAGTCGAGGTTGCACTTGTCGGCCGCCGCCTGCTTGTCGTTTTTCTGCGCCGCAGCGCCCGGGGCCGCGATCGCGGACCAGACGAGCACGCAGCCGACCACATTGCGCCAAGCGTTCATCTACCGTTCCTCTCTGAGAGCGTTGAGCGAGCGCCTGTGCCCGCCATTCATGGTACCCGGTCGTGAAGCAGTCGTTCTCCGGCGGCGCGGGCCGATGCCGCGACTTCTCTGAGCGGCCGCCCGGTTTCCGATGCCACGCGCGCAACATCCTCGTGCTCCGGTTTGGCGCGGCGCTCGCCCGTAGGAAGCGTCACCACCTTCACGCGGATGTCGTGATCGAGCGCATGCACCGTGTGAACGGCGCGCGGCAATGCATGTCGCTCGACGATCGTTCGGCGGACACCGATCGAAGAGCTGTGCGCGAACAGCACTTCCTCGAGACGGTCCGCTGTGTCGCGGCCGGCGAGCACCTCGATGCGCGTGCCCGGCCTGCCCTTCTTCATCAGCGTTGCAATCATCACCACGTCGAGCGCGCCCGCCTCTCGCAGGCGCTCGGCGACGGCGGCGAGCTGCTCGCCATCCATGTCGTCGACGTCCGTGGCAATCTGCACGAGGTGTTCCACTGCAACTCCTTGGGCGGCCGACACCTCGGCGAGCAGAATGCGCAGCGCGTTGGGTCGCCCCTTTGGATCCTTGGTCCCCGCGCCGAATCCACTGCGCAGCGGCGTGAGTGACGCCGGCACCGGACCGCTCGACAGCACACGAATGAGCGCTGCACCCGTGGGTGTCACCAGCTCTCCCGATCCCGCGGGCCCCGGTCGAATTTCGACGCCCTCGAGCAGTTTGAGCGTCGCTGGAGCCGGCACGGGTAGCGTACCGTGCGCCGTCGCGACCGTGCCGTCGCCAACGTTAACGGGTCCAGAGAAGACGCGCTCCACACCCAGGCGCTCGAACCCCCAAACGGATCCTACGACGTCCAGGATCGCGTCGACGGCGCCCACCTCGTGCAGATGTACGCGCTCCGGCGGAATTCCGTGGATCTCGCCTTCCGCCGTCGCGATCGCGAGGAACGCCGCCTCGGCGCGCTCGCGGACCGATGCTGGCACATCGGCCCGGGAGACCAGCTCGCGAATCTCGTGGATTCCCCGCGAGTGCGGCTGCGGTGGAATGTCGAAATCGACCTTGGTGCACGCCACCGACGAGCGCTTCACGCGCTCGATGCGCACGGTAACGCCCTCGAGTCCCATGCGCGACGGGAGTGCGCGCAGCCAATCGGCGTCGAGACCGACGTCGACGAGCGCGCCGAGCGTCATGTCGCCGGCAATGCCGCTAAAGGGATCGAGGATGGCAACGCGCATAGCTGTGAAAGTTATGCACGGGACGCGGGACGACGCTAGCGCTTGGCTGGCGGCGGTTCGATCACTCGGTGTGATATAACATGGGGAAGCGCTCGCTGTCGCTCGCTTGGGGAAGCGCTGCGCTTGGGGAAGCGGCGGCGACGCCGCCTTGGGGAGTGGAACAACATCGATGGTCTGCGCGCCGCTTCCCCATTTCCCCAAGCGCAAGCGCTTCCCCAAGCGAGCGACAGCGAGCGCTTCCCCCGCCTCACTCCCGATAAGCTACTCCGCTTCCAGTGTTATACACCACCACTTCGTCGACCGCCGAGATCTTGCCCTCCGCCGCGAGCGCCTGGCAGACCGCGAACGCGCAGCCGCCCTCGGGCGCGGCGTCGATCCCCGTGGTGCGCGCGACGCGTGCGGTTCCCTCGCGGATGGCCGTTTCCGACACGGCAACGGCGGTGCCGTGGCTCTCGTACAGCGCGCGCAAGATGAGCCGGTCGCCTAACGGACCAGGGACGCGCAATCCGCTCGCGTGGGTCGTCGGATTGTCCCAGGGACGCGCGCGGTCCGCGTGCGCGGCGAAGGCGCGCACGATCGGCGCGCAGCCCTCGGCCTGTGCGGTGACCATGCGCGGGAGCGGCGCGGCCGGATCGAGCCAACCCATCTCGCGCAGCTCGGCGAAGCCCTTCCACATGCCGATGAGGCCCGTGCCGCCGCCCGTCGGATACACGATCACGCTCGGCAGGCGCCAGCCTAGCTGCTCCGCGAGCTCGAGGCCCATCGTCTTCTTGCCCTCGATGCGGTACGGCTCGCGCAGCGTCGACACGTCGAAGTACCCCGATTCGGCGGCGAACGCGCGGGCCTTCGCGCCCGCGTCGCCGATGTGCCCCGGCACCGTGTGCAGATCCGCGCCTAACGTACGAATCGTGGCGAGAATACCGCGCGGCGTGGTCTCCGGCGCGTACACGCGCACCGGCATCCGCGCCGCGGCGCCGTACGCCGCGAGTGCCGCACCCGCGTTCCCCGCCGTGGGCACCACGAGCCCGGGCACGCCGAGCGCTTTCGCGCGCGTGACGGCGGCGCTCATGCCGCGCGCCTTGAACGAGCCCGTGGGATTGAGTCCTTCGTCCTTGATCCACAGACGCGCGACGCCTAACTCACGCGCGAGCTCGGGCGACTCGAGCAGCGGCGTCGCGCCCTCGCCCAGCGAGACGGGCGTCTCGCCGTCGCAGAGCGGAAGGAGCGCACCGTATCGCCACATGTCCCATCGATCGCGCAGCACATCGCGCGACGCCGGCAGCTCGGCGAATCGGACGAGATACGGTTGTCCGCACGACGGACAGACGGTCGCACGCGCATCGCCGGACTCGGTGTGGCGACACGCGGAGCATTCCAAGGTCCAGGAGTTCACGAATCGGTGTGTGTAGAAGTCGGAGTGACGGCTTGGACGCCCAACGCTTCGAGTACGCGCCGCGCGCTCGCGGCGCTGAAGCCGGGCACGCGCGCGATGTCGGCCTCGCTCGCGTCGCGGACGCCTTGGACGCTGCCGAACGCGTGCAGCAGCGCACGACGCCGCTGCGGGCCGATACCCGGAATCTTGAGCAGCTCCGAGGTGACGGTGCGCATCGCGCGCCGCTTGCGATTATACGTGATCGCGAACCGGTGTGCTTCGTCGCGCACGCGCTGCAGCAGCCTGAGCCCGGGCGACCGGCGCGACAACCGCAGCGATTCGGCGCGTCCGGGCACGAACACTTCTTCTTCGCGTTTGGCGAGACTCACCGTCTGGAGCGCGCCCAGTCCGAGCGATTCGAGAGCGGTACGCGCCGCGGCCAATTGGCCCTTGCCGCCGTCGATCATCACCAGATCCGGCAGCGGCTTTTCTTCTTCGATGCGGCGCTGAAAGTAGCGCGTGACCACTTCGCGCATCGACGCGAAATCGTCTGTCCCCTCGACGGTCTTGATCTTGAACTTGCGATACTCGCCGCGCTTGGGCCGGCCGTTCTCGAACCAGACGCACGACGCCACCGTGTCCGTGCCCTGCGCCGTCGAGATGTCGAAGCACACGATCGCTCTCGGTACCGTCGTTAGGCCGAGCTCGCGCTGCAGCTCGTACACCGGATCGACCGCGCGCTCGTCGGCCTCGAACGACGCGAGTTTCTGCTCCTCGAGCAGGTGCCGTGCGTTTTGCTCCGCCAGATCGATGAGCTGCCGGCGCGGCCCGCGCTGCGGCACGCGGATGGCCGTGGCGGGCAGTGACTGCTCGATGAGCTCTCGGTCGTCGAACTCGAACGGCGCCAGTAACTCGCTCGCGTGTTCGAGCGATGGGAGATACCCGCGCACGAGATACGCGGACAACACCGCCGCATCGCTCTCGCCCTCGAGATTCTCGAGCACCTGCTGCTCGCGCGCGAGCAGCTTACCTGCGCGAATGCGCAGCACGACGACGCACGCTTCGTCGCCATCGCGCGCGTACCCGATCACGTCGCGATCGCCGCCCTCGACTTCCACCACCACGGTCGGCTCCTCGAGCTGCTCCAAGTGTCGTAAGGCGTTGCGGAGCTCGGCCGCGCGCTCGAAGTCGAGTCGCGCCGACGCTTCCTCCATGCGTTCGCGCACGCGTCGCGTCACCTCTTCCGCGCGGCCGTCGAGATACAACACGACCTCATCGATCATCGCGCGATACTCGGACTGCGACTGCGCGAAAATACACGGCGCCTTGCACCGTCCGATGTGATAATCGAGGCACGGCCGCTCGGGCATCTCGCGCGGCATGTCGTAGTTGCACGACCGCACGGTGAAGATCCGCTTCACCACATTCAGCGCGCGACGCATCGCGCCGACGTCGGTGTACGGACCGAAGTAGCGGCCGCCGTCGTCGACGAGCCGGCGCGTCACGATCACGCGCGGAAACGGCTCCTGTACCGTGACCTTGATGTACGGGTACGACTTGTCGTCACGCAGCGCGATGTTGAACCGCGGGCGGTACTCCTTGATGAGATTGTTCTCGAGGATCAGCGCGTGCGCTTCCGACGGGACGACGATCGTGTCGACATCCACGACCTGGCGCATGAGCGCGAGCGTCTTGATGCTCTCGATGCGATCGGCCGCGAGGTAGCTCCTCACGCGCGAGCGCAAGCGCTTGGCCTTCCCGACATACAACACCCGTCCTTCGGTGTCCTTCCAGAGATAGACACCGGGCGATTCGGGCAGATTCGCGATCTTGTGCGCGAGCGGGTCGAGTTCGGATTCGGTCATCGGCAAGGCGGCGTCGCGTCGCAGTCTGCGCGGCGCGGGCACCTCGAAATATAAGCCGAACCCGAGAGCGTAGGCCCCGTCAGTGCGCTCAGAGCAGAGGACGCGACGGAGCGCAGCCTACCGGGGCCGGATGTGAGCTCTTCGAGAACTGCATCAAAAGGATAACAAAAGTGAAACTGGGGACAACGAAAGTGGTCGTTCTGCGCGGGGAAAAGTGCGCCGCCTAACGGAGAGATTGGTGTTTCTGTTATTGAAAAAAAGGGCCTTCGGGGAATTTCGGGAAAATGAGGCGGCAGGTCGGTACACCCCGGCGCGCTAGCTCCGGTGGGAGTGCGACGTGAAAGCGCGCATTGAGGGCTTCCTCGCTCTGGTGTGAAGGACGACAAGGATACAAGGGATGGGGTCGGTTCGCATCCGACCTCAACGACGCAAGCCAGTCGACGTTGCCGCTGTGCGCGGCGTTGAGATCGGATGTGAACGACCCCATCTCTTGTATCCTTGTCGTTATCCTTTGAGCCTCTGTCGTTAGACTCTCACGCGCGGGGGAGGTTGAAACCCGGCCCCGCTGCCTTTCCCGGAAATTCCCGAAGAACCGGGAAAAAAGGTCTTCCGAGAATTTCGCGAAATTTCGTCGACACGAACCGACGGCAAGGCGATGTACCGGCTGCGGGTCCGCCTTCACTGCCGGTTCGCGTCCGGCCTTGTCCGCATTCACAGTCGTGAGACTCCCCTCATCGGCGGAGGCGGATTCACGAGCGCTTAGTCGTGCTCCCGTGTCCGCCTCCGCTGCCTGACACGCGCTGCCTCTTCCCGGAAACTCCTGAAGAACCGAAAAAAACCGGGCGTTCTTCCCATTGTGCTACCGCGCTTTCCGCCGCTTAAGAACGATCACTCTCGTTATCCCCAGTTTCACTCTTGTTATCCGTTTGATGCAGTTGTCTTTTTTCCCCCGGTTTACCTCGACTCACGACCGTCGACGAAACACCGCCGCGAGCACCGTTCGCGATTCGGGAATCGAGAGCGACGTGGTGAGACCGAAGTACACGAGACCGTACGGAATCAACGCGAGGATGGCGAGCGGAATGGGATGCGCAACGCCGACGAACAGCTTGACGCCCCACGCAGCCCCCGCGGCGACGATGGCCGAACACCAGAGCTTGGCGACGAACGATGCCGGAAGTCCCGTGTGTCCGATGCGACGATTCAGCGTCCGGCGCAGCAGCAGAAACTCCGCCCAACCGGCCAGGCCCGCCGATGCAGTGAGCCCAGCCGCACCCCACTTGAGATCCAAGCCGAGCAGCGGCGGCCCGAGCAGCGCGAACGCGGCGCCCAAGCCGGTGGTGAGCGTCACGCGCACGAGCGCGAAGCGGAGCGGCGTCTTCGTGTCGCGGAGCGCGTAGTAGGCCGACGAGTAGAGCCGCCCGAGCGTGGACGCGAGCAGCCCGACGGCCGAGCCGGCGAGAATGCCCCACACGTACACCGAATCGGCGCGCGTGAAGCGGCCGGTCTGGAACAGCGCCGCCGCGAGCACGTCGCCTAACGCAAGGAACGCGACGGCCGACGGCACCACCAGGAACGCGATGCGGCGCAGCCCGGCATCGAGGCGCGCGCGCAGGTACGAGCCGATCTCGTGCTCGTCGCCTAACGCGCTGGACATCGCGGGCAGCTCGGCGGCCGACACCGACATGCCGAACAAACTCACCGGCAGCACATAGAGCGTCTGCGCCGTGGTGAGGCCCGCCACCGCGCCGGCCGGCAGCAAACTCGCGAGCACGACGTCCACGTAGCCGCTGATCTGCACCACGCCGCGGCCGACGAACACGGGCACGAAATTGTGGATCACCGTGCGCACGTTCGCGCTCGCGACCTCGAGCGACGGCCTGAGCCGCCCGATCAATCGCAGCACGGTGGGCAGCTGCACGAGCAGCTGCAGCACGCTGCCGGCCAGCGAGCCCCACGCGGCAGCGACGGCCAACGGCGACTGCGCCCGGCTCCCGCCTAACGCAATCAGCGTGACGATGATCGCCAGGTTCCAGAAAATCGGCGCCGTGTACGAGATGAAGAACCGGCGGTGGCTGTTGAGCACGCCCAGGCACCACGCGGACAGCACCAGCACGCCCGCGCCCGGGAAAAAGATGCGGACGAGCTCGATGGTCAGATCGCGCTTGGCCCCCGCGAATCCCGGCGCGATGATCGCGATGAGCCACGGTGTGGCCAGCACGCCGCACAACACGATGACCGCCGTCGTGACGGCGAGCAGCCCCGCCACGGCGCCGGCCACGCGCCGCGCTTCCCGCTCGTCGCCCTCGGCGAGCAGGCGCGCGTACACCGGGATGAACGACGCCGAGAGCACCCCTTCGCCGAAGAGGTTCTGCAGGAAGTTGGGGATCTTGAACGCCGCGTTGAACGCGTCGGCGGCGTCGCCTAACCCGAGATAGTGGCCGAGGAATCGCTGCCGGACGAGCCCGAAGATGCGGCTGAGGAAAATGCCCGACGCCACGAGCAGCGCCGCCGGCTTGCCGTCCGCGACGAGTT
>DATEKK010000172.1:0-11045 GCA_035277485.1 Gemmatimonadaceae bacterium
GCGCCATCGAGCATGATCGTCGAATCCAGCACACCGCGACTGCCGTCGAACCGCGAGTGCCAGTAATCGTACGATAGAATGGCGACGCCGTCGCGGCCCGGCGTGCCGGCGTCGCGCGGGAATCCGTTGCCTAACGCAAACGGCGCGGCCACGAGCGCAAACAGGTTCGGCGTGACGCGATATCCGTTCACCAGATCGCTCGGCGCGTCCCCGTGGCCGTTGAGCGACGCGCGCCACAGCTGCGCCGCTCCGACGGCCGACAACGTCGTGGCGCGTTCGCTGAGCGCCGTGAACGCGGCGGGCGACGCGTTGTCGCACGTTGGGCATTCGCGCGGGGAGCGCTGCACGATCCACACGAGGTCCTGCTCCGGCAACTGCGGAAAGGGACGGCGCAGCACGTGGTCGCCCAGGCTGAACACCGCCGTCGATGCGCCGATGCCGAGGGCGAGCGTGATCGTGGCCGTGAGGGTGTACGCGGGGCTGTGCCGCAGGCTGCGAACGCCGTGCCGCAGGTCCTGCGCGAGCTGCTCGAGCCACGTGAGATGCCACACGGCTCGCATGTCCTCGGCGACGAACGTCGCGTTGCCGAAGTGCCGGCGTGCCACGGCGGCCGCATCCGCGCCGCTCCCGGCCCCGTACCGCGCGACATCTTCTGCCTCGAGCTCGAGGTGATCGGCGATTTCGCGGCGAATGTCGTCGTCGCCGGGCGTGGCGGAGGTGCGGAACGGCCAGCGCACGGTCACATCTCCGGGGCGGGCTGCATGACACGGCCGATGGCGCGCACGAGCGCATCCCACTTGGACTCCTGCGTGCGCAACTGGCGGCGGCCGGCCGCCGTTAGGCGATAGAACTTGAGCTCGCGCGTGCGGCCGGGCGGCGTTTGCCATCGCGAGGCGATCCAGCCGCTGCGCTCGAGCCGGTGGAGCGCGGGGTACAGGGACCCGTGCTCGACCACGAGGACTTCGTGCGTGGTCTGCTGGATGTGCTTGGCGATGCCATGTCCGTGCGCGGGACCGAACACCAGCGTCTTGAGGATGAGCATGTCGAGCGTGCCCTGCAGCAGCTCGAGTTGATCGCGGGTCGCGGGCATCGGCCGTTTATGGTAGGCTGTCTACCATATCGATAGTAGACAATCTACCATCTGTCAACGATGGGGCGTCACGATCGTATGGCTGCCGGTCGGCCGGCGAGCCGCCGGCCCGCCCGCGGCCGGTCTGGTGATTCTCGGGACCGTGCTGCATTGTCTGCGCGTGAACGGTGGTCCGCAGGTCTGTGCTTCCTTTGCCCGGATGCGAATGTCATGAGCTCGTCGAAACGGAACGGACGTGTCGCCGGTATCGGTGTGGTCGTTGCGGTGGCCAGTGCGATTGGTGCCGCCCTCCTGCTTGGGATCGGACACCGGCCCTTGCGTGCCGCACCGGCGCCCGTGCGCGGTCGGACTGCGGGACTGCGATTCGAGATCACGTTCCCGTCCTCGGCGTCGTCCGAACCGCAAACCGGACACATCATGCTCATCGTCTCCAAGGACACGAGCGAAGAGCCGCGATTCCAGTACCAGGTGTACGAGCCCAACGTGCAACCCGGGTTCGGCCTCGACGTCGACAGTCTCGCGCCGGGCAAACCGGCGGTGATCGACGGATCCGTCTTCGGGTGGCCGCTCACCAGCGTGAACGACCTCCCCGCCGGCGACTACCGCGTGCAGGCCGTGCTCAACCGCTACGAGCCGTTTCACATGGCGTCGGGCCACACGCTGTGGCTCCCGCCGGACAAGGGCGAGGGACAGCACTGGTTCTCGAAGCCGGGCAACTTCTACAACGCGCCGGTGTCCGTGCACCTCGATCCGCGCGCGGGGCAGACCGTTCGCCTAACGTTAGACAAGGTGATTCCGCCGATCCCGGCGCCGACCGACACCAAGTGGGTGAAGTACGTGCGCATCCAGAGCGCACTCCTCTCCAAGTTCTGGGGCCGGCCCATGTACTTGGGCGCCATCGTGCTGCTGCCCGCCGGCTTCGACGACCATCCGTCGGTGCACTATCCGTTGGCCGTCGACCAGGGACACTTCCCCACGGGCTTCCACAATTTCGACCCGAATCCGCCATCGCCCGGCATGCACGGGCGCGACAGCCTGCGCGCGGCGTACGGCTACGATCTGTTCAAGCAATGGACGGGACCGCACTTCCCGCGGATGCTGGTGATGCAGATCCAGCACGCGAACCCGTATTACGACGACTCGTACGCGGTGAACTCCGAGAACCTCGGGCCCTACGGCGACGCGATCGTGCACGAGCTCATCCCGTACGTCGAGAAGCGCTTCCGCGGCATCGGCGCCGGCTGGGCGCGCACGCAATTCGGCGGGTCGACCGGCGGATGGGAATCGTTAGGCGAACAGATCTTCTACCCCGACGATTTCAACGGGACGTGGACGTTCTGTCCCGATCCGGTCGATTTCCGCCAGTACGAGACGATCGACATCTACGGCGACACGAGCGCCTACGTGTTCAACGCACAATGGAAGCGCACGCCGCAACCGTCGGGTCGCAACTACCTCGGCCATCTGCTGACGACGGTCGAGAACGACAACCACTGGGAGTTCGTCCAGGGTCGCAAGGGCCGCTCGAGCGAGCAGTGGGACATCTGGGAGAACGTGTGGGGTCCGCCCGACAGCGACGGCTATCCGAAGCCGCTCTATGACCAGCTCACGGGTCACATCGATCCGAGCGTCGCCCAGTACTGGAAGGAGCACTACGACCTGCGGTACATCCTGCAGCGCGACTGGAAGACGTTAGGCCCCAAGCTCGTGGGCAAGATTCACATCTACAGCGGGACGATGGACAGCTGGCACCTCAACAACGCCGTCTACCTGATGCAGGATTTTCTCGATTCGACGAAGGATCCGTACTACGCCGGGTCCATCGAGTACGGCGACCGCTACGAGCACTGTTGGACGGGCGACTCGCAGCACTCGCTCGAGGTGGGATCGATGACGGTGTTCCAGCGCTTTCTGCCGGTCATGGCCAGGCACATCGTGGAAACCGCGCCGCCCGGGGCGGACACGACCAGCTGGCGATACTGAGCCTTCGCAGTCAGGCGACCGTCGTTTTTCGGCACGGCATACGTCATCTCACGTAGTGCCGGCGTATTTGGAGTGGGCTAGAGTGGCGCTGTCGGCTCGATGAGTCGGTAGACCCCACCTCTTGTCCGGAGCACTCCAATGCGTAGAGTCGCCGCGATTCTCGTCATCCTGGGCCTCATGTCCGCGTGCGCCGACCTGTCGATCAGCCCAGTGTCGCCCGGTACCTTTACCCAGGACGATCTCCTCACGGGCACCTGGCGTGGTGAAGCGGCAGGGCTACGTGTCACGCTGGTGATCGGCACCGGTGTCTGTGTGTTCGGCTGCTCGAACACAGGACGAGGCAGCTGGGTGACGCTGGCGGCCGGTGACACGGGGAACTTTTCCCTCGTGGGATTTCCCCCCGTCGCGGTGAACGATCCGATCGAAGCGCCCTCGATCAATTTCGGCCTTAGCCTGGATTCCCTGACTGCAATATTCGACTACCAGATGCCGGATTCATCGCACCTGGTCGGTCGCATCAGCGCCGTCAATGCGGCGGTAGACTCGACCTTGAGGCCCTTATTGCCCGTGGACAGCAGCTTCGCCATTACCCTGACCAAAGATCGCTGAGAGCGACTCAGCCCTGGCGGAGCCGCTCCAGCGACTGTGTTACGTTAGGCGGAATGAACAGGTTGTCGGAGATTGCGGCGATCTCTTCGGCTTCCTGCCAGGCGCGCTCCAGGTCCGCGAGCTCGCCCTCGAAGGCGCGGCGCTCCGCTTCCTCGTGCAGCGCCATCTCGAGCGCGAGCCGGTATTCGCCGGGCAGCCCGAACAGGCCGTGCTTCGTGAAGCTCGTCGACATGCTGTCGCGGCCCCAGCGCCGGTTGCTCCCGCGCGGGCGCGTGTACACGTGGGTGCTTTGCGTTAGGCGGTCCAAGAAGCCCTCGGCGCTGCCGGCGTTCTCGATTTCCTCGACCGCGCCGGCGATCGCCTTCTTGTTGCCGCCAAAGCGATTCACCTTGGGGATCACGATCGACGCGATGCGCTGCGCCTCGCGTCCCTCGAAGTGCGCTTGGCCATTCTTGAACCGCAGGTCGATCGCGAGACCGCCGTCGGCACCGCGGCTCAAGGCCGTCTCCCCCAGGTGACGCCGGCGCACGTGCACGACGCCCGTCTGCGACGTGTTGATCTTCGCCACCACCGTTTCCGGATTGCCATTCACCGCCATGGCGCCCGCGCGCACGGCGAGCCAGCCGATGCCACCGATCACGCCGGCGTAGGCGCCGAGCGCCATGATCCCGCCCACGCCGACGACGGCACCTCCGGCGATGAGGAGCTGGCGGCGACGGCGCCGGCCGAACTGGTCGCCGTAGCGCCACGCCGCGAACTCCGGTCTCAGCGGCTGCCCGATGCGCACCAGCGTCGTGCCATCGCGGAGCTTGGCCAATCCGATGTTGTCGGTAGACACACGCCGCCGCGTGTCACGGAACAATCGCTCGGCCGACTCGATGGCCTCCCAGCGTTCCTCGAGCGGCGAGAGGTTCCAGCGCTCGCACGCGGGACACACGACCCACAGCCGTCCCTTCGCGGCATCGAAGGCGAGGCGCCTCCCGACCGGGAACGTCTCCAGCGTCTCGTTCGCGCCGAGCGGCTTGTTGCAGAAGAGGCAGGTAGAGTACATGGACTATGGGTATATACGCAAAACTATCCCGCAAAGTGTCCCGTGTGGTTGACGCGCCCGCGCACGCGCGTAACGCAACCAATCGAGCACCAGCGGTGGCCGGATGAGTTGCGGAACGGACCGGTGTGGCGGTAGGATCGAGTACGAGGCCGCATCGACGACGTCCGATTGGCGTCGAGATTGTCTAGAGCGAGTCGTGAGGGCATCATGTCCACGGCCACTGCACCGAACCCCACCGTCGCGCGCAAGCCGCGCGATGACGAGATCGATGTGTGGGGACTCACCCATCCGGGCAGAGTTCGCAGGAACAACCAGGATCACTTCCTCCTCGGCTCGCTACACAAGCGACTCGAGATCCGTGCATCGTCGCTGCCGGCGTCCGAGCTGCTGCAAGCGCGCGATGAGCGCATCGGATTTCTCGCGATGGTCGCCGATGGGGTCGGTGGACAGGCCGCAGGCGAGGAGGCGAGTCGTCTCGCGCTCGAGGAAGTGACGCTGTACGTCGCGCAGAGCACGCGGTGTTACTACGATTGGGATTCTCAGTCGGCCGACTTCACCGACATGCTGCAGGCCGCCGCGCTCAAGAGTCACGAGCGCGTGTTGGAGCATGCGGAGTCGTATCCCGACATGCGGGGGATGGCGACGACGCTCACGTTGTACATCGGCGTCTGGCCGTGGATTTATCTGCTGCAGGTTGGCGATTCGCGATACTACCTCTATCACAACCGCGAGCTCACACAAGTGAGCCGCGATCAGACCGTCGCCGAAGAGCTGGCGCGGCAGGGTCTCCTCACGCGCGCCACCGCGGCCGCGTCTCCGTTAGCCAACATGCTGTCGAGCGCGATCGGCGGGCATCAGGCGGCGCCGGTGGTGACGCGGCTCCGCTCGGACTGGGGACACGTGCACCTGTTGTGCAGCGACGGCTTGACCAAACACGTGTCCGATGCGCGCATCGCGGAGCGGTTGCGCTCGATGACATCGGCGCGGGCGGCCTGCGAGGGACTGCTGCAGGACGCATTGGACGGCGGCGGCACGGACAACATCACGGCCATCGTTGGGCGGGCGATTCGAAACGATCGCGGATGACCGCGTCTCCTTCGCGCGCGCGCGCGGCCCGTTAGGCGGGCGGAGCGGGTTGGCCGGGGACGGGAGCGTGATCGAACACCGGTGCAATCGGCGGACGTTCCTCTCGGCCTGTGCGGTAGCGGGCGCGGGGCTCGTCGCCGGCTTTCCGTTAGGCAGCGAGCGGGTGCGGCCGTCGCCGGCACAGCTCGCGTATCAGCGCCGCGAGCGCGCGCTGTTCCTGCATTTCGGCGTGAACACGTTCACGAATCAGGAATGGGGAACGGGCGATGAGAGCCCGTCGGTTTTCAATCCGACGGCGCTCGACGCGCGCCAATGGGCGCGGTGCGCGCGCGCGTCGGGATTCCGTTCCATGGTCCTCACGGCCAAGCATCACGACGGATTCTGTCTGTGGCCCAGCGCGCTCACGGATCACAGCGTGCGCCGGAGTCCGTGGCGAGGCGGGGCCGGCGACGTGGTGCGCGACTTCACCAATGCGTGCCGGGCCGAGGGGTTAGGCGCGGGCCTGTATCTCTCGCCCTGGGATCGGCACGAGCCATCGTACGGCGATTCGCCGCGCTACAACGACTTCTACGTCGCCCAATTGACGGAGCTGCTCACGCGCTACGGGCCGATCGCCGAAGTCTGGTTCGACGGCGCCAACGGCGAAGGGCCTAACGGGAAACTTCAGACGTACGATTGGGATCGCTTCCATCGCACGGTACGCCGGCTGCAGCCTCACGCGGTGATGTTCTCGGATGCCGGCCCCGATGTGCGATGGATCGGCAACGAGCACGGCGTGGCCGGCGATCCGAACTGGGCGATGGTCGATCCGCGCGCGGTGCCGTTTCCCGGCGCGACGGGCCCGGCAGTGGATCGAATGCTGCAACACGGCGATGCCGCGGGCTCGGTGTGGCGACCCGGCGAGGCGGATGTGTCGATTCGCCCCGGCTGGTTCTGGCACGCGGCAGAGTCCGCCAACGTGAAAAGCGCGGACGAGCTGGTCGATCTGTTCTTTGTCTCCGTCGGACGCAACGCGAACTTGCTGCTCAACGTGCCGCCGAATCGCGCGGGCTTGTTGGACGACGTCGATGTCTCGCGCCTCGCGGCGTTCTCGACCAAGCTCGCTTCACAATTCGCGGGCAACCTTGGAGCTGAAGCGCGAATGTCGGCGTCATCCGAGGCAAGCGGTCATGGTGCACGTGCGGTAGTGGATGGTGATCCGGACACGTGGTGGAGTCCGCGCGACGGGGATCGGTCGCCGTCGGTGGTTGCGATGTTTCGGGGGCCGGGCCGAATCGGCGTCATTGAAATTCAAGAAGCGATTCAAAACGGACAGCGGGTCGCGGCCTACGGCGTGGATGCGCTGGTTGGCGGCACGTGGCAGGCGATATCGACGGGCACCACCATCGGACATCGAAAATTGGACCGACTCTCGCAATTGGCGGCCGGCGGAGTCCGCCTGCGCATTCTGTCGTCTCTGGGCGCGCCGCAGATCGCGACTCTTGCAGTATGGCCGGGGCCCGGCCAACCGTAGGCTCGGCTTCGCCGCATCGGTGAGCGTTGGACACAATCGGGATCCTTCACTCGGAGCATCGCATCATGTCCAAAACCCTGCGTGGTCTTCGCCGTTCGATGTCGCCTCTCGCGTTGGCCGCGATGCTGGTGCTGCTCGCGGGATGTGCGAGCGTCACGCCGATTCGCCAGCTGCTCGATGACCCGGGCCGCTACGACGGGAAGTCCGTGAAAATCGAGGGCAGGGTACGGGAGTCGGCCGGTGCGTTCGGATTGGGCACGTACCAGGTGCAGGACAACACTGGAACGCTCACGGTGGTGAGCCAGAACAACGGCGCGCCGCGCACAGGTGATCGGATCGGAGTCCAGGGCATTTTTCAGGCGTTGTTCACGCTCGGCAACCAGAGTCTCGCGGTGCTACGGGAGCAGAGTCGCTCGTTCCCGTAATCGGACTGACGTGTGGAGATCGCCGGCGTGAAACGGGTTGCGTAGTTGAGGGAATGATGACGACGTCTTGAGCGATTGGCGCCATGGTGCGCCATGCTCCATTGCTCTCACCGCGCCAACGGACTAACACTATGGGTATGCCTGCCGCACCGACCAACTGGACTGCGGAGCGCGTGCGCGCGTTGCCCGACGACGGCAACCGGTACGAAGTCATCGACGGGCAACTGTTCGTGACGCCCGCACCAAGCTGGGAGCACCAGCGGGCGGTCCTCGAGCTGGCTTTCCTTATTCGCTCATACCTTGCCGATCGGACGGTTGCGGCGGTGTATATCGCCCCTGCGGACATCGAATTTAGGAATGACCGAATGGTCGAGCCCGATCTGTTCGTCGTCCCTTTGATCGACGGACGCAAGCCACGCACATGGGAGGAGGCGAAGACCCTACTCTTGGCTGTCGAGGTACTCTCGCCATCTTCGGCCCGCGCTGATAGGGTCGCGAAACGACTCTTATATCAGCGGGAGGGAGTCGCCGAATACTGGATGGTAGACGTCGCGTCCAGACTCATTGAGCGCTGGCGGCCCGACGACAGCCGCCCCGAAATAATAGAAGGAGCGCTCTCCTGGCAGCCTGACCCCGCTATCCCAGCGCTCGCGATCGATCTCGACGCCTACTTCAAGGAAGTCTGTCTCGAGTAGCAACTAGGCGTTGACATCGCCGTCTCGTACGGTATGTTTTCAAGGCTACAACTGAACCGCCGAGCGAGTTCAGCTCGGCGCGCCCTTGGGTCCCCACCCGCGCACCAGTGGCGAGTGCACCCGGCGGCAGCGGATGGATACCGGCTCCTTCGGGAGCGTCTGGTCCACCCGTTTTTTTGCTGAATTTCTCGGCTCAGCCTTAGGCAGCGATCGCGAATTCTCATGGCACGCACAACACCGCTCGACCACTATCGGAACATCGGCATCATGGCCCACATCGATGCCGGGAAGACGACGACGACCGAGCGCATCCTGTATTACACAGGCAAGAGCTACAAAATCGGCGAAGTCCACGATGGCGCCGCCACCATGGACTGGATGGAGCAGGAACAGGAACGCGGCATCACCATCACGTCCGCCGCGACCACGTGCTTCTGGCGCCGCAACGGCGTCGAGTATCGCATCAACATCATCGACACGCCGGGACACGTCGACTTCACGGTTGAAGTCGAGCGGTCGCTCCGCGTGCTCGACGGTGCCGTGACGCTCTTGGATTCCGTAGCCGGTGTCGAGCCGCAAACGGAAACGGTGTGGCGCCAGGCGGACCGCTACGGCGTGCCGCGCATCGTGTTCGCCAACAAAATGGATCGCGTCGGTGCGGACTTCGAGCGCTGCGTGTCCATGATCCGCTCGCGGTTGTCGCAGAAGGCGTATCCGCTCCAGTTGCCCATCGGGTCGGGCGAGCTGTTCGTCGGCCACATCGACGTGCTCCGGCGCGTCGCGATCGTGTTCGACGAAGCAACGTTAGGCAAGACGTTCATCGAAGAGCCGGTGCCCGAGAAGTACAAGGACGCGGTGGAACAAGCCCGGCACGCGGCCATCGAAGCCGCCGTCGAGCACGATGAAACGCTCCTCGAGAAATACCTGGGCGGCGCGGAGCTCACGTTCGACGAGATCCAGCACGCGATCCGGAAGGCGACCATTGCGGGACAGTTCGTCCCCGTGCTGTGCGGCGCGTCGTTCAAGAACAAGGGCGTGCAGCAACTCCTCGACGCGGTGATCGACTATCTGCCGGCGCCGGTCGACCTCAAGGCGATCAAGGGACACGTCCCGCACCACGACGAGACGTTCGAAGAGCGCACCGTGTCCGACGACGAGAAGTTCTCGGCGCTGGCGTTCAAGATCGCAACCGATCCGTTCGTCGGAAAACTCACGTACATCCGCGTGTACTCGGGCGTGCTCAACGGTGGGTCGTACGTCTACAACTCGACGAAGGATCGCCGCGAGCGCGTGGGCCGGTTGCTCCAGATGCACGCGAACAAGCGCGACGAGATCGAAGAAGTACGCGCCGGCGACATCGCGGCGGTGATCGGTCTCAAGGACACGCGCACGGGCGACACGCTGTCCGACGAGAGCCACCCGGTGGTGCTCGAGGCCATGAAGTTCCCGGCGCCGGTGATCGACGTCGCGATCGAGCCCAAGACGAAGGCCGACCAGGACAAGTTAGGCATCGCGCTCCAGAAGCTCGCCGAAGAAGACCCCACCTTCCGCGTCCACTCCGACGCCGAGACGGGTCAGACGATCATCTCAGGGATGGGCGAGCTGCACTTGGAGATCATCGTCGACCGCATGCAGCGCGAGTTCAAGGTCGACGCGAACATCGGGCGCCCGCAGGTGGCCTATCGCGAGACGATCCGCCGGCGCGTCGAAAAGGTCGAGGGCAAGTTCATTCGGCAGACGGGCGGTCGCGGACAGTACGGACACGTCGTGATCAACATGGAGCCGACCACCGCGGGCACGGGCTTCGTGTTCGAGGACAAGATCGTGGGCGGCGTAATTCCGCGCGAGTACATCGGACCGGTGGAGCAGGGCATCAAGGAAGCCATGGAGAATGGCGTGATGGCCGGCTATCCGGTGGTCGACGTGAAGGTGGAATTGATCTACGGTTCGTACCACGACGTCGACTCGAGCGAAATGGCGTTCAAGATCGCGGGCTCGATGGCGTTCAAGGACGCAGCCAAGAAGGCGAGTCCGGTGCTGCTCGAGCCGATCATGAACGTCGAGGTCGTGTGCCCAGCGGACTACATGGGCGACATTTTAGGCGACCTGTCCGCCCGGCGCGGACGCATCGGCGGCATGACGCAGCGCGGCGAGGCGCAGGTGATCGGCGCGAGCGTGCCGCTCTCCGAGATGTTCGGCTACTCCACCACGCTGCGCTCGGCGTCGCAGGGGCGCGCGGTGTATTCGATGGAGTTCAGCCATTACGAGGAAGTCCCCAAGAGCAAAGCGGACGAGATCATCGCGAAGGTCAAAGCGTAGAGCAAAGGGGAGCGCGCGCTGGCGCGCGCTTGGGGAAATCGGGAATCGGCCGCGGTTAGGCGGCCGTGGGGAATGGGGCGGTGGACAGGTACCGTTTCGTTAGGCGACAACCACTTCGAGCGTAGAGAATAAGGCCATGGCCAAGGCAAAGTTTGAGCGGACGAAGCCGCACGTGAACGTGGGGACGATTGGGCACGTGGACCACGGGAAGACGACGTTGACGGCGGCGATCACGGCGATTCAGGCGAAGAAGGGGTTGGCGCAGTTCACGGCG
>DATEKK010000173.1:0-7040 GCA_035277485.1 Gemmatimonadaceae bacterium
GCCGGCGGCGTTCGCGATCTCGATGCGCACCGTCGAATCGTGCTTGGAGGCGGAGTCGGCCACACGATAGGTGATCAGCACACCTACCGGAGCGTTAGGCGCGAGAAACTGCCGTAGCCCGGATTCCGGTTGATCGCGCCACTGGTAGTATTCCGTGGCCGGCCGAATGGGGAACAACTGCGTTTTTGGCTTCGCCGCGGCCGCTTGCTCGAGCGACCGGATGTCGTCGAGGATGATCACGCTTCGGCCGTACGTGCCTAAAATGAGATCGTTGGTGCTGTCGTCGACGAGAACGCGGTCGACCATCACGCGTGGCAGCGAGCCGCCGGGGAATTGCCAGTGGCGCCCGCCGTCAAACGTCCAGTAGAGACCGAACTCGGTGCCAGCGAACAGCACGTCGCGATTGCGCGGATCTTCGGTGAGCGTCTTGACCGGCGTGCCAGCCGGCAGATCGCCGGCGATCGAGACCCAGGTCGCGCCGCCATCGGTGGTCTTGAATACGTACGGCGCGAGATCGTCGTCGTAATGTCCGTCGAATGTCACGTACGCGGTGCGCGCATCGAAGCGCGAGGCGCGCACGGCGCTCACCCATCGCGGCGCGCGCAGATGAAAGCGCGGCGTGATGTCGGTCCAGTGCGCGCCGCCATCCGTGGTCATCTGCACGTTGCCATCGTCGGTGCCGACGTAAATCGTGCCCGCGGCGCGCGGCGATTCGCTGATCGTCGTGATGTTGCCGTAGAGGCCCGTCCCGTCGTCGCGCGACGGCGTGGTGCTGTCGCGCAGCGGGATGCCATCGCCCAGGCTCGCCTTCTTCCAGTCCTTCTGGTTCCGCGTGAGATCGGGGCTCAGCACCTTCCACGTCGTGCCGCGATCCGTCGTGGCGAGGAGCTTGTTGGCTCCGTAGTAGTACGTGTGCGGATCGTTAGGCGAAACGAGGATGGCGGTGTTCCAGTTGAAGCGGTACGGCTCGGCGGTATCCGCCGACACCGGCGTCATGCGCCGCTCCTCCTTCGTGACGAGATCGACCAGGTATCCGCGCCCGTTCTGCGAATTGGTGTACACGAAGCGTGGGTCCGTCGGGTCGACCGCCACCTGGAACCCGTCGCCATACTCGAGAAACGTGACATCGACGTCCGTGAGCGCTCCGCGCGAGTGCGTCCCGCTCGGGAACGCGAACGTTCCCAGATCCTGCAGGCCGCCGTAGATCCAGTACGGATCGCGATGGTCCACGGCGACATCGTACAGCTGCCCGATGGGCAGGTTGTTCACGTAATCCCAGTGCCGCGCGCCGTCGTACGTGAACCAGACCCCGCCATCGTTGCCGAGCATCATGTGGTCGGGCTCATGCGAATCGATCCAGAGGGCGTGGTTGTCGGGATGGATGCGCACGTTGATCGAATCTTCGGTGAACGTCTTGCCGCCGTCGATCGACACGTACAGCGCGGTGAGCGGCACCCATACCTTGTTTGCGTTAGTCGGGTCGACGCGGATCTGGCCGTAATAGTTGCCGCGTTCGTCGAGGCGATTCTGGCGCGTCCACGTGGTGCCGCCGTCGGTCGAACGGAACACGCCGCCGTTCCGGTTCTCGATCACGGCGTACACGGTGCGCGGATCGCTCTTCGCGATCGCGACGCCGATGCGCCCGGTGTTGCCCGTTGGCAGTCCGTTAGTCAATCGCGTCCAGGTATCGCCGCCATCGAGCGAGCGCCAGAGGCCACTCCCCGGACCGCCACCCACGAACCCGAACGCACGGCGCCGGCGCTCGTAGGTCGCGGCGAACAGCGTATGGCCATCGTCCGCCATCGCGACATCAATGACGCCGGTGTTCGCATCCACGCCCAACACTTTCTTCCACGTGGTGCCACCATCTTTGGTGCGATATAGTCCGCGTTCGTCGTTAGGCCCAAAGAGGTGGCCGGCCGCGGCGACGAACACGATGTTCGGATCGTGCGGATCGATCACCACGCGGCCGATGCTCTGCGTCTCACGGAGGCCCATGTACTGCCACG
The DNA here is from genome assembly GCA_035277485.1 of Gemmatimonadaceae bacterium. Taxonomy (GTDB): domain Bacteria; phylum Gemmatimonadota; class Gemmatimonadetes; order Gemmatimonadales; family Gemmatimonadaceae; genus JADGGM01. The sequence continues at coordinate 2,010 of DATEKK010000173.1, forward strand.
TCGTGCCGCCGTCGAGCGAACGATACACGCCGTCGCCGAACGTGGATGTCTGGCGATTGTTCGCCTCGCCCGTGCCCACCCACACGATGTTGCGATCGCTCGGCGCGATGGCAATGTCGCCGATGGAGAGCGCGCTGCCGGACTGGTCGAATACCGGGTCCCAGGTGACGCCGTTGTTGCGGCTGCGAAAGACGCCGCCGCTTGCGGTGCCGACGTAGATGATGCGCGGGTCGTCGGCGACGGCCTCGATGTCATCCACACGCCCGCCGAACGATGCCGGTCCGATCGCGCGCCACGCAGTGTCGGGCCACGCGGCGGCTTGCGCCGCGAGCGAGCCCGAACCCATGCCTAACAAAGCAACGGTGCCGGCGATGATCGCCGGCACCCGGATGCGGAACGCCGTCATTGGTGGAACGTGCCTCCTTTGGGGAGTCCGTCGGTGAGCGGCTCGAGTGGCCGCACCTCGATGGCGCCGGTCGTCGCCGGGTCGCCATCCGTACCCGGGTTGCCGCCCTTGATGATCGACCGCGGCTTCCCGTTGATCTGCCAACTGTACACGTAGCGGCCCTCGGTGAGCGGCAGGGTGACCACCCACTTGTCGCCTTCGCGCGTCGCGGGCACGGAGTCCAGCGTGAAATCGCCGACGATCGCTACTGCTGTGTCGCCGGCGGCTTGCGACACCGGCAGCTCGAGGCGCACGTGTTGTCCCCAGTGCCGCTGCAACAACAAGTGATGTTTCGGATCGATATGCACGGCGGTCACCGAGTCCGACTTTCCGAGCGCCACGGTATCGGCGCGCGTCGTTAGGCGAACCGTACGATGTATCGTGCCACCGTCCGCCAGCGTGAGCGCAACGTCCAACGGCAGATCGAACGGCGGCGTGGCCTGCACCTGCGACACGATCAACTGGTGCCCCTGCACTTCCGCCCGCACATCGGGCACGACCTTTTCCGAAAACCACGGCATCGCGAACGACGTGAGATCCCGCTTGGCGGCGTGCGACATTGCGGCGATCAGCTCCTGGTAGCCGGCGGGTTTGCCGTCGACCTGGCGCTGCACGTACTCGCGAATGCCGCGATCGAACGCGGCCTCGCCCAGCATCTCGTCGAACATGTGGAAGATCCACGCGCCCTTCGAGTAGTGCACGCTGCCGTTGTCGGGGCTGCCGAGGATGCTGATGCGATCCTCGGAGCCGAGCATGTAGCCGTTGCGCAGGCGGTTCCAGTAATCCTGCTCGACGGAATCGCCGTACATCGCGCGCAGCATCACCGACTCGGCGAACGTGGCCCAGCCTTCGCGCAGCATGTTGGCGGCGGGACCAGTGGCGTTCATGGTCCAGGCGTGCGACACTTCGTGCGCGAACACGAACGACGGGCCGCGTGTGCCTAACTCGACCAGCACGTCGGCCTTGCTGCCCGAGACGACGGCGTCGGTCATGCGCACCATAAATCCGCGCGGACCGAGCCCGCGGTCCTCGACGGCGGCGATGTACGGCGGGTTGGGGCCGCCGAAGCGGGCGTTGAGCACGCTGTCGATTGGCCGGAGCTCGGCGGCGAGCGAATCGTGAGAGAAGTGGAACGATGGCGTAGTGAACGTCACGAATTGGACGCCGCGCACATCGCTGCTCACGGGGCGCCAATCGCGATCATAAATCAGACTGAGCAGCCACGTCGGATATGTGCTCTGACCGATGACCGTGCGCACGCCGCCCGCCACGGTGTCGTGCTGCGGCAGCGTGGTCGTCAAGTAATACTCGGCCGGCAGGTGCACGGTCATCGTGGCTGGGCCCAAGTCGTTCGCGCTGTTGTAGTCGAAGAACGGATGCCAGGCGTCGGTGTTGTGGAAGGCGCCGTACGCCGGCATCGAATCGCCGGCAGCCGCCGCGACCTCGTGCGAGGGGCGGCTGCTGTCGCGCAGCCAGTACGAGAGCGTCAGTTGGGCATGGTCGCGCTTGGGCGCCGCCATCCAGAGCACGCCGCCGCCTAACGACCAGGCCACCGAGTCGCCATCCACGCGCAGCCGCGCGATCCGCACGTCGTTGTTGAGCCGCACCGCGAGGCCGTAGTCGCTGCCGACCACGATCGAGATCGTGTCCTCGACGTGGATGTCGCGACCGGGCGCGAGCTCCACGTGCAGGATCTGACCGTGAATGTGGTTGAGCGAATCAATCGGCAGCTGGCTTGCGATGTGCCAACCGTCGGCGTACTGCACGGCCTGGTAGAAGCCAGAGAAATGGCGGACGAGGTTCGCTTCGTCGCCACCATTCCCTGCTTTTACCGTCCCCGTGAGCAGCAGCACGGCGAGTTCCCTACTCTGCCAGACCACGCGCCGCGTGTTCGGCTCACGCGCCATCTTGCGCTGGATGGCCGCGTGCATCACGGCGCGGCTCAGCGAGTCCGGGTCGACGCTGTCGAAGGCCGCAAGCGACCCGCCGGCGAACGCGTTCAGGAACAACGCGCCGAGTGAATCCGGCGTGGGCGCACTGGCCTTACCGACAGCTAACATCGGTGGCGGCTCTACAGTCGCCCGAGCTGCGCACGCACCTAACGCGAGCGCGGCGGCGAGCGCCGCCGTCCATCGCACCGGTCGCATGCGATCAGTGCGCCTCGGGCAGCTGCTGCGTGACGTGGCCATCGGCGTCCAGGAACTGGAGCGACGGCGTGCCTAACGAGTCGACCATGAGCTTGATGCGCGGGTGCCCCTGGCGGTCGGCGAGCATCACGATCGACTCCTTCGCCGTGCCCTTCCCGATGTACGCGCGAGAGATGCTCCCGAACTCGCCCTTCGCGATCATGTTCTTCCGGAAATCCTCGAAGCGCTTCGTCTTCTCGGGGCCGTCGGGCAGTTTCCGGTACACCATGGCGCTCTCCGCGAACGCCTGGATCGGCACGTTAGGCCGATCCTGAATGTCGAGGCCGGCCTCGCGCTGGCCGTTCTTGTCGTGGTAGGAGAGCGTGACGGTCTCGTCCTGGTTGTACTGGTCGAACGTCAATCCCGCACCGGCCACGTAGCCATCGGCCGTTTTCTTCCCGTTGAAGGTCAGGCCGCCGTCCTCGTTGCCTTCATCGTTGAAGAAGATGACACCGGCGCCGCGGCCGCCGTCGCCCGAGCGCAGCGGATACGATTTGCCGCCGATGACCGGGTCGGGGAGTTTGTCGTGACCGGAGAGGGTCATGCGCAGGCGGCCGTCGGCTTCGACGATGTTGATCCGTTGGACGTCGATCGTGTCGAACTTCGCGGTGCGCGACTGACGGAACGCCATGACGGACAGCGCGATCGCTAACGTCGTGGCGCCGTAGGCGTAGCCTTTGAGAAGCCGGTTGTCGCTGGGCATGGTGCGAAAACTCCTGGGACTCTGGAACCGGCCGGCGAAGGCGTCGGACGACCGGTGGACGAGAGGAGCCAACCGCGGGCGGGTTTACCGAATGATCCGGACAAATTACTATTGGTCCGGACAAATGCTAGGGCCCGGTAGGACCATGCGCTAGACAGCCGCTCGTACCCTGGGCACACGAACTGGGCGGGAAGATCGCGTTCGAGCGCCGCAGCTGCCGATGGATTTCCCGGCGACGTACGCGGTATTCAAGCGCTATCATTTCGACGAGGACGCGAGCCTCCGGTACGCGCTCGACTTGCTACGAGAGGGAAAGTTGTAGGCGTGGCGGTTTGCTACGAGCTCTTTGATGGAAAGCTCGGGCTAAACGAGTGACCGACGAATTCGGCGATTCTCCGATGATCTGGATCGCGCGACAGCAGAACGACTCCTCGACGCCGGCAGGACACCGCAATCAGCACGTCGTTCCAGAAGCTGCGGCGCTCGAGTTCGGAGCTTGGCCCCCACCTTTCCGCCATCTCGCGGATCACGTCGCCGCCAGCGAGGAGATCTCCGGCGTCAGGAGCGATAACACGGTGCGGCTTGAATCGGTCGATGATGCGCTGGCGAATCGCGGCTGGCTCACGACGCCCATGCGCCCCGAAGAGTAGTTCAGCGCCGACGAGCGCATGGAAGTCGAGCACGGCAACGAAGTCGCGGACGAACGTCAGGACATCCTCGGCTGCCGGTCGGTCTCGCAGCACATCGATGAAGTGCTGGGTGTCGAGCACATAGCGCGGCACGACGCGACGCGTTCCCGCGGTCAGCCGGTACCGTTACTATCCGGATGTTCCGGAAACGCACCCCTCAATCGCTCGAATCCCTCGACGATCGCCGCGTTCTCGGTCATTCGCATGAGTGCGTCGTTGACCGTGTCAGATTGGTTTCGACCCGAGACCGCCATAGCCCGCCGGAGCAGCTCGATGTCAATGAGAAGTTGTTTCCGTGCGCGCAGGCCGCGACGTTTCGGGCGCCCGGGCTGTCCGCGCGTCTTTCCGCGCAACCCGCTCCTGTGACCCGCGCCGGCCTTGGTCATGATCCCTCCCATGTGTATGCAATCGTAATATAGTGTGTACGGTGGTCCGTTGCTACGGCGCCGCGCACGCACGACGGACGAAACACCGACGCAAAATGTCGGCACGCAACCATCACGTGCCGACATTTTGCGCTGCAGGACCTGCCTCGCGACGAAGGCGACCGTACGACAACCCGATCAGTGGTAGTGCCAGGCCTCGGTGCTCTCCGCGGCGGGTGCGTTCTTCGCGATCTGCTCGGCCATCACACGCAACATCACGCCGGTGGTCGTTGGGCGGATGCCGTGGCCCTTCATCGGGCGGCCGTACTCGAACGTCGCGTTCGCCCGTGGCGTGCTAACGGTATCGAGGAACGCCTGCGCTTTGTAGACGGCCATGTTGAGATAGAAGTTGTCCATGTCGCCGGCATAGAAGTGCATCTTGCCGACGAGCTGCGGGCCGATGGTCGCCCAGTGCTTCTGCATATACGCCGTGAGATCGAAGCCGTGATCGCGCATGTAGTCGGCCACGCTGTGATCGATCACACCGGTGGCCTTGTCCCAGAGGGGCTTCGGATATCCGTCGTCGCCCACGGGTCCGTACACCGCTTCCCACGCTTCCTGCTGCTCGGCCGACCGGCCGTGG
>DATEKK010000174.1:0-1293 GCA_035277485.1 Gemmatimonadaceae bacterium
CTTGTCCGTGGGTTCGAACGCGGGCAGCGCGTAGTTGGTGCTCCAGGCGCCTTCGCCGGACTGGAGCAGGATGTCGTCGCCGGGCTTCAAGTCCGCGAGCGCGACCAGTCCGTTAGGCGTGAAGAACTTGTGGTTGTCGGTAGCCGTTACCGTGTAGCCGTGCGCGGTGGTGAGCGCGAACACGGGCGCGTTCTGGCGCGTGCGGAACACGGGCACGGCGTGGCGCAGCGTGGTGCCGCGACGGGTTTGCACGGCCACGCCGCCTTCGAGCGCCGACCGAATGGCCAGCACCCGGTCGTCTGTCACGACGCGGATCTCGGTGAGCTCGCGCTCGAGCTCCTCCATGGTGAGGAGGCCGCGGTCGGTGGCGAGGCGCGTCGATCCGATCACACACGGATTTGTCGCTTCGTACTGGCCTAACGACGGCACCGGATTGTACCGGTTGGCCTCGTCGATGAAGAACACGCCGGGCTCGCCGGTACGCCAGGCGCCCTCGATCATCTTGTTCCACACCATGCGCGCGTCCAACCGGCTAACCGACTTGCCGGTGCCGGGGTCGATCAGGTCGTACGACGACCCGGTCTGCAGCGCGCGCATGAAGGTGGTGGTCACCGCCACCGAGATGTTGAAGTTGACCACCTGCGTGAGATCTTCCTTGCAGGTGATGAACTCCATGATGTCGGGATGGTCGACGCGCAGAATGCCCATGTTGGCGCCGCGGCGCGTGCCGCCCTGCTTCACGGCGTCGGTGGACGCGTCGTACAACTTCATGAAGCTCACGGGACCGGACGCGACGCCGGTGGTGGAGCGGACCATCGAGCCTTTCGGCCGCAAACGCGAGAATGAGAAGCCGGTGTTGTGGATCATTACCATGCCGTCGCGGCCGGCGGCGTAGGTGTTCCAGCCCTCGACGCTCAGGTCATAGTACGGCTTGGGCGTCTCCGCTCGGCGCACCTCGCTCACTTCCTGGCCGCCGCGAGCCGCGCGTGCGAGCAGTGCGGCGAGCGTCGGGTCGTGCGGCCGCAACACGTACGCGACGTGCGCGAGATCGCGACGGTTGACGCGACCGCCTTCGTTGCAGCTCCAGCGATTGAGCTCGTCGGCGCACGGGCCGGTCCCCGTTTCGCGGGTGCCGACCAGTCCATGCACGCGAAGCGCATCGCGCCATGCGTGGAATGACAATGCCAACGACGTCCGCTTTGTGGCGTCGCTGTGGAGCCGAGCCTTGCGTTGCACGTTGGCCATGAAGGGCGCGATGTCGGCTGCGAGCTCGTCCACCTGCGGCAGCGGGCA
>DATEKK010000175.1:0-4416 GCA_035277485.1 Gemmatimonadaceae bacterium
CATGTTGTACATGTCGTCGCAGGCGACGGCCGATGGCGTGCTCAATCTCACGGTCACGTTCAAGATCGGCACGAACGTCGACATGGCGCAGGTGCAAGTGCAGAACCGCGTCAACCAGGCGCTGCCGCGGCTGCCGGACGAGGTGCGCCAGCTGGGTGTGACGACGCAGAAGCAGTCGCCCGACCTGACGATGGTGGTGCACCTGGTTTCGCCTAACGGGCGATACGACCCGGTCTATCTGCGCAACTACGCGACGCTGCAGGTGAAGGACCAGCTGCAGCGCGTTCCGGGCGCGGGGCAGGTGATCGTGTTCGGTTCGGGCGACTACGCGATGCGCGTATGGCTCGATCCGCAGAAAGTGGCCGCGCACGATCTGTCGGCCACGGACGTCGTGAACGCGATCCGCGAGCAGAATCTGCAGGTGGCCGCGGGCGTCGTGGGTGCGCCGCCGATGCCCAACCCGGTGGCGTATCAGCTCACGGTGAATGCGCGCGGGCGGTTGGTGAGCGAAAAGGAATTTGGCGACATCATCGTCAAGACGGGTGACGACGGCGAGATCACGCGCCTCCGTGATGTGGCGCGCATCCAGTTGGCCGCGGGCGATTACGGCCTGCAGTCGCTGCTCGACAACAAGAACGCCGTTGCGATCGCGATCTTCCAGCAGCCGGGCTCCAACGCGCTGGCGTTGTCGCACGACGTGCGCGCGACGATGGCCCAACTGAAGACCAACTTCCCGCAGGGCGTCGACTATTCGATCGTGTACGACCCGACGACGTTCGTGCACGACTCGATCAACGAAGTGGTGAAGACGCTGCTCGAGGCGACGCTGCTGGTGGTGATCGTGGTCGTGGTGTTCCTCCAAACGTGGCGGGCGTCGATCATTCCGCTGGCGTCGGTACCGATCTCCATTGTCGGCACGTTCGCAATCATGCTCGCGGCCGGATTCTCGATCAATACGCTGTCGCTATTCGGGTTGGTCCTCGCCATCGGCATCGTGGTCGACGACGCGATCGTGGTCGTCGAGAACGTCGAACGACATATCGAGTTGGGCCTCTCGCCGCGCGAGGCGAGCCACAAGGCCATGGACGAGGTGAGCCGGCCGATCGTCGCGATCGCGCTGGTGCTGTGCGCCGTATTCGTGCCGGTCGCCTTCATCAGCGGCCTAACGGGGCAGTTCTACAAGCAGTTCGCGCTGACGATCGCGTTCTCGACCCTCATCTCGGCGTTCAACTCGCTCACGCTGTCGCCGGCGTTGTCGGCGATCCTGCTCAAGCCGCACGGCGCCGAGCCGGACCGGCTGACGAAGATTCTCGAGAAGCTGTTGGGGTGGCTGTTCCATCCGTTCAACCGTGTCTTCAAGAGCGGCTCGAACAAGTATGGGCGGGCAGTGGGCAAGTTGATCGGCAAGAGTGCGGTGGCGCTCGCCGTGTACGCGGGGCTCATCGTGATCACGCTGATCGGGTTCAAGCGCGTGCCGCCTGGCTTCGTGCCCACGCAGGACAAGCAATACGTGGTGGCGTACGCGCAGCTGCCGGACGCGGCGTCGTTGGACCGCACCGAGGACGTGATCAAGCGCTTGTCGGACATCGCGGCCAAGCAGCCGGGTGTGCAGTCGACGGTGGCGTTCCCCGGTCTGTCGATCAACGGCTTCGTGAACAAGCCTAACGCCGGCACGGTATTCATCGGCCTCAAGCCGTTCGAGGACCGCAAGAGCAAGGACGAGAGCGGGGCCGCGATCGTGGCGGCGCTCAACCAGAAGTTCTTCGCGATTCAGGATGCGTTCATCGCGGTGTTCCCGCCGCCGGCCGTGAACGGTCTGGGCTCGGTGGGCGGATTCAAGATGGAGCTCGAGGATCGCGCGGGGTTGGGCCAGGAGGCGTTGTACAAAGCGGCGCAGGACTTGTCGGCCAAGGCGAACCAGACGGGCAAGTTCTCGGGCGTCTACACGAGTTACCAGGTCAACGTGCCGCAGCTGTTCGCGGATGTCGACCGCGACCGGGTGAAGCAGCAGGGCATCGAGCTCAGCGACCTGTTCGCGACGCTGCAGATCTACCTGGGCTCCGTGTACGTCAACGACTTCAACCGGTTCGGCCGCACCTATCAGGTGATGGCCCAGGCGGACGCGCCGTATCGCGCCAACGCCGAGGACATCGCGCAGCTCAAGGTGAAGAATTCGAAGGGCGACATGGTGCCGTTAGGCTCGTTGATCAATGTGAAGCAGTCGTTCGGGCCGGACCAGGTGATGCACTACAACGCCTATCCGTCGGCCGACATCAACGGCGGTCCGGCGCCGGGCGTGAGCTCGGGGCAAGCCGTGGCGACCATGGAGCAGCTGGCACAGGAAACGCTTCCTAACGGGATCGGTTACGAGTGGACCGAGCTCACGTATCAGCAGATTCTGGCCGGCAACACCGCGATCCTCGTGTTCCCGTTGTGCGTGCTGCTCGCGTTCCTGGTACTGGCGGCGCAGTACGAGAGCTGGTCGTTGCCGTTCGTGGTGATTCTCATCGTCCCCATGTGTCTCTTCTCGGCGATCATGGGCGTCTGGCTGAGCCACGGCGACAACAACGTCTTCACGCAGATCGGGTTGTTGGTGCTCGTCGGGCTCGCGTGCAAGAACGCGATTCTGATCGTGGAATTCGCGCGCGACCTGGAGCTGCAAGGCGCCGATCCGGTGCATGCGGCGCTCGAGGCGTGCCGGATCCGGTTGCGTCCCATTCTCATGACGTCCTTCGCGTTCATCATGGGCGTGGTACCGCTCGTGGTGGCGTTCGGCGCCGGTGCGGAGATGCGACACGCCATGGGCGTGGCCGTGTTCTCCGGCATGTTAGGCGTCACGTTCTTCGGGCTCTTGCTCACTCCGGTGTTCTATGTGGTCGTTCGTGGACTGGTTCACAAGCGCGCGCAGGCGTCGGCCGCGCGTCCGACGGAATATCCGCCGTTGATTGCGCACCCGGGTACGTTTGCCGCTCACGGCGAAGGGGATGACTGATGCGTAGCACTGCATGGATACTCGCGGCGGTCGCGCCGCTGGCTGCGGCGTGCGTGAGCTCGCCTAACTATCAGCCGCCCACCGTGGTGGTGGCGCCGGCGTTCCAGGCGCTGTCCGATACCAGCGCGCGCCGCGTGGCGACGACGCAGGGGGCGGCCGCCGATTCGGTGTCGCCGGCGCCGGTGGCGTTGCCCGACTCGTTCTCGGCGAGCGCGTCGGACTCCGCGCTGCCGAAAGATTCATTGCTCGACACGGTGCAGGTTGGTGCGATCTCGTCGGGCACGACGGTGAGTGCCGCCGCGCCGGACAGCGATTTCTGGGCCGGGTTAGGCGACAGCGCGTTGACGGGGCTGGTGCACGAAGCCTTGCGCGCGGGTCCCGACGTGCGGGCCGCGCGCTCGCGGTTCTTCGAGGCGCGGTCCCAGCGGCGGCTGGCGTCGCTCGACCTGGTTCCGACGGTCACGGCGCAAGCGAGCTTCGCGCGACAGCAGTTGTCTGCCTCGCAGTTCCCGGGAACCGTGGGCTCGTTGCCGCGGCAGGATTTGTGGGATGGTGGCGTGGATGCGTCGTGGGAGCTGGATGTGTTCGGCCGGGTGAGTCACAACGTGCGGGCGGGGAAGGCGTTCGAGCAGTCGGCGGACGAGCAGGTGCGGGATGCCCAACTGACGTTGGCGTCGGAGGTGGCGCGCACGTACTTCGAGCTGCGCGGCGCGCAGACGGAGCTCGCGGTGGCCGAACGCAATGCGGAGAACCAGCGCCGCACCATGAAGTTGACGGAGCAAAGGTTGTCGGCCGGAAGCGGCACGGCGTTCGACGTCGAGCGCGCCCGGGCCGAGCTCAGCCTAACGCTGGCGCAGACTCCGGCGATCGAGGCGAGGATTGCCGCGAGCCGGAATCAGCTGGCGACGTTGTTGGGCCGCACGCCCGAAGCTCTGCCGTCGTCGCTCATGGCGCCGACGCCGCTCCCGACGCTGCCTAACGTAGTCAAGGTCGGCTCGCCGGCCGACCTCGTGAAGCGGCGCCCCGATGTGCGCAGCGCCGAGCGCCAGTTGGCGGCGCAGACGATGTTGATCGGGGCCGCGCAGGCCGACTATCTGCCGCGGATCTCGCTCGCCGCGAGCGCCGGGTACACGGCGCCCACGTTCAATTCGTTGGGCAACACGGGCACGCCGCGATTCTTCTTCGGCCCGGTACTCTCATGGCCGTTCCTGGACATGGGCCGTGTGAAGACGCGGGTCGACATTGCGGAGGCGCAGGCCGATCAGGCGAAGGCGCAGTACACATCCGCGATCGTGGGCGCGATCGGCGAAACCGAGAGCGCGATCACCAACTATGATCGCTCGCGCGCGCGTCTCTCGAGTTTGAGCGAAGCGGTCCGGGCGAGCACGCACGCGCTCGATCTCGCGCAGCTTCGCTACGAGGCC
>DATEKK010000176.1:0-2596 GCA_035277485.1 Gemmatimonadaceae bacterium
CGCCGCCCTCGAGGCGGAAGACGTCGAGCGCCGGTGGAGCGACGTGGGACTCGCCGCGTGGCGCCTGGCGCGCGGCGAGGACGAGCGCCGCCCCGTGCTCGCCCGCGGCGCGCCGCCTCGCACCGTGGACGCGGAGCTCGCCGCATCCACGCCCACGATGGAGCCCGTGTTGTTCCTCGTGCGCGCGGCGTTGGACACGCTCGCGTCGGCGCTCGTGGCCGATGGACGCTCGGCTGCCGTCGTCGCGATCACGCTCACGCTCGACGATGCGCGGAGCGCACTGCCCAAGGCCGGCGCGCAGGCGCACACGGTGACGCGCGAGATCCGCATCCCGCGCCCAACGGCGCGCGCTGTGCACCTGTTCGACCACTGCCGCGCGCTCCTCGAGCGGTGGCCGCTCACCGCGCCCGCCTGCGGCGTGCGCGTGTCGATCACCGCCACCGCGCCACTCGCCGGCGAGCAGGGCGACCTGCTCGCCAGCGAGTGGCGCGACCCGTCTGCCATCGACGCCGCACTCGCGCGCTTGCGCGCGGAGTTAGGCGACGATGGCGTGGTGAAACCCGTCGCCCGCGACGAGCACGCGCCGGAGCGCGCCGGCGCCTGGGTCTCAGACGACACCGACACCGATGCCGGCGATGCCGATGCCGGCACGGCACCCGATGACGCGCAGGCCGATGCCGAGCGCAGCGTGCTGCGCCTGCTCGAGACGCCGGAGCCGGCCCAAGTCGCGTGCGCGGGCGACGCGCCGAGCGCCGTGCGATGGCGCGGGCGCCGCATCGCGCTCGCGCACGTGACCGGCCCCGAGCACCTCTCGGGCGACTGGTGGCGCGACGACGCATACCGCCGCACGTACTGGCAGGGCGAAGGCGACGGCATGGAGCTCGTGTTGTTCCGCGAGCGCGACGCGTGGTACGTGCAAGGGTGGTATGACTGAGCGGCCTCCGGCGCCGGCGCCTAACGCAGGCTACGTCGAGCTCCATTGCCACTCCGCGTACTCGCTGCTCGACGGCGCCTCGCACCCCGATGCGCTCGTGGCCCGCGCGCGCCGCTTGGGCTTCCCCGCCCTCGCGCTCACCGACCACGACGAGTTGGGCGGCGCCGTCGCCTTCGCCCAGGCCGCCGACGACGCCGGGTTAGGCGGCATCATCGGGGCCGAGGTCACCGTTAGGCACGAGGGGCCGCCGCCCGACGCCGGCGACTCCCACCTCGTGCTCCTCGCCGAGTCGCGCGAGGGCTACGCCAACCTGTCCACGATCATCACCCGCGCGCGCATGGAGAGCGGCCGCGGCCAACCCGGCGTGTCGCTCGACGTCGTCGCCCAACACGCCGCCGGTCTCTTCGCACTCACCGGATGTCCGCGCGGATGGGTACCGCGCCGCGTGGCGCGCGATGATCCCGACGGCGCCTGCGAGGCGGCGGCCACACTGCTCGACATCTTCGCCGGCCGGGTCGCCATCGAATGCTGGGACCACGGCCTCGAGGAGGAACGGCGCCTGGTCCCGCCGCTCATCGCGATCGCGCGCGCCCTCGACATCCCGTGGGTGGTGACCAACGACGTGCACTACGCCGAGCCCCGCGGCCGGGTCGTGCACGACGTGCTGAGCGCGCTCCGCCACCAGCGCACGCTCGACACCATGGGCACCCGCTTGAGGCCTAACGGAGAATGGTACTTGAAGAGCGCGCGCCAGATGGCGCGCCGCTGGCAGCAGCACCCCGAGGGCTTGAGCGCCACGCTCGCCATCGCCGAGCGCTGTGCGTTCCGGATGTACGAGCTCGAGCCCACGCTCCCCACGTTCCCGCTCCCGCCGGGTGTCACAGCCGATGAGTACCTGGCGCGGTTAGTCGAGGCCGGGGCGGCGGAGCGCATACCTGGATTCAGGGAAGCGGCCACGCCGCCTGCCGGGGAGGCGGCGGCCCCGCCTTCGGGAAGCGGCGGCTGGCGCCGCCTTGGGGAATGGGGCTTTCCGTCGAGCACCACTTCCCCAAGGCCGACAGGCCGCTTCCCCAAGGCCGTTAGGCCGCTTCCCCAAGCCGGCGCAGCCGGCGCTTCCCCTGCGGGCAGCGCCGGCGCTTCCCTCTACCGTACCCAGATCGCCCACGAGCTCGACGTCATCCGCAAACTCGGCATGGCCGGCTACTTCCTGATCGTCTGGGACATCGTCCGCTTCTCCCGACGCGAAGGCATCCTCTGCCAGGGCCGCGGCTCCGCCGCCAACTCCGTCGTCTGCTTCTGCTTGGGCATCACCGCCGTCGACCCGGTCAAGTTAGGCCTGCTCTTCGAGCGCTTCCTGAGCGAAGACCGCGAAGGCGCCCCCGACATCGACATCGACTTCGCCCACCGCGACCGCGAGCGCGTGCTGCAGTACGTGTACGACCGCTACGGCCGCGAACACGCCGCCATGGTGTGCGAGCAGATCACCTATCGCACGAAATCCGCGATCCGCGACGCCGCCCGCGTGCTGGGTTTCTCGGTGGAACAAGCGGATGCGCTGTCGCTCCACAGCGACCATTTCCAGGGGGACGATCACCCTGCGCCCAACGCCTCCGGCCCTGCCACGCCTAACGCAGCCACCCCGCCCCCTTCCCCCTTCCCCCT
>DATEKK010000177.1:0-2014 GCA_035277485.1 Gemmatimonadaceae bacterium
CGCGCGGCATTCGGTAAACGCCGTGGCCGGGTCGCGGGAATAGTGGTGAGACGCTACATCGCGCTCCACGTAACGCGGACCGCCGCCCATGAGGACTCGTCCCATTGCCTAACCAAACGCTCGCCGCGCATCGTACTCGCCGCCTCACGGCCGCGGCTGCCGCACTCGGCGCCGCCCTTCGCGCGCTGCGCGCGTCGCCGGGCTTCACCATCGCAGCGCTCGCTACGCTCGCTATCGGCATCGGCCCAACGACCGCGATCTTCTCGGTGGTGGATGGCGTGTTACTCAAGCCGCTGCCGTTCGCCGAGCCCGATCGCGTCGTGGCGCTGTTTCAGGACGATCGTAAGACGGGCAACCACCACGATGACGTGGCGCCGGCAAACTTCGTGGATTGGCAAGCCCGCACGACCTCGTTCTCCGCACTCGCCACGGCGGAGCCCTTCGCGCTGACGTACGCGGGGCCTGATGGCGTCGAGTACGTGTACGACTGGAACGTGTCGCGCGACTTCTTCTCGGTGTTGAACGCGCGCGCGGCATTGGGGCGATTGTTCGTCCCCGCGGACTTCGTGCCGGGACCGCCTCGCGTGCTCGTGCTGACATACGCGTCATGGCAGCGGCGATTCGGCGGCGATCCGGCGATTGTCGGCAAGCAACTCAGGATCAGCGGCGGATCGGCGACCGTCGTCGGCGTGCTGCCCCGCAACTTCGATTACCTCTCGAGCTCCAAGATGGAGCTCTATGCGCCCAAGGTGCTGAGAGCGGGCGAGAAGCAGATCCGGAACACAGCATGGTACCACGTCGTTGGGCGACTCAAGCCGGGCGTGTCAATCGGTGCCGCTCGCGCCGATGTCGCCCGGATCGGCGCCCAACTGTCAGGCGAGTATCCGGCGACTAACGCAAACACCGGCGTCACCGTCGAGCGGTTGGATCGCGCGATCGTCGGCGATGCGCAGCGCGCCGTGCTGCTCCTGTTGGGCGCGGTCGCCATGGTGCTGCTGATCGCGTGCGTCAACGTTGCGAGTCTCGTCCTCACGCGCACGGCGCGCCGGAGCCGCGAGCTGGCGATTCGCGCGGCGCTCGGCGCCTCGCGCACGCGCGTCGCGGGCGAGCTGTTCGTCGAACACGTTCTGGTCGCACTGGCGGGTGGAGCGCTGGGCGCAATGCTGGCCGCGTGGGGGGTTGGCGCCATCAGGCGGATGAGTCCGGCATCCGTGCCGCGCATCGAGGACATGCGCGTAGACGGCCGGGCGCTCGCGTTCACCCTGGCGGTCGTCGCGGTGGCGACCATTATTTTCGGTCTCGTACCCGCGCTGCGCGGCGCCCAACGCGACGCGATCGACGCGCTCCGGTCGGGCGAACGCACGGCCGGCAGCATCGCGCGCCGCCGGCCGCGCCAACTCCTCGTCGTCGCCGAGATCGCGCTCGCGGTGATCCTTCTCGTGGGGTCGGGGTTGCTCATGCGCAGCTTCGTCGACGTCATTCGCGCGGACCGCGGATACGATTCGGATCGCGTGCTCGCGGCAACGGTGTTCGTCTATCAGTGGAATCCAACGCCCGCGGCGCGCGTGAATTTCATCGCGCAGTTGGTCGCGCGCGCGTCTTCCATCCCCGGCGTCGTCGCGGCGGGTGCCACGTCGTCGCTTCCGTTAGACATCGCGATTGGCGCGGATCGGGGCACGTTCACGGTCGACGGCCGTCCCGTCCAGATCGGCGAGGAGCCGTCGGCGCACATGACGGCGATCACACCCGGCACGCTCGATGCGCTCCGTATTCCGTTGCGGCGGGGAAGAGCGTTCACCGCATCCGATAATTCGGCCGGCGCGCCGGTCGTGCTCATCAACGAGGCGATGGCGCGGCGATACTGGCCCGGCGTCGATCCGATCGGACGGCGTCTCCGATTCGCGTTCAACAGCGCGCCGCTCGACCGCGAGATCGTCGGCGTCGTCGCCGACACGAAGCAGACGGCGCTCGATGTTCCGGGGGATCCGATCGTGTACGTCCCGCACGCCCAGGC
>DATEKK010000178.1:0-1153 GCA_035277485.1 Gemmatimonadaceae bacterium
CGGCCGCCCTCGCGGATGGCGAAGCGCAGGCCCTCGTCCATGGCGATCGGCGCGATCAGCTCGATCTCCATCGACACATTGTCCCCGGGCATCACCATCTCGGTGCCCTCTTTCAGCTTCACCGTCCCGGTCACATCCGTCGTCCGGAAGTAGAATTGCGGCCGGTAATTGGTGAAGAACGGCGTGTGCCGCCCGCCCTCCTCCTTGGTCAGGATGTAGGCCTCGGCCTGGAAGTTCGTGTGCGGCGTGATCGAGCCCGGCGCCGCCAGAACCTGGCCGCGCTCCACCTCCTCGCGCTTGGTGCCGCGCAGCAAGGCGCCGATGTTGTCGCCAGCCTCGCCCTGGTCGAGGAGCTTCCTGAACATCTCCACCCCGGTCACCACCGTCTTCACCGTCGGCCGCAGCCCAACGATCTCCACCTCCTCGCCGACCTTGATCACCCCGCGCTCGACGCGCCCCGTCACCACGGTGCCACGACCGGAAATGGAAAACACGTCTTCAATCGGCATCAGGAACGGACGGTCCCGGTCGCGCTTCGGCTGCGGGATGTAGCTGTCAACCGCCTCCATCAGCTTCAAGATCGACTCGTGACCCAGCTCCTTGTTCTTGTCCTCCAGCGCCATCAGCGCCGAGCCCCGGACGATCGGAATCTTGTCCCCCGGGAACTGGTACGACGACAGCAGCTCCCGCACCTCCAGCTCGACCAGGTCCAACAGCTCCGGATCGTCAACCATGTCCACCTTGTTGAGGTAGACGACGATTGCAGGCACGCCAACTTGGCGTGCGAGAAGGATGTGTTCTCGCGTCTGCGGCATCGGCCCGTCCGCCGCCGACACCACCAAAATCGCCCCGTCCATCTGCGCCGCCCCCGTGATCATGTTCTTCACGTAATCCGCGTGCCCGGGACAATCCACATGCGCATAGTGCCGGTTCGCCGTCTCGTACTCCACATGCGCCGTCGAGATCGTGATCCCGCGCGCACGCTCCTCCGGCGCCTTGTCGATCTGGTCGTAGGCCGTGTAGGTCGCACCGCCCTTCTCCGCCAGGACCTTCGTGATCGCCGCCGTCAGCGATGTCTTCCCATGGTCGACATGCCCAATCGTCCCAATGTTGCAGTGCGGCTTCGTCCGCTCAAATTTAGCCTTCGCCATCT
>DATEKK010000179.1:0-35953 GCA_035277485.1 Gemmatimonadaceae bacterium
CAGGGATGCCCGTGGTCGTGCAGGTGTCGCAATTGGTCCAACACAAGGACCCGCTCACGTTCGTCGCCGCGATCGACACCGCGCGGGCTCGCGTGCCCGCGATCCGGGCCATTCTCGTGGGCGACGGACCTCTCCGGCCAAGCGTCGAACGCGCTGTCGCGGAGAGAGGGTTAGGCGACCACCTGCGCGTCGCGGGCTACCGCACGGACGCCGATTCGCTGCTGGCGGCCGCCGACGTGGTCACCCTCAGCTCCGAGGAAGATGCGTTGCCGAGCGTGCTGTTCGACGCGCTGTTTTGTGGAAAACCCATCTGCGCGACGAGTGCGGGCGGAGTGCCCGAAATCATCGAAGACAATGTGTCCGGGCTGCTGTCGCCCGTGGCCGACGGATTAGGGCTGGGCGAATCGATCGCCCGAGTTATCAACAATCCGGGACTCACGCGCGCGCTGTCGGACGGCGCGCGTGCACGCGCGAGCGAGTTTTCCATCGAGCGAAGCGTTGGGCGAACGATCGCGGTCTACGAGCGCGTGGTCGGCGCGCCGGTCGTCGGCGCCATCAATGACAATTAACGTTACATAAGAGACTATAAGATCTTTAATATCAGTAATTTATAGAGTTGTAAACAATCGCATCACCTGCTCGCTCGCGGGTGACACCGCTCGCGCGGTTTTCGTCCTTGAACGAGGGGCTGCCCATGCGAATCGCGCGCGGGACGCGCCCTTGGTTCGGGTCGCACGTGAGCCGTCGAGCGATGCCATGCAACGCCTCTCCGTTAGTCAGCTCCACGCCATTGTTGGACTGCACGCCCGCGTCCTGACGTCGGTCGTTCTGTCTCTGCTCGTGTCGGCTGCGCTTCCACTTTGCGCCCAGTCGAGCAACCTCGATGTCGGCAGTGTGATCACGGCCGGAAACGTGATCTGGGTCCGCGCCACCACTTCGGGATCGGTCGCGTTCTTCATGTCGCCGGGTTATCGCGACGCGCTCGCCCGCCCAACAATGGTGGACGCCAACCGGCTGGCGCGGTGGGCCGACAGCGCGAAAGCCCTTCATGCTCCGGCGTCCGGCATCGCTGATGCGAAGGCTCCATCCGACAGCGGTCTTGCGTTCGACAGATGGGTGGGGACGGACAGCAGCGGCCTCGAGATCAAGCGCGACGGATCCACGATTCTGCGCGTGCCGGACACGCCGGCCCGGGAAGTGGTCGACCTCCTCGCGCGCGGCGCCGAGCTGGCGCAGAGACTATCGGCGCCATCGCGGCCGGCCGCGGTCGCGCCGACCCGAACAACGCCGCCGCCGGCAGCGCCACGCGCACCCACGGCGACAATCACCATGAGGCAGGTCGCAGTCGCGTCGCCATCGGCCATGAGTGTGACGGCGCCAGTCTCCGTTGCCGTCGTGGCGCCGCCTGCGCCGGTGGCCGCACCCGCACCGAGTCCGCCAGTGGACTCGGCGCCAGCGCGGCAGCGCGTGCCGAACCTCGAGCCGTCGATCGACGACAACATTCCGCGCGACGCGCCGGCCGGCGACGCGAAACTCCAGAGCCGCCGCGAGACCCCGATCGTGGCCCAGGTCAAGGCTGAGCGTCTACCGCCGGTCACGACGCTCGACAAGCACATCGAGACGCCGCTCGGTCCCTTCGTCGTGCCCGCCGCCAAGCTCGCGGACCGCGACACGCAGATCAAGTACTGCTACACCGAGTTAGGCCTGCGGTACGACCGTCATCTCTCGGGCGAGGTGACGGTTCGCGTGACCGTCAACAGCGCCGGCTACGCCGACACCGTCGAGGTCACCAAGCGCACCTGGGATGGCGTCCCCGCCGCCGAGGTCGAATCGTGCATGCGGGCACTCATCGAAGACTGGTCGTTCGACGACCGCCAGCCCAAGGACGCACGAACGGTGGAGCTGCACTTCACCCTCACGCCCGCCATGCGCGCCGCGACGACGGACGGCGCCCAGCCTTAGTCGCCGCCGCGCTGACCCCTAGGGCTTGGGCGTGGCGACGGGCGGAGCGCCGTTCGACGTCCACACGTTGTTCGCGCGGTTGTCGTCGACGATGCGATGATCCGGATCGATTTCGATCTTGCTCACCGTTTTCCCCGCGAAGTCGTACCGCCTAACGTAGAACGTGGAGTTCATGCTCCACACATCCGCGGGATAGTGGTAGTTCATCGTCGATCCATCCGACATCGTGAAGCGCACGAGCAGCGGCAGCACGCCGCGCGACTTGTTGCCGTATCCTACCAGCACGATGGTCGAATCGCCGCGCGCGCGCGTGACGACCGTGTCGACGGCCTGGTCGAAGTGGTCGTCCTCGACGAACCATTCGCGCCAGAACCAGTCGAGGCGCTGGCCCGACTCGTCATCCATCGTCCGATAGAAATCGGCGGGCGTCGGGTGCTTGTATGCCCAACGGCGAATGTAAGCCTTGAATCCCGCGTCGAATGCGTCGGGGCCGATGATTTCCTGGCGGAGCAGCTGCAGCCCAACGGAGGTTTTGTCGTACTCGGTGAAGCCGAGTTTGTCGGGATCCATGCGATCGGCGGGCATCTCGATGGGCACGTCGATGTTCCGCTCTTGCGTCTCTTCGATCTCGCTCCGTTGGTCAGCGGCGCGCTGCATCTGGTCGCCCTTCTCGGGATAGCGGCGCGCTTCGGAAAACGTATTGATGAAGGTGTTGAAGCCTTCGTCCTGCCAGAAGTGGATGCGCTCGTTGCTGCCGACGAGCATCGGGAACCAGTCGTGCCCGATCTCGTGCGTGATCACGTTGTAGAGGTCGTACTTGTCGTTGCTCTTGGCCTCCATGGCGAGCATCGGATACTCCATGCCGCTCACCGGTCCTTCGACGACGGTGATCTGCGGCCACGGGTACGGATACCAGCGCTCCGAGTATTCCATGATCGACATGCGCGCCTGGTCGGCGGCATCGCTCCACGGGTCGATCGCGCTCGGGCGATAGTACGAATACGCCATGATGCCTTTCCAGCTCGACGCGTCCCACATGTAGTCGGGCGACGCGGCCCATGCGACATCGCGCACATTCTTGGCGCTGAACTTCCACGTCAGGTTGCCGGTGGTGCGCGGGCGGGCGCTGTGGTTCTGCAGCTCTTCCTGCGTCACGATGTGGATGGGCGTCGCCGACTTGGCCGCCTGCGCGAGGCGCGCGATCTCCGTTTGCGTTAGGACGTCACGCGGGTTCTCGAGCACGCCGGTGCCGCCGACGATGTAGCCGGCCGGCACGGTGACCTGGTACGTGAAGTCGCCGTACTCGAGATAGAACTCGCCCTGCCCTTCGTACGGATCGGTGTTCCAGCCGCGGACGTCGTCGAAGACGGCGAGGCGCGGATACCACTGTGCGATCTCATACAACGAGCCCTCGCGGCCCATGCGATCGGCGCCGTGCTCGGGCACGCGGAAGTGCCATGCGATGTCGAACGTGGCCGACGCGCCCGGTTTGAGCGGCTCGGCGAGCTCGACGTGCAGCATGGTGTCCCACGTGCGCGTAGCGAGCTTGACGTGGCGCGGCGATTTCGCACCGCGTTCGGTGACCAACTGCTCGAACTTGTCGATGCGGTCGCCGCCCGCGAAGCCGCGCGCGCCGAAGCGCGATTGCTGCGGGAACACGTAGGCGTTGAGCGAGCTGTCGGTGAACGCGTCCTGCTCGACCTGCAACCAGATGTGGTCGAGTGCGACGGGCGAATTGTTGGTGTAGTGCAGTGTGAGCTCGCCGGTCAGCGTCTGCGCGGTCGTGTCGAGTGTCGCCCGGATGTCGTAGTCGGCGCGGTTCTGCCAGTAGCGGGGTCCGGGCTCACCGTTGGCGAGGCGGAATTCGTTAGGCGACGGCAGACGCAGCGGAGCAAAAATGGATGTATCGGGCAGACCGGGACGGTCGACCGAATCCGCGAGCTGTTGGGACGCGCCCGAATCGGCCTGTTGTTGGGATGCGGCCGGCATCGCCACGGCGAAGAGCGCGAGGGTCGCGAGGGCGCGCACGGCGCGGACGCCGGTGTGCAATCGAATGCGTGTCGGCGAGTGCATGGGCTCGAAGGTGGTGGACACAGCAGACTACTGTGATTTCGAACGTTAACGAGGCGGCGGGCCGCGCGGTACGAGCGCCGTCAAACGGACGCGGCCGATGGGGCGCCGCGGCGGCGTCGGGCGTGGAACTGTTGACGTCGGGTGTGCCGCGGGCGTAGCGTGTAGCGCGCACGGTCATGTGCGCAGAAGCATTCCTTCCTTCTGGAGCCGGTTTCGTGCCCGATATTGGCAGCCTCCATCCGCAGATCGTGCACTTCGTCGTCGCCCTGCTCATCGTGGGCGTGCTTGCGCGCATCCTGTCGCTTTTCCCGTTGGGCCCGCGATGGTCGTTTACCAACGGCATGGCGGCTGCGCTGCTCCTGTTAGGCACGGGCGCCGCTGTGGTCGCCGTGCAGAGCGGACTCGACGCGCACGAGAAGGTCGAGTCCATCCCTGGCATCCGCCAAGCCGTGAACGTCCACCAGGACTACGGCGAGGATACGCGCGACATCTTTCTCGTCGTGTCGGCGATCGAGATCGCGCTCCTCATCCTCGGATCGCGAAAGCCCGGCGCGGTGAAAGGCCTGCGCGTGCTCTCGGCGCTGGTCGGGATCGTGGGCGGCGTGTACCTGTACGAGGCGGGCGATCACGGCGGCGATCTCGTGTACAGCTACGGCGGCGGCGTCGGCGTCCGGAGCGGCGACACGACCGACGTGCACCGCGTGCTCGTGGCCGGCTTGTACGACAACCTGCAGCTCGCGCGCAAAGCCGGCCACCACGACGAGGCCGCCCGCCTAACGGATCAACTCGCGACGATGATGCCGGGCGACACGTCGGTGCGGTTCCTGCGTATTCAATCGATGGTGCGCGATCGGCACGATGCGCGGGGGGCGCTGGCCGCGCTGGACTCGATTCCGGCGACGCCGAACAACCGCCGGTTGGTCTTCCAGAAGGCGCTGCTCCAGGCGGAAGCGCTCGACTCCGCGGGCATGCGCGATTCGGCGCGGGCCGTGCTCACCGCGCTCAAGAAGGACAATCCTCAGTTAGGCGCGCGCATCGACGAGATGCTGCAGGAGATGCGGTGACGGAGTTTGGCGCCGTGCGGGGCTGTCTGGCGTGGGGAAATGGGAAGCGCTCGCTGCGCGCTCGTTTGGGGAAGCGCTGCGCTTCCCCAAACGAGCGAACGCGAGCGCTTCCCCATTTTATCGTCTCTCCCCGACCGCTCCGTTAGGCCACCCTCTACGTATCCAGCGCGTGCGCGAACTGTTCCTTGAGCACCGGTCGCGCGCGATACAGGTACCAGCACATGGCCACCGCGGCGATCACGTTGCCGATCAGCACCTGGTACCAGGCCAGTGAGCCCAACGGCGTCGAGTGCTGGAGGATCGCCACGAACGCGTAGAAGCCGATCTCGAACGCCACGAAGATCAACACCGCGAAGAGCACCATAGACGGCTCTTCGCCCGCCCAGTCGACGACGCTCGCCGCGAGTATGCCGGCGACGATGAACGCGGCGTAGTGGAACACCGTGTATGCGGCGATGAACGCGCCGCGCTCCTGCATTGCGACGGGTCCGGTCACACTGAACAGCGCGTGGCCGAGTGTGTCGGGCGTGAAGAGCGGATGGCCGGCGATCACATCGACGATGAAGAACCACACAGCGACCGCGGTGGCGCCGATGACCCCGGCGATCACGCCGTCGTGCAGGACCGCGTGCGGCCGCTCGAAGTAGAGCGCAATCTCGTGAATGAGCTCCGGGCTGCGCAGCCAGATCACCGCGCACAGCAGGACGAAGACGATGACCGGAATCCAGAAGCCGCCCTGCCCGCTCATGTGCTGCGTGGCCGCAGCCGGGAACATGAGGATGGCCAGCGTCGCGGCGCCGAACACAGCCGCGCGCGGGACGAGCAGCGCAATCGCTCCGCCGATTTCCACGAGGCCGACGACGATGCGGATCCACACGGGAAATCCGCCCATCGTAGCGGCCTGAATGTAGAACGTGGAAGCCCCGGTCAGCTTGGCGATACCCGTCGCCAAGAACACGATCGCGAGTACGATACTCAGGATCCACGTGACGGAACGTGCCGGCCGTCCTCGATCCATGTTGCACCTCCGCGCGCACGACACAGCGCCTGTCGTGCAGTCTAGGGGCGACGCACGCCGCGTCAAGCGAATCCGAAGCGAAGGGCGTGTACCGTCGCGGTACGCTGCTTCGCTTGCCGCGCTGCGCCGTGGCGATCGATATTGTGACGGCCGGCGCCAACCTGGGCGGCCGCCCGACCGTCGTCATACCGCACGCATCGCGCCACACATCACGCGGAGCAGGCTTTGGTGAGCGACTCGTACGACTACGATCTGGTGTGCATTGGCAGCGGACCCGCGGGTCAACGCGCCGCGGTGCAAGCCGCGAAACTCGGACGACGCGCGGCGGTGATCGAGCGGCGCGGCTCGTTGGGCGGCGTCTGCCTCGACACCGGCACCATTCCGAGCAAGACGTTCCGTGAGGCGGTATTGTGGACGGTGACGTCGGCGGCGCGATCGGAAAGCGCGCTGGATGGCGCAGCCGCGCGCCCAACGGCGGAGGCGTTGCTGGCGCGCGTGCAGGACGTCGTGTCGCGCGAAGCGGCCGTCATCGCGAACCAACTGCGGCGCAACGGCGTGGACGTGCTGCGCGGCGACGCGTCGTTCACGGATCCGCACCGGTTGGTGGTCCGCGCCGGCGACGTATGGCGCGACGTCACCGCGGCCAACGTGTTGATTGCCGTGGGTACGGTCGCGGCGCCCGCGCCGGGCGCCGCCGCCGACGGGGCGACGATTCTCACCAGCGACGACATCTGCCGCCTCGCGCGCATTCCGCGATCCATCGCGGTCGTGGGCGCCGGCGTGATCGGCATGGAATACGCGTCGATGTTTGCTGCGTTAGGCGTCGACGTCACCGTGGTGGACAAGCGCGAACGGCCGCTCGAGTTTCTCGACGCCGAGATCGTCGACGAGCTCATCCATCAAATGCGCAAGCGCAACGTCTACTTCCGCGGCGGCGAAGCGGTGGCGCGGCTGGGCACGAGCGAGGGACCGCCGGCCCGCGCGGTGCTCGAGCTGGAATCGGGCAAGCGCATCGTGAGTGACATGGTCCTGTTTTCCGTTGGGCGCCAGGGCGCGACCGCATCGCTCGGCCTGGAGCGCGCCGGACTCCGCGCCGACGATCGCGGGCGCATCGCGGTGGACACGCAGTTCCGCACGTCGGTCCCGCACATTTTCGCGGCCGGCGATGTGATCGGCTACCCGAGCCTGGCGGCAACCTCGAGCGAGCAGGGCCGCCTGGCCGCGTGCCACGCGTTAGGCATACCGGCGCGCGCCATGGCGTCGCACTTCCCCATCGGTATCTACGCGATTCCCGAAGTGTCGATGGTGGGCGCCGCGGAGCACGAGCTCACGAAGGCCAAGGTGCCGTACGAAGTGGGCATCGCGCGCTACCGCGAAATCGCCCGCGGGCAGATCCTCGGCGACGACAGCGGCTTCTTCAAGATGCTGTTCCACCGCGAGGATCGGCGGTTGTTAGGCGTACACATCATCGGCACCGGCGCCACCGAGCTGCTGCACATCGGGCAGGCAGTGTTAGGCCTGGGCGGCGGCCTCGACTATTTCCTCGAGACGGTGTTCAACTACCCGACGCTCGCCGAGTGCTACAAGGTGGCGGCGCTCAACGCCGCGAACAAGCTCGCCTCGTGAGCCGCGTCTGCGAGCGCAGAGAGCTGGGGACGGGGAAGCGCTCGCTGGCGCTCGCTTGGGGAAGCGCTCCGCTTGGGGAAATGGGGAAGCGGCGGGCTACGCACGCCTTGGGGTGAGGAACGACATCAATGGTCCCCGCGGATTGAGTACGGCGCGCGCATGAGGCATTGCACTCTCCAAGCGAGGAGGTTGATGTTCTTCCTCACCCCAAGGCGCGCGTAGCCCGCCGCTTCCCCATTTCCCCAAGCGTTAGCGCTTCCCCAAGCGAGCGCCAGCGAGCGCTTCCCTTCGCCGTGAGTCAGGCCGCTCACTCGGCCGGAGAGAGCCACGACTTAAGCGAGATCCCCCACCGGACGCTCGCCAACACCGCTACCACATCCGGCGCGGCCGTCCGGCGAAACCGCTCGCCCAGTCCCGCCGAGATCCAGAGCGATTCCGCGGCGCGCAGCTCGAGGCCGACCGACCAGGCCGTCGCCCGGCCCGGCACGCCATCGGGCGTGCGCGAGCGCGTCTGTCCGAGCAGCTCGGCGAAGCCGTTCACCGATTCGCTGCGGACGTTCACGCGCGCACCGTAGCTGAACGCGTCGAACACATCGGGCGCGGCGTCGCCGCGATCGTGCGTCCAATCGGCGTAGAGCAGCGTCTGCGCAACGTCGCCCACGCGCACGCCGCCCGTCGCCCACACGCGATCGCCGGCGTGGCGTCTGCGCGCGAACGAACCGCGCCGCAGATGCTCGCCGCCCGCATACGCGACGGACACGCTCGACGCGTTCCAGTGCGCCCGCGCGTAACGGCGCGCGAGCTTCCGCGTGTGTGAGTCCATGCATCGCACCGCGCGATCGTGGTGCTCCGCGAGCAGATCACGCAACAACGCGTTCATCTGCGCCGACGAGTCGGCGCGCGGAATGCCGGGAATCGGTGCGCGCGGCCGGCAGCGCGCGATCGAATCGCCCAACGCCTCGAGAAACGCCGGGTCGCGCATCGGGTCGCCGCGATCGAAGAGCGTGAGGCGGAGGCCGTACGCGAGCACGGTGGGCGCCGTGTCGCCGGCCGCGCGTGCCGCGCCTAACGAGATGAGCAGGTTGGCCAGGAGATACCGCGGATTGACGCCCGGTTCGCGATACTGCTCCAGCGACACGCCCAAGCCGGGGAGGATCGCGGACGGTGAGGCCTCGAGCGCGAAGCCCTGCCGCGCCTGTCCGTGCTCGTCGACGCCGCTCGCGAGGCCAATCAGGACATCGCGCGCCGTCGCCGGACGCGTGATGGTGGCCGGCGTCGTGCCTAAAAATGCCGCGGCGGGCATGTCGGGCACCGAGTAGCTCGAGATCACGCTCGCGGCGGCGCGGCGCACGAGATCGGCCGAATCGCTCTCCGCGTCATCCATCGACGCGGCATCATCGTCGGTTTGCGACGAGTCTGCATCCTGCGCCGCGAGCGGAATGGCGGCGGCGACGAGCATGGCCAGCACGAAGAAAGCGGCGCACGCGCCGGGCGTTAGACGAGATCGAGCCATTGTTCCACCGAGTCGTTGCCCGCCGCGTCCGTGGTGCCGCGCAGATCGATCGAGCCGTGCGGGACCGGCGCGTCGCGTTGGGTCAGGCTGAGCCGAGCGTGATAGACGCCGTGCGGCCGCGCGGGATTCGACACGGCGACCCAATAGTAGATCTGCGCATGCGGCATGGTCTCGAGCGTCGCCTGGTGCCGTTCGCCCTGTCCGTCGGCCGTGCGACCCTCGGCGAACTTTTTCCAGTCGTCGGTGCCCGGCGGCCGGTGCCACAAGGCGTAGGCCACCGCGTGTCCTGACTCGCACAGCACCTCGATGCGCACCGGCGCCGCGGGATCGATCGGGCCCACGCGTGGAATCATGGTGTCTCCTCATGCCGGCCGGGTTCGCGCGGCGCGCGCCGGCTTTGGCCTTCGTGTTGCCTAACTTCCGGATCGCACCTGCAGCCGATAGCTGCCGGGGTTGGGGGCCGGCGTCGCGCTCCAGCCCACGGCGATCGTGTACGCGCCGGGCTGGAGCGTCGCCGTGACTTTCGAGCAGTAATTGCCGGGGAACGTGACCGTTGGATCGCTGAAGTACGAGTCGTTGTCGTTGGAGCCCACCGATGCGCCGTTCGCATCCGTCACCGCGAGCGTCGTGTTGAGCTCGAGCGCCAGACCGCAGGCGCCGAGGACGCCCGACGTTTCGAAGGTGTAGCTGCCGGCGGATGGAATGAGCACGCGATAGTAGTCCTTCCGGTTGGACGCGCCGATCGAGCCGGCGATCCAGCTGTCGACGAACACCTGCTGCGGGTGCGTCTTGTCTCCGTTAGGCGACTGCTCCACAGGCGCACCGATGTCGATGGCCGCCGTCCCCATGTGCACGCTGTCGACCGCGATGGCCGTTGGTTGCACGCCGCCCGCCCAACCGAAGCGCCGCCCGGGGAATCCGATCACGCCGTCTCCCTCTTCGTCCTGTCCGGCCACGACATAGTACGATCCGGCGGGGAGCCGCGTGAGGGTGAACGAGCCGTCGGCCGCGACCGGGCCCGATGCAGCCACCGCTCCAGTGGTCGCGTCGATCGCGCGGGCGGTCGTCGTGGTCGCCGGCTGATGACCGGTGACGGCGGCGTATGCGTCCACGAGGCCCTGGCCGTAGCGATCGTCCGGCCCAACGGGACCGAGGTCGGTCGCCGTGCCTAACAAGCGCGCGCGGAGCGCCGAGCCCGACATGCCCGGATTCGCCGCCAACACCAACGCGGCGACGCCGGATACGTGCGGCGCGGCCATCGACGTGCCGGTGTAGAACGCATAACTCGGCGCGCCCGTCGAGAAATTCCACGTCGTGGAGAGAATGCCGCCGCTGCCGCCCGTGTACGGGTTGGTCAGATCGTCGAAGCGAAAATCGCCGCCCGGCGCGACGAGCGATACGTCGGTCCCGCTCGCACTGTAGCTCGCGAGGTTCGCGTCGGGACCCAGCGCGGCCACCGCGATCACGCCCGGATACGCGGCCGGATACGATGGCTCGGAGGTTGGTGTGTTGCCCGAGGCGGCCACCACGATCGAGCCGGAGGCGATCGCGGCGGCCACGGCGCGCGCGAGACCGCTGTCGGCGGCCGGCCCGCCCAGACTCATGTTGATGATCGGCGCGCGGTTTGGCGCGGTGACGAGGACGCCGTCGTGGCCCGCGGCCGGCAACCCCGCCGCGTACAGCACCGCCTGGGCTATGTCGAAGAAGTAGCCGCTGCCGTCGATGCCTAACGCACGCACGGGACGGATCGTGACGCGCCAATCCACGCCGCTCGCGATGCCGAACGCGTTGCCGCCGGCGCCGATCGTCCCTGCCACGTGCAGGCCATGGTTCGCGGCATCGTCGATCGTCCAACAGCCCGCGTGATCGTCGAACGTCACCGACACCGGCATCGTCGGATTGGGGTCCGGCCCGTTGTCGCCATCGTCGTCGAAATTGGAGAAGGTGCCGCCGCGGCACAGCGGCTGCGCGCCCACGTTGGCCGAGTCGTTCTGCACGAAATCGTAGGCGCCCGACATATCGAGGTTGGCCGCGATATCGGGGTGTTGATTGATTCCGTCGTCGATCACGGCCACCACGACGCTCGGGCTTCCGGTCACGACGTGCCACGCGCGCGGCGCGTCGATGAGAGTGTAGTTCCAGAGTTGGGCGTCCATCCCCTGCGTCGCGGGGAACGTGATCGTGCCGGCGCCCGGATTAGCCGACGCACGCGGCCGCCCATGCGATACGGGTGTGAACGCACTCTTTGCAATAGGGCCGCGGCTCACGAGACCATCCACGCTCACCGACGCGACGGCCGGATCGGCACGCAGTGCGCGCATCACGGAGTCGCGGTCGGATGCCGCATGCACGCGAAGGCGCGCCACCGCGATCGCCGGCGACACGGCCATGACCTCGAAGCGCGACGCGATTGGCATCGTCGTTAGGCGCGAGCGGATCGACGCCGCGATCACGCGCGCCTGGTCCAGGCCGAGCGACCGGATGGCACCGGGGCCGGGCACGCCGATCGCCGAGGGGCGATACGCCACGTCGAGCTGCAGTCCCTTGATGGGGCGCGGCACGATACCGGGCATCACCACCGGTGCGCGGAGCGGACCGTGCGAGAGCGCGGGAAGCCGCACGTTGCCCGCGGCAACGGTCACGTGCCCAACGATGGTCGGACCGGTGCTCACGATGAACTCCGCAGCCGCGCCGGCCACTGCGTTGCTCATGGCACTCACTGTGGTGATGCCAGGCGTCTGCCCCATCGTGAACGTGGTGGACGCGTTGCCCGATGCATCGGTGCTCACGGAGGCCGGCGACAGCGCGCCCGCACCCGACGTGACCGTGAACGTCACCGATACGCCGGACGCGGGCGTGCCGGTGGTGGTCGTGACGCGCGCCACCAGGGGCTCGGGCAGCGGCTGCCCCAGGTCGGCCGTCTGGCCGCCGCCGGAAATCGCGACGATCTTGACCGGAGTGGACGTATTCGGCGACTCCGTTCCGCCGCATGCGCAGAGTGCGAGCAGCGCGAGAACGCGCGTCCCGTCGCGGAGCAACCGATGCATCGACATGTCCAGCACCAGATGGGAAAAGCGGGGAGGTTGGGCGAGGTGTGGTGCGGTGACCGCACCGGGCCCTACATTGGGGCCGACATGGCTTGGGAGGCAAGGGTTTGACGCCGCACGTGTGGGGATTTCTCGCCGGCGCGCTGCACGTAGGGCTCGCGCTGGCCGTGTCGGCGCACATTGTCCTTTACAAGACCGATGTCCGATCCGCGATCGGATGGATCGGTCTCGTCTGGCTCACGCCCATCGTGGGCTCGGTCCTGTACGTGTTGTTCGGCATCAACCGCATCCGGCGTCGCGCGGGACGCGTGCGCGGCCGCCGTTCCACGTTCACCGAGGAGTTGCGCGCCGATGGGCCCGAGCCGGTGGCGCCGCCCGCCGATGTCCCGGCTTCGTTAGGCGCGCTCGCGACGTTGGTCCGCCGAGTGACGCGATGGCCGCTCACGGGCGGCAACGTGATCGAGCCGTTGTGCAACGGCGACGAAGGCTATCCCGCGATGCTCGAGGCTATCGATGGCGCCGCACGCAGCGTCGCACTGGCCACCTACATTTTCGACCGGGGCCGAGCCGGTACGGAGTTCGTGGCCGCGCTCGAGCGCGCGGTGTCTCGTGGATGCCAGGTGCGTGTGCTCATCGATGGCGTGGGTGCGCGCTACAGTCATCCACCTATTGTCGATGAGCTGCGCCATCGGCGCGTACCCGTCGCGCGGTTCGTGCCGTCGCGTGTGCCCTTCCCCCACCCGTACATGAACCTCCGCAATCACCGCAAGCTGCTGATCGTCGATGGCGCGATCGGATTCTGCGGAGGTCTCAACATTCGCGACGCATGTGTGCTCGCGTACGGTTTGCCCGACGCCACGCGCGACGTCCACTTTCGCTTGCGCGGACCCGTCGTGCAACAGATGACCGCGGCGTTCGCCTTCGATTGGGAATTCACCACGCGCGAGCGACTCGGCGGCGACACGTGGTATCCGCCCGGCGCGGACGGAAAGGCCGGCGATCTCGTCGCGCGCGGCGTACCTGATGGTCCCGACGAAGATTTCGAGACGCTGCTCATGACGATTCTGGGCGCCATCGGACAGGCTGCACATTCGGTGCGCGTGGTGACGCCGTATTTTCTTCCCGATCCGCCGCTCGTGGATGCGCTGCGAGTGGCGGCGATGCGCGGCGTGAATGTAGAGATCGTGTTACCCGCGCGCGGGAATCTGCGATTGGTGCAGTGGGCCGCCACGGCGAAGCTCGGAACGCTCATCGACGGCGGCTGTCGCGTGCTGCTCTCGAAGCCGCCGTTCGATCATAGTAAGCTGCTCGTGATCGACGGCGCATGGACGCTCATCGGGTCGGCTAACTGGGATCCGCGCAGTTTGCGGCTCAACTTCGAGTACGATGTCGAGTGTTATTCGCGATCCCTCGCCGCGCGCGTGAACACGCTGATCGATGAGAAGATTGCTTCGAGCACGTTGGTCACGCTTCAGGATTTGCGCGGGCGTCCATTGTTGAGCAAACTCCGGGACGGCGTTGCATGGCTCGCGCAACCGTATCTTTAGACGCGTCCAACCCTGGCGTCCGGTAATTCTGGCGTGTCAGTTTTGGCGACTTTGGCGCGCATCGCGCACGAGTCCTGCACGCCGCAGTCGCGGTTTCGGCAGCGAATCTTCCCACCCGAGAGGAGGAGTCGATGTTCGCACGACACATTGCTCTCGTGACGGCGCTGGGCGCGTTCGTCGCGGCTGGCACAGTGGTCACCAACCGAGGCGTCGACACACGTCCGCTTGCATCCCGCGCCAGCGCGGATAGCGGACTGACCGCCACACTCAGCGCTCCATCGTCGTACGCGGGAGACGAACACGTTTTTGGCAGCGCGACGGTGACGCCCGACAAATCGGGCAAAGGCTTCACCGCGAGTGTGAACATCGCGGGCGCGACGCCGAAGTCGACGCACCCCTGGCACGTGCACAAGGGAACATGCGGCAACGATCAGGGCGTCGTGGGTGGCGGCAGCTCGTACACACCGATCAAAGTCGGGGATGACGGCAAAGGCACATCGACGGCGAAGGTATCGGCGCCGCTCGATCCCAACGGCTCGTACATGGTGAACATCCACGCGTCGCCGACCGACATGAAGACGATCGTGGCCTGCGGTCCTTTGACCAAGCAGTAGTGCGGCATTAACCGGGTCGTGGCTCGCGTTGAACACGTTCCTCGCGTTGAACACGTCCATCGATTGAGCGGTGCTGGCATCTACGCTCATGATGAAACGGACGACATCTTGAAGGCCTGTTCTGCGCCGGCGCCTCGGCCGGCGGAGCAGGCCGCGTCACATCCGGACGCCTCGGCGGCCGCGCCACGCGCGTGCCTAACTTCAACGACAGGAATGGTCATGCGCGTTCGTGGGTTCTCGCAGGTGTGCATCGCGCTGTGCGGCGCCGCGATGGTCGCGACCGCTGCGCCACAGCGCGCCGCCGCACAGGAAAAAACCCGGCTCACATCGTTCTCGGATTGGCTGCGCGCGGGGCAGGCGCTGCGGGGCGAACCGGGTCCCGAGGACGTCAACTGGATCGAGGGCGGCACGCGCTATTCGTACATCGTGCACGATCCGCAAACGGGCCAGGAGACGATTCACGCCACCGACCCCATGACCGGTCGCGACACAGTGCTCTTCAGCGGACAGGGCCTCACGTTCCCCGGCACCACCGAGCCGTTCGACTACGACTCGTTCCAGTGGGCGAAAGACTCGCGCCACCTCGTGTTCCAAACGCACTTCAAGCCGATCTACCGCAACTCGGGCACGGCCGACTACTACGTCTATACGCTGGCCGACCACTCGCTGCAGCTCGCCGCGAGCGGCGCACGCACCGCGGAGCTCTCGCCTAACGGACTGATGCTGGGCTACGAGCGCGATGGGGACATGTACGTGGAGGATCTCGCCAGGAAGCAGCAAACACGCCTCACGTCGGATGCCACCGCGCACGTCTACAACGGCCACTTCGACTGGGTGTACGAGGAAGAATTCGGCCTCGTGCAGGCCTGGAATTGGTCGCCCGACAGCCGCTACCTCGCGTACTGGCAGGTGGACGAGAGCAAAGAGCCGACCATCCAGCTCAGCGACTACGCCGGCCGTCACCCGCGGTGGGACAGTATTCGCATCCCGCAGCCCGGCGACTCGAATCCCACCGTCAAGATCGGCGTGGTGAACGTGAGCAGCGGGTCCAAGGTGTGGTTGGATCCGGGCCTGACGGGCGATTACTACGTGCCGCGCATTTACTGGACGAGCCGCCCCGACACGCTGGCGATGGTCACGCTCGACCGCCGCCAGCAAGTGATGACGCTGTTCTTCTTCGACGTGCGCTCGGGCGGCAAGCGGATGGTGATGCGCGACTCGTCGCGCACCTGGATCGACGTCTCCGACTTCTACGCCGCGGTGCAGGACCTGATGTCGTTCCCGGCCGGCCTAACGCAATTCTTCTGGCTCTCGGATCGCGATGGGTTCCAGCACATCTACCGCTACGACTACTCGGGCAAACTCCTGGACCAGGTGACGCGCGGGAAGTGGTCCGTCACGCAGATCCGCGGTATCGACCCCAAGCAGCGCGTCATCTACTACAGCGGCACCGAAGCGTCGCCGCTCCAGCGGCAGTTGTACGCGATCGGCTTCGATGGGCGCCACGAGCGCCGTCTCACCACCGGTGACGGCGTCTACGACATCGACATGTCGCCCAACGCGAAATACTACCTGCGCACGTACAGCTCCATTGCGGATCCCGGCGGCGTGGATGTGTGGACCACCGCCGGAAAGAAGCTGCGGACGCTCGTCGACAACCACGCGCTCAAGCAGTGGCTCACCACGCACGTGTACTCCACGCCGCAGCTGTTCTCGTTCACGACGTCGGACGGCGTGAAGCTCGATGGCTCCATGGTCAGGCCGTCGCCGTTCGACTCGACGCACAAGTACCCGGTCGTGTTCGCGATCTACGGCGGCCCGGGCTCGCAGGGCGTGTTCGATTCCTTCGACAGCAGTCCGATCACGCAGTGGTTGGCCCAGCTCGGCTTCATCATCGTCAACGTCAACAACCGCGGCAGCAACAACTACGGCAGCGCGTTCATGAAGGTCGTGTACGGCGACCTGGGCAAATGGGAGAGCCACGACTTCGCCGAGGCCGCGAAGTACATGGCGAAGATGCCGTACGTCGACCCGAAGCACATCGGCATCATCGGCACGAGCTACGGCGGATACTCCACGGTGTTCACCATGGAATCGTACCCGGACCTGTTCACGGCGGGCGTCGCGAACTCGCCGGTCACCGACTGGCGGCTCTACGACTCGATCTACACCGAGCGCTACATGGGCCTGTTAGGCGAGAACGAAGCAGGCTACGACTCGAGCTCGGCCGTCCTGCACGCGTCCAAGCTCGACGGGCATCTGCTCGTGATCCACTCGATGATGGACGACAACGTGCATCCGCAGAACACGATGCAACTGCTCACCGCGATGACCGCGGCCGGCAAGGACGTGGCGCTCCGCATCTATCCACCCGGCCGTCACGGTGCGGCGTACGACCTGCAGAGCTTCACGCTCATCTCGCAGGAAACGGCCAACTGGCTCACCCGCTGGCTCAAGAGCGACACCACGTCATCATCCGAAGCGTCGCAGTGAGGGAACGCGGCGCCGGCGCGCCTAACGGTGCGCCGGGCGTCGCGCGCGGTCAGTGTGTCGACGGCGCGGGAACGTTCTTGCGCAAGCTCGCGAGGAACGGCTGAACGATCGACGGCGCCTGTCCCCCGCTCGTGTTCAACTCCGTCCGGACGCTCGCGTGCGAGCCGCCATTCAACGCGTCACCGGCGCTCGCGTACGCCTTCTTGTTCGCCGAGTAGTCGATCTCCCACTTGGTGCCGGCGATCTTGATGCCGGCGAACAGCCCTTTGCTCTTCGAATACGAGTAGATCTCCGCCTGCGCCTTGTAGTCGGTAGCGGCAGAGAGGTCGCGCCCCATGGGTCCAGCGGCAACGGATACCTCACCGCCCAGATCGAACGACGACCCCGCGATCGTCTTGGGCGCGTTCTGATTCATGAAGATCAGCACGACATCCGCCGACTGCGCACCGATCTGCAACCCGAAGCTGCCGCCCTTGAGGCCAACGAACGTCGGCCAGCTCCAATCGCCGCCCGCGCGGCAGCTCACGAGCCCGTAGCCCGCGCGTCCGCCAATGCCGAAACCTGCCTGCACCACGCCAGGCACCACCGCGACGCATACGGCTTCGCGCATGAGCGCGGTGGGCGGCGACCGATCCGGCACCGACACGAGCTCCGACAACACTTCTCCCGCGCGCTTCGCGCGATCCTCCAACTGGTCGTCCTGCGCATGCAATACGGATACGAACGCCGTGCCGCACGCGCACACCGCCAATGCGCTCGAGACGAAACGCCGGCGCCTTCGCGCATCTCTGTTCGTCATGGTCGTTCCCTGTGGAGTTGAATCGTGGGACCTGGATTGTTGGCGAAATTTCAGCGCAAAGCGGATGCCACGAGCGGGCGCGGCAGCAGTCATGGCGATGCCAGACTCTCATTCGCGACCCGTGCGCGCCACAAGCCTGAGAGCGCGGGCAGCGTCGGCCGCGATGGCCGCCATCCCCACAACTCGGCTTGCATCACGAGCCAGGCGATCACGCACGGCAGCGTCTTGAGACGGTAATGCATCACCACGCCGATGCGCACTGCGTTAGGCACCGCGCTCGATGCGCCGATTGATACGATCGCCACCGTGGCGACGATTACCGAAATCGTGAGCGCGTCGGGCGCCGATATCGCGAACCAGATGGCGATCCCGACCATCGCGATCACGAACGACGGCGACTCCGATCGGTGGTTGAAAATCACGAGAAACACGAGCAGCGAGCAGAGAAACCGCAGGCGGAAATCCGGATCGGCCCAACGGCGGAATTTCGCGATGAGCGGCAGCACGAGCAGCACCGCGCCTACCACCTCGATCGCAAACGGCGACGCCTCGAGGCCGAACCAGAGATGCGCCAGCTCGTACACGCCGCCCGTGTGCATGCCCCGTCCCGCGATCGTGTCCGCCACCGCATCGCGCGGCAGCATCGTTATCCACGATGCATACTGCGCGTTCACCTCGTGCGGAGATGCGGCGAGCAGCGGCAGGCCGAGCACCACGAGCAACGCCGCGGCGAACACGATCGCGAACCGCGCGCGTCGAGGACGCGGCAGCGCCATGGCCGCGCCGGCAATCGGGAAGATTTTGACCGCCGTGCCGATCGCCAGCGCAAACGCCGCGCCCACCTGTCGCTCCGACTCGAGCGCCAGGAATGCGAGAATGATGAGCGCCGCCAAGAGACTGTTGGATTGCGAGTGCTGCATCTGCCCGAACATTTCGAGGAACGTGAGCGCGAGCACGACATCGCCGCGCTTGTCCGGCAGCAGCTTCACGATGGCGAACGCCAGCAGCATCGTGTTGATCGCGTCCCAGAGCACGAGGCCCACCGTGTCGGGGAGCATCGAGATCGGCGCGAACAGCACCGCGAACGCAGGACTGTACTTGAACAGGTCGATGTATTGATCGGGATGCGGCGCGTACAGGTCGCGTCCTGCACGAAGATTTCTGAAGGTCGCATCGAAGATCAGGAAGTTGTTGTCGGAGTGATGCAGGCCCTTGGGGATGGCCACCACGAGCACGCTCAGCGCGTACGCGCCGATGAGCCAGGGCCGCCAATTCACCCGCCGCATCCAGTCCCAGGTGCGCGAGAGCATGGGCTATTCTCCCCCTCGGGCGGGCCCGGGGCAAGGACATCACCCGGAGCGCGCCCGCCGTGACCCGGGGCGTCGACCGGACGTCCTTCTCTCGCCACCCGTCGCGCGCAACCGCGTGCGGTGCGCAAGGATCCCGTGCCGCCATCAGTGCAGACCACGACATCGTTCGAGGGCCCCACCACCGCGGCGCTCCTCGCCGCGGAGCGCGCCAACGCCGAACGCCATCTCAACGGCGTGCGGGCGGTGGTGCTCATGCTGTTAGGCGTGAGCGCGGTGGTCTATGCGCCGAGGATGTCGCGCGGCTTGACGATGGTAAACGCGTCGGTG
Organism: Gemmatimonadaceae bacterium; assembly: GCA_035277485.1. Lineage (GTDB taxonomy): Bacteria > Gemmatimonadota > Gemmatimonadetes > Gemmatimonadales > Gemmatimonadaceae > JADGGM01. Next base: position 19,394 of record DATEKK010000179.1, read on the forward strand.
CTGCTGCCCATGCTGCTCTGGACGCTCTGGCAGCAGGTGCGCATCCACCGCCATCGGCTCGAGCGGCCGTGGCTCGCCGCGGTGAATGCGATCGCCGACGCCACCGCGGTCACGTGCCTGCTCGCGGAATATGGGTTGGCGGTTTCGCCCAACCTCGTCCTCAAGTCGCCGATCTGGCTCACCTATTTCGTCATTCTGGCGGCGCGCCCGTTCACCAGCTCGACGCGCCGGGCAGCGTTGGTGTCGACGCTCGTCGTGGGCGAGTACGTGGGACTCATTGGCTACTTCCTCATCGCCGGTCACGTCCATCTCGAGTCCGACCCGATCGCCGCGATGACGACGACCAGCGTGTCGCTGTTGGACGAGAGCGCCAAAGTGCTGTTGTTAGGCATGGCGGCGTGGGTCGCAACCTACGCGACGGCGTGGAACGAGCGAACACTCCGCCGCGCGCAGAGCGCCCTGCATGCCAGCGAGGCGGAGCTCCACGCGCTCGTCGGCGCGATGTCGGATGTGATCGTCGCGCTCGACCGGAGCGGCCGGTACATCAAGATCGCCGCGAGCGCGGCCGACGAGCGCCACCGCGCGCCCATCGAATGGTTAGGCCGCACCGTGATGGAGGTACTGCCTCCCAAGACCGCCGAGACGGTCCACGCGTGCATCACCCGTGCGCTCGAGTCTCGGCGACCGGTGGATGTCGAGTACAGCCTCGAGATCGACGGCGTCACCGCGTGGTTCGCGGGCACGGTGTCGCCCATGGACGAGAACGCGGTGGTCTGGGTGGCGCGCGACATCACGTCGCGCAAGCAGCTGGAATCGCAGCTCGCGTATCAAGCGCTGCACGATCCGCTCACCGGCCTCGCCAACCGCGCGTTGTTCCACGACCGCGTCGAGCACGCGCTGGCCGGCATGGAGCGCGTGGGTGGGCGTCTCGCGGTGCTGTTCGTCGACCTCGATGACTTCAAGACGGTGAACGACAGCCTGGGCCACACCGAGGGCGACCGCCTCCTGGCCGCGGTGGCCGCGCGGTTCCTCAATGCCACCCGCGGCTGCGACACGGTCGCCCGGTTAGGCGGTGACGAATTCGCGGTGTTGCTCGAGAGCGTCAGCACGGATTCGGACGTGATCACCGTGGCCGAGCGCATCGCGTCGAGCCTCAGGTCGCCGATCCTGCTCGACGACAAGCCGGTATCGGTGAGCGCGAGCTTGGGCATCGCGCGCGCCGGCGACGCCGATGGCGCCGACGAGCTCCTGCGCAATGCCGACGTCGCGATGTACACGGCCAAGACCGCCGGCAAGGGACGCTACGCGATCTTCGCGCCGGAGATGCACAAGTCGCTCGTCGATCGCATGGCGCTCGAGAGCGATCTGCGCGACGGCATCGCGAAGGGGGAGCTGCGGCTCATGTTCCAGCCCATCGTGGACCTGTCGACGGGCCGGCTGGCGGCGGCCGAAGCGCTCGTGCGCTGGCAGCACCCGACGCGGGGCTTGCTCGCGCCCAACGTCTTCATCCCGATGGCCGAGGACACGGGGCTCATCGTTCCGTTAGGCAGATGGGTGATCGGCGAGGCGTGCCGCCAGGCGGCCACCTGGCAGCCGCCGTCGCCGCTCGACGAGCCCCCCACCGTCACGGTGAACCTGTCGGGCCGCCAGTTCCAGCACGCCGACTTGGTCCGCGACGTCGCCGCCGCGCTCGCGGCGTCCGCGCTCGAGCCCAACCGGCTGGTGCTCGAGATCACCGAGACGGTGATCATGCGCGACGTGGACGCGACCCTGGCCCGCCTCCTCGAGCTCAAGGCGCTCGGCGTCCGTCTCGCCATCGACGACTTCGGCACGGGATACTCGTCGTTAGGCAGCCTCCGCCGGTTCCCGATCGACGTACTCAAGATCGACAAGGCGTTCGTCGACGGCATCACGCTGGGCGGCAACGACGCCGCGCTCGCGCGCACGATCATCGCGCTGGGCGACATGCTGTCGCTGCGCACGGTTGCCGAAGGCATCGAAGACTCCCACCAGTTCCGCGCGCTGCGCGAGCTGGGGTGCGAGCTCGGACAGGGCTATCTGTTTGCGAAGCCGCAGCCGCCGGAGGCGTTCACCGCCTTCCTCGCGGCCTCGCGCGCCGGCGTGGCGGCGGCGGCGCCCGCGTTTACGCGGTAGCCAACCAGGCGCCGAGGAAATGGGGAAGCGCTCGCTGCCCTCGCTTGGGGAAGCGCTGCGCGTGGGGAATGAGGGAAGCGGCGGCTACGCGCGCCTTGGGGTGAGGAACGACATCAATGGTCCCCGCAGATTGAGTACGGCGCGCGCACGAGGCACTGCACTTCTCCAAGCGAGGAGGTTGATGTTCTTCCACACCCGAAGGCGTGCGTAGCCCGCCGCTTCCCCACTTCCCCAAGCGCAGCGCTTCCCCAAGCGAGCGTGAGCGAGCGCTTCCCCATTTCCCACCGTCTCTGATCGGCAGCTCCAACACCGTCACTTACGCCTTCGGCCATCTCCTCTTGCGTTCCGACAGGAGTCGGCGCATCTTCTGTCGGAACTCGACAGAAACGGTGCCATGGCCGCCGCACACCCCTCGGCCGACGTGCTCCGCGGCACGCTCGACCTGTTGATCCTGAAGACCCTGGCCCTCGAGCCCATGCACGGGTGGGGCTTGAGCCAGCGCATCCAACAAGTCTCGAAGGGCGTCCTCGACGTGAACCAGGGTTCGCTCTATCCGGCGCTGCAGCGCCTCGAGCAGCGCGGCTGGATCGGGAGCGACTGGCGCATCACCACCAACAACCGCCGCGCGAAATATTACCGGCTCACGGCCACCGGCCGGCGAGCGTTAGGCGAGGAGACGGCAGCCTGGCGGCGCTACGTCGCCACTGTCGAATTGATACTCGGGACCCCGTGACCTCTGGCGCCGGCGAGGCGCCGCGAGCTGCCCATGATACCCTTCGATCGCATCCGGCTGCGCCTCCGCGCGGCGTTCCGCCGCCGGGCCGCCGACCGCGAATTGGACGAGGAGATCCGCTTCCACCTCGAGCGCGAGCAGGAGAAAAACGTGAGCGCCGGCATGAGCAACGCCGACGCGTGGCGGCGCGCCTACGTCTCGTTCGGCGGCGTGCAACAAGTGCGGGAGGCGCATCGCGAAGTGCGCAGCATTCCCGTGCTCGCGGACGCGAGCGGCGATGTGCGCGTCGCACTCCGCGCCCTCGCGCGGCGGCCGGCGCTCGCGGGAGCGGCGGTGATCACGCTGGCGTTAGGCTTGGGCGCCAACACGGCGATCTTCTCGGCGGTCGACGCGGCGATTCTGCGCCCGCTACCCTTCCCCGCGCCCGATCGCCTCGTGATGCTCGGCGAGAACAATCCCGAGTTCAACTGGCACATGGAGTCGGTGGCCGGCGCCAACTATCTCGACTGGAAGGAGCAGGTCGGCGCCTTTCAGGACATCGCCGCCTACACCAGCGGGACGGACCACGGCACGGTCACCGGCGCGGGCGAGCCGCAGCTGCTCACGCTCCAGTCGGTCACGGGCAATTTCTTCACTGTGTTAGGCGGACGGCCGGAGCTCGGCCGCGGATTCGCGGATGACGAAACCTGGGATACGACGCACGCGAGCATCGTGTTGAGCGACCATGCCTGGCGTGCGCACTTTGGCGCCGATCCCGGCATCGTCGGCCGGACGATCCACCTCGATGGACGCCTCACACAGGTGATCGGCGTGATGGACGCCGGATTCACCTTCCCGTCTTCGACCATCGACGCGTGGTATACGCAAGGATGGGATCGCGCGTCGCGCAGCAAGGTGTGGTTCCGCCGCGCACATTGGTTGCGCGCGATCGCGCGGCTCAAACCCGGCGTGAGCATCGACGAAGCCAACGCGCAGTTCCAGGTCGTCGTGCGGCGTCTGCAACAGCAGTATCCGGTGACCAACCGGGTGATGGGCGCCGGCATGGTGCCGCTGCACACGTACCTCGTGGGCGATACGCGTACCGCGCTGCTCGTGCTGCTCGCGGCGTCGGGTCTGCTCTTGCTCATCGCGTGCGCCAACGTGGGCAACCTGATGCTGGTACACGCGAATGGACGCGCCCCCGAAGTCGCGTTGCGCCTCGCGCTCGGCGCCGGCCCATGGCGGCTCACGCGACAGGTGCTCACCGAGAGCCTGGTGTTGTCGTCGTTAGGCGGCGTGGCCGGATTCGTGCTCGCGTGGCTCGGCACGCGCGCCATCACTGTCCTCGCGCCGGCCCGCACGCTGCCCGACACCGGCGTCCACATCGATTGGCCGGTGCTGGCGTACACGCTCGCGGTGACCACCGCGTGCGGCGTGTTGTTCGGGATCGGCCCCGCGCTGTGGAGCGCGCGCCGCGCGCCGGGCGACGCGCTCAAAGAAGGTGGACGCGGACCGCACGAAGGACGCCGCATGCGCCGCTGGGGCGAAGGGCTCGCCGTCGCCGAGATCGCGCTCGCGCTCATGCTCACGTCGGGCGCGGGACTGCTCGTGCGCAGCCTCTGGCGTTTGGCGCACGTACCGCCCGGGTTCGATCCGCACGGTGTGCTCGCCGTCGGCCTCGAGCTACCGCGCGCGCGCTTCGACACGACGCCCAAAGTCAACGTTTTCGACGACGCCCTCCTCGCACGCGCGCGCGCACTGCGCGGCGTGACCGATGCCGCGATCGTGTCGCATCTCCCGCTCACCGGCACGGAGTGGACGAGCAGCTTCAGTATCGAAGGCCGGCGGCCCGGTGAATACGGCTCCGAAGTGGCGCACCGCGAGGTGGGGCCGGAGTACTTCCATACGATGCGCGAGCCGCTCCTCGCCGGACGCACATTCAACGCATCGGATCGCGAGCGCTCGCCTCGCGTCGTGCTCATCAACGACGTGGTCGCGCGGCGCTTCTTTCCCGGCCAGAACCCGATCGGCCAGCGCCTAACGTTCGACAAAGTGCCCGATTCGTCGTCCACCTGGCTCACGGTCGTCGGCGTCGTGGGCAGCGAGCATCAAATCTCGCTCGACGCGGAGCCGAGAATCGAGATGTTCACGCCGCAGGCGCAGCAGCCGTCGGGCGACATCTATCTCATGGTGCGCACGACCAGCGATCCGATGGCGCTCCTGCCGCACCTCCGATCCATCCTGCACGACATCGACCCCGAGCAGGCCATGGTCGAGACGCACACGATGGATGAGATCGTCGCGACGTCGATGGCGCGTGCGCGTTTTCTCACGACCCTGCTGCTCGTCTTCGCGACGGTCGGACTGGCGCTCGCCGTGGTCGGCGTGTACGGCGTGATGGCCCAACTCGCCCAACGCCGCACGCGTGAGATGGGCATCCGCCTGGCGCTCGGCGCCCCGGCACGCGCGGTGCGGTGGCTGCTCGTGCGTCATGCGTTAGGCATGGTGCTGCCCGGTCTCGTGATCGGCACCGCCGCCGCGTTGCTCGCCACGCAGGCGCTGCGATCGGTGCTCTATCACATCGCACCATCCGATCCGCTGACGTTCGTCGCGGTCCCGCTGGCGCTCGCACTCAGTGCGCTCGTCGCCTCATGGCTGCCCGCCGCGCAGGCGAGCCGCGTCGACCCCGCGCAGACGCTGCGCGTCGAGTAGTTGACGGCCTCGCACTTGCTCGCGGGCTACGAGGGAAGAGGGAAGCGCTCGCTGACGCTCGCTGGGGGAAGCGCTACGCTGGGGGAAGCGGCGGCGACGCCGCCTGAGGGATGGGAACAACATCAATGGCTTGCAAGACTAGAGTGCCCGCGCCGGTCCGCGCGCTTCGGTGCTCTCGATCCAGGGATCACTGATGTTCTTCCGATCCCTCAGGCGGCGTCGCCGCCGCTTCCCCCAGCGTAGCGCTTCCCCCAGCGAGCGTCAGCGAGCGCTTCCCTCTTCCCTTACTCCTAGAACGTCCACTGCACGCCGAGCGTCGGTATGCGCGGCAGCTGGAGCTTCGAGCGCTGGCTCACGACCACTTCGGCCGAGTTCCAATCGGCAACGGTGTAGCCTAACCCGCGCGGATTGTTGCGGCCGTAGACGTTGAACACGTCGAGATACACCGAGAGCTTGCCCGGTCCCAGCCGCCGATCGTTGGACACGCGGAAGTCCAACCGGTGATACGGGCCGATGCGCGTCGAGTTGAAGATCCCGTACTGCGCCCGCACGTGGTGGCTGCCATCCACCAACGTGTCCACCCCGAACGTGATCGGCGTGGCCGGCCATCCCGAGTGAAATTCCCACGCCGCGCTCACGCGCCAGCCCGGATGCGGCGACGCGCTCGCGTCCACGTGAATCGAGTGGCGCTGATCGTACGGCGACGGGAGCGACACGCCGTCGACGACGTCTCGCGACGATGCGAGCGCGTAACTGGCCAGCCACTGGACCGGACCGCGCGTGGACGACGCCGAGAACTCCAGCCCCTTCGCGGAACCGCGCACCGGATTGATGAGCACGCGGTCGTTCCCCGCCTCGGGGAACACGTCGAACGAGCTCTCGAGGTTCACGTACTGCGGATCCAGACGCAGCAGCTGGCGATCGTACACCTCGAGCTTGAGCGTGAGCGCATCGAAGCGGTGATCGATGCCTAACACATACTGCTCGGCGCGCTCGGCGCGGGAGAAGTGCGTCACTCCGTCTTCCACCTGCAGCTCGTAGAGCGCTTGCGGCTGCGCGTAGAGGCCCCACGCGGCATGCAGCGTCGAGCGGCCGCCGAGCGCGTACGCGGCTGCAACGCGCGGGCTGGTCATGTGCTCCCCGGTGTAGCTCTGCTTGTCGTAGCGGAGGCCCGCCTCGATGCCTAACGAATGCGTGACCTGCGCGAACTGGGTGAGATAGGCGCCGAGTGTCGCGCCGTGCGCCGTGAATCGGGTGCCGAGATGGTTGGAGTCTGTCACCCATTCGCCGGCTTCGACCACCGGCAGCGCCTGCTGCCGGGCGTAGTTGTATTGCGCCTGGAGCGAGCGATACTGTGCGCCCGCTTCCGTCCGCAAACGCGGCGACTCGTCCACCGTCACCGACTGCTGGATGCCTTGCGCCTGGAAGCCGCGGCGGTCGTCCACCTGCAGCGCGAGCCCCGAGTTCGATGTCTCGCCACCGGTTCGCTCCCAATCGAGATCGGCGGAGGAGACCATCGCGCGCGTCGTGAGCCAGGTCGTCGGCATCGAGGTCCACGTGGCCCACACGTACGAGCTGCCGTACTCGCTGGCGAGCGACGGCTCACCGGACGCATAGAAGAAGAGGCCGTCGTTGGACCGGAGCGCGCTGACCGTGAGCTGATTGCTTGCGTTAGGCCGGATGCGGATGCGCGCATAACTGTCGTCGTAGCGCGGCGCGAGTGTGCCGCCGTCGCCCGCCACATCCAGCGCCGTCGCGAGCAGCCCCTTGCGCGCCGACGCCATCACGTCGGCGTGCGAGCCGCCGATCGGTGTCGCCAGCTCCGCGCCCACGCCGCTCAAGCTCGCCGTGAGGCTGCCGTGCGTAGCGGACACCACGTCGTCGCGAGACTGCAGCGCGAACACGCCCGTGAGATGATCGCCGTATCGAGCGCCGAATCCGCCGGTGCTCACGTTCGCGTCGCCGAGTATTCCCGGATCGATGATCGAGATCGCGCCGTCCAGGTCCTTGAGATGGAACGGCTCGTAGAGCTCCATCCCGTCGAGCGAGAGGAGCACTTCGCGATTCGCACCACCCCGCACGCGGAATCCCGCCGACAAATCGCTCGCCGTGACGCCCGGCACGCGCGTCACCGCGCGGAATGCGTCGTCGGCGATTTGCGGCGTACGCGCGATGTCGGCGCGCGTCAGCTCCACCGATGGCGACGCGCCCGTGGCGGCGATGTTCGTCGACACGGAGCGCACCGAGACCGTGTCCAGCTTCGTCGTCAGATGCACGAGCTCCGCTATCACCGGCGTCGTGGACGACGGCGAAACGATCACGCTCGTGAGTGTGTCGGGCTCAAAGCCGATGCGGCGCACGATGACGACGTGCTCACCACCGGCGACTGCGCCAACGACGAACCGGCCGTCGCGTCCCGAGCGGGCTGCCTGCACGGAGCCCGACACGGTGATTATGGCATCTGGGAGCGGTGTTGCCGAACCCGCGGCTCGAACCACGCCGCTGATGCTACCCTGCGACCAACCTGGAGCAGAAACCGCAATGCAGAACACAACCGACAACGGCACCGCAATTCGTTGCGGCAACCAGCTTGCGTGGCGACATCGCCACATGAGGCGCCTCCCCTGCCTGTACTTCTCGCGCCTCCAATCTAAGCGCGTTTGTGCTGCGTGAACACCACCCTACTGAAGCGCGAGGACTTCCGTCGCCACCTCGAGGTCACTCGGCGCGGAGGGCGATGACGGGATCGACCCGCGCAGCGCGGCGAGCGGGTAAATAGCACGCAGCCAGTGCGACGAGACCGAGACCTATGGTGACGCCTACCAACGCCACGGGATCGGCAGCCGACACGCCGAATAACTGCTTCCGGATGAGCCGGCCAGCAGCCAGCGCTCCAAGGAGACCGAAGGCGAGCGACATGAGCACCACGCGCCCGCCCTGCACGAGCACCATGCGCGTCACGTCCCATCGGCGCGCGCCCAATGCCATGCGAACGCCCACCTCGTGTGTGCGCTGCGCCACCGTGAACGACATGACGCCGTAGACACCCACCACCGCGAGCGTGAGCGCGAGGAGCGCGAACGCCGCCGTGAGCACGACGGCGAAGCGCGGACCCGCCATGTCGCGCTCGAGGAGCGAGTCGAGCGATCGCACCTTCCACACGGGTTGGTCAGGATCGATCGACCAGATCGCCGAGCGAAGCGCACCTGCGAGCCGCATCGGATCTCCCGACGTGCGCGCGACCACGCTGTTGAAGATCCCCGGCTGCTGCGTGATCGGGACGTAGATCTGGGGCGATGACGGCTCGCCCACCGTGTACTGTTTGACGCTGCCCACCACGCCGATCACGGTGGCCGTCACCGCCGGCGTCAAACGCACGGTGACCTGTTTGCCGATCGCAGATTGGTGAGGCCAGGCCCGGCGCGCGAGCTCCTCGTCCACCACGACGACAGGGGCTGCGCCGGCGCGGTCGCGTCCATCGAAGTCGCGCCCGGCGACGAGCGGAACCCGCATGGTGCGGAAAAACTGATCGGTGACGCCGTTCAGCTGCGCGGTCGGCTCCTGCGCCGGATCGGTGGGTGGCGCGCCTTCGGGGAGATACGCGTTCAGGCCGAAGTTGCCGCTGAGCGGCACCGCGTTCACGAGCGCGGCGGATTGCACGCCCGGTATCGCGCGAATGGCGCCGATCGCACGCTGCATGAACTCGGTTATCGCCGTATCGGACCGGTACTTTGCAGCCGGTAGACGGAACTCGGCGGTGAGGACGTTGTGTGGGTCGAATCCGACGTTCACCTCGCGGAGTGCGCCGAGGCTGCGCTCGAGCAGCGCCGCACCGGCGAGCAGCACGATGCAGAGAGCGAGCTGCAGGGCGGCGAATGCCTGCCGCGGGTCGAGGCGCCGGCCGTCCCCGGCATCGCCCGTGCGCAGCGCGAGCGCGTCCGTTAGGCGGGCCCGACCGGCGTGGAGTGCCGGGGCGATGCCAAACAGCAGGCCGGCGCCCACCGTGAGCGCGGCTGAAAAAAGCAGAACCCGGCGGTCGAGTCCCACCGTGCCGAACGCGGGCAGTCCGCCGGGCACGGCGTGCACCAGCACGCCGATCGCCGAGCGCGCGAAGAGGACGCCGGCCACGCCGCCCAGCGCGGACAACACGAGGTTCTCGGTGAGCAGTTGCCTAACGAGACGCGACCGTCCCGCGCCCAGCGCCGCGCGGAGCGACATCTCGCGGCGGCGCCCGGTGGCCCGGGCCAGCTGCAGGTTGGCGACGTTCGCGCACGCGATGAGCAGCACCACGCCGACGAAGGCGAGCACGATCAGGAGCGTCGGCCGAACGGTGCCCACGAGCCAGTCGCGGAGCGGTAACACGAGTGCGCCGGAGCCGGCGTTCGTGGCGGGATACTCGCGCGCCAGCTGCGCGGCCACAGCCGACAGATCCTGCTGCGCACGATCCATGGTGACACCATCGCGCACGCGCGCAACGGCCCACACGGATGCATTGCCGCGTTGGAACCAGTTCTGGTTAGGCGCAGATGTGATCGGCAGCCACACGTCGGCGCCGAACGGATCGGTGAAGGCGCTGTCCGTCACGCCGATCACCACGTGCGGTCGTCCGTTGAGCACGAGCGTGCGCCCGAGGATTCCGCGATCGGAACCGAAGCGCGACCGCCACGCGTCGTACGACACGATAGCCACCGTCTGTCCCGCGCCGGGCTGCGTCTCGGCTGCGGCGAAGAGCCGGCCTAACGCGGCGCGCGCGCCGAGCAGGGTGAGGCTGTTGGCCGTGACGAACGAGCCCACGAGCCGGTCGGGCGTGCCCGAGCCGGTCAGGTTCACGCTCTGCGTGCGCACCATGCCGATGTCGTCGAACGTGCGCGTGCGCGCGCGCCAGTCGTTCACGTCATCGATCGACGCGAGCAGTTGTCGGTTGGAGGCGTTGGTCGCCCACAGCACCGCGAGGCGATCGGCGTGCGGGAACGGCAGCGGGCGAAGGAGCACGGCGCTCACCACACTGAAGATCGCGGTGTTGGCACCGATGGCGAGCATCAGCGTCATCGCCGCGATCAGGGTGAACGCAGGGCGTTTGGCCATGGCGCGCAGCGCGAGCCGCACGTCGTGCAACAGCGTATCCATTCGGTCGGTGGCGGTGTATGCGTTACGGACACAATACGGATCGGGCGCGGCGGCGCAAGCGCGCGGTGCGGCACCGTGTCAGACATTCGTCAGAACTCGGCGCCTACCGCTATCGGAGTCGCGTTCCGTGCCGTTGCGTCCGTGAGCGGCTCATCACCGGGGGAATGGATGCCTAACAGAATGGTCGTGTTGGCGTGCGCGGTTGCCGCGCTGGGGGCCGCCGGCGCACGGGCGCTCGCGCAATCGCCGAGCGTGCGGGCCGACAGCGATACGGTAGTGTCGCTCGAGCATACGTGGCTCGCCTCGGGTGACAGCGCGACGCTCGCGCGCATCCTCGCTCCTGATTTTCTCCACCCGGTGTCCACCGGCGACATCATCGACAAGGCGCAGCACATCGCGTTCGCGGCCAAGCATCCGCGGCCCGCGTCGGTGCGCGCGCGGTTCGAGCGGTTGGACGTGCGCCTCTACGGGTCGACGGCGATCGCGACGGGCATCGTGGATGCCACGGGCGGCGGCACAGCGGGCGCGCGCCGCACGGTGTTCACCGACGTATTCGTGAAACGGGGCGGCCGGTGGCAGGCGGTGAGCGCGCAGGAGACGGTCGTTGCGCCGCGGTGACGGCGGCGTACCCTGACGCGAACGGGCCCGCCCCGGCAGCATCGCCGGAGCGGGCCCGTTCCTCTCGTGCGTCCTTCCGTTAGAACGTTAGGCCGAGCAAGATCGAGAAGTAGCGGTTCTTGATGTCGTTGCCCTGGAACGTGTCGCTGAAGCCGTACGAGTAGCGCGCGCCTACCGACATCTGCGAGGCGCCGACGTTGAAGCCCAGGCCCGCGCCGGCCACGCCGAGCATGTCGAACGACTTCTTCTGGAAGCTGCCCGGCGACTGCTGATTGAGGTCATCGCAGCTCATGGTCTGGCCCGAACCCGACAGGTTGCAACCCACCTGGAGTGCAGCGGCGGGGCCCGCGACGAAGAACGGGTGCACCGGGCTCTTCGCCATCACATCCCAACGGAGCAGCACCGGAACCTGGAGGTAGTTCATCTGCAGGGTCGCGCCCTGCGAGGTCGCTCCTTCCTGCGTGTACAACGCTTCGGGCTCGATCGACCACGCATGGTTCATGTGCAGCGTGAGGAACATACCGGCCTGAAAACCCGTCCGGTTGCTCACGTCGCTCACGCCGCTCCCGCCCAACGTGGCGAGGTTGAGGCCGCCGAGCACACCGATGGTCGGTTTGGGCGTCGGCATCTGGGCCGTGGCAGTGTGGGAGGCAGCCGCGAGGGCGAGTGCAGCCGCGGAAACCATGACGAATCGCTTGTGCATGAGGATCTCCGAAGAAGTCCAGTCGACTGGTCAGGAGGCGGGGCGACGCCGAAAGGGAGGAGTCGGTGTTGCCGCCGCTGACGCGCCGGAGGAGCTAACTGCGGATCGGCGCGTGACCTGCTAAAAGACTCGCGACCGGTCAAAACGTGACATGGCGGCCGGAAACATGCGGTGCCACAAGCGGTTCGCTTAGTTAGGCCGATTCCCTCCGGGCCCGGTGTGCCCTGTCAAAATGCCAGTCCGAATTTGTCTTGCCTTGGCGGAGGCGCCCGGAATTTCTTCGATTCGGAAGACGAGCCGAGGAGCGCGCCGGACCGGCAGGGCCAGAGAAAGGGTATCGAGCCCGCGCCTGGCGACCAGCGGTAGCGTCGTTCCGGTCGTCGTGTCGTACCGCTCGAGGACCTTTGCCCAGGCGGCGACCGATGCGACCGGGACATCGCCGGCTTTCGCGATGCAGTCGCCGCCGCGGAGTCCAGCCGCCTGCGCGGGTCCGCCGTCGTTCACCACCGCGAGGAGCATGCAGCCATCGCCCGCCGCGACCTGCGCGCCTAACCGAAGATCGCGAATCGTGTCGCGCGCGACGCGCCAGCCCGCGAGGGCGAGGACCGAGTCGATCGGCATGGGCTCGCGGCCGGTGATGTAGCGGCGATCGAATTCGGCGAACGAGCGACGGCCCGCGAACCGGCTCACGGTTCCCCACCAGTCGGCGGCGGTGAATCCGCGCCAGCGCGCGCGATACGTGCTGTCGTACAGCGCACGCATCACGTCGTCGAGCGAATGCGCGTTGTTGCTGGCGTCGCGGATGAGGATGTCGAGCAGGAGACCCGCGGTGGCACCTTTGGGATAATAGATGCCGGCGGTGCCGTCGACCGCCCCGATCCACGCCGACAGCGACGCGTCGCCTAACGCAACGGGGACGGTGCCCTCCACCGAGGCGATGTCGCCCGCGATAGCGTTCTCGAAGGCTGAGTCGCCGATGATGCCGCTGCGCACCAGCGCGAGCGGACCATAGTAGTCGGTGATGCCTTCGCTCACCCACAACCACGGCGTGGGCTGCGCATCATCGTAGCGATACGGCACCATGTCCTGAGGGCGCAGCCGCTTGACGTTCCAGGCGTGAAACATCTCGTGGGCATAGAGAAACGGCAGGAATGGAACGTCGGTGCTATCCATCCGCACGCCGTCCAGCTGGGAATCGTGGTGCTCGAGTCCGCCGCCGTTGACTATGGTGTCGGCCAGCTGGAGCACCGTGTACTGCGTGAACGGGATGTCGTGGAACACCGCGCCTTCCGTCGGCACGAGGCGCGACAACCACTGCAGCGTGCGCTGCCGCCACTCGGCGCGCATGCCGCCCGCGGGGAAGCTCGCGAGGCGGACCCATACGGCTCCGGCGCGCACGCTGTCGAAGTCGAATTTGCCGACGACGAACGGCGCGTCGACGAAATCGTGATAGTTGGTGGCCGTGAACGTGCTGGGCGCGCTGCCTGGCGTTAGGCCCGTGGCCACGAGCCAGTCCGACGGCGCGTGGATCTGGACGGTAGCCGGCCACGCGAAGCCCCGCCCAACCGGATACAGAAACACATTCGTGCCGTTGAAGAACGCCAGATCGCGGGCGGTGTATGCCACGGCGCGGTCGTGCGCGTCGGCCCGGTAGCGGAATGACACCGTTACCGCGGACGCTCCGTTGGGCTTGATCTGCCAGGTTTGGAAGTCGAGCTTGCGCCACGCGAGCGGCGTATCGCCGGCCGTCGCGCTGAAATCCAGCACGCGCGATGCGAACCACAACAGGGTGTAGTGTCCGGGACTCCAGGCGGGCAGTGCAAGAACCACCGGCGCCGATCCGCTCACGTGGAACCGCATCGTCACGGCGAGGTCCCGGGTCTGTGCTGTCGTCGAATCAACCGTGACATCGTAGTGAATGTCGGAGACCGGCGCCGAGACCGGAAGCGCGGCGTGCGTCACGCTTTGCGCATCGAGGCTCGCCCAACCGAAGGCGAAGACAACCGCACCGAGGATGACCGCGCGATGACCTGTCATGTGGAGACCGTGAGCATGAACGGTGGCATTAAGGATCTTACACAGCTTGGACAGTACGTCCCCGCCTCAGGGTTGAACAGGTTGCGCCGCTTTACATCGCGGCGCGCACGCGCATCACTTCATCCATGACCAACCCCGCGATGTGGAGACAGCGACTCGCACGAGGCCGGATGATCGGCGCCATCATCGTCGCCGCCGGCACGCTCTCGTGTTCGTTCGGACCAGCGCAAAAAGACGAGCTCTTCGCGTACACGCACAACCGCGGGCTCCTGACGAGCATCTCGTCCACGATGGAGCCGTCGCGCGGGCGGTATCAGGTGCATCGCATCATGTTGACGAGCAACACCGGTGTGGTGGCCCGAGGGATCGTGATGCAGCCGATGCCAGACACCGGACATCTCCCGGCGGTTCTGCTGCAGGATGGTCGCGAGGAAAATAGCGGCGCGATCGACCGCTTGCCGAAGGAGTTCGGCGACGTCGTCGTCCTGTCGCTGGATTATCCGCCATCGGTGCCGATGCGCATTTCGCTGTCCGACGCGCTGTTCCACTCCGACTCGCTCAGGACCGCGGCGCAGCGCATCCCGCAGATGTTCTCGTTAGGCGCGGTGTACTTGGCGCAGCGCGACGACGTCGACACCACGCGGATCGCGATCGCGGCGACGTCGTTCGCCGTTCCGTTCGCCACGATCGCAGCCGCGGCGGACACGCGATTCCGGAACGTGGCGCTCATTTACGGAGCCGGCGATCTATCCGCGGTCCTCGCCGCGAATCTCGACACACACCCGGCGTGGCTGCGCTCGCCGCTCGCCTGGCTCGCGACGCGACCGTTCCGAAGCTTGTCGCCCGAGCGATTCATCGGCGCGATCTCACCGCGACCGATCGTCATGGTGAACGGGATCGATGATCCGCAGATGCCGGCAGAGGCCGCACGCGATCTCTACAACGCGGCGCGCGAGCCGAAGACGCAGATCTGGCTCAAGACCGGCCACCTCATGCCGACGGACAGCGCACTCATTCGATCCCTGGTCGACACCGCGCTCGCGAGGATGCCCGTCCTCGGCCGATCGCGCTAGCGGCTTGCGCCGTCGCCCGCCCGGGCTGAATTTTTCGCGCCATGGCGGTGGGGAAACGAGCGAGGCGCGGGCGCCGCACGTCGTGGGAGCGCCTGCCGCGCGAGGAGCTCATGAAAGTGCGGCTGCGCGACCTCGGCGTGTCGATCGAGGGGTCGTGGCTGGAGCCGCAGGTCGAGCAGTTGCGGCGCGAGCTCCTCGACCGGGCGCTGGTGTTCCAGCCGCACATCTGGCTCTCCGACGAATGGTTTTCTCCGTTGGGCATTCCAGGGTTCGCGGTGCCGTTCTACCTCGCCCATCCGCGCCTCATGCGGCTCGAGCGGTCGCAGATGCTGGATCTGGAAGGCGGTACGCACGGCGAGTGCATGCGCATCCTCCGACACGAAACGGGACACGCCATTCAACACGCCTATCGCCTGCACCACCGCCGCCGCTGGCGCTACCTGTTCGGGAGCTCGGCCCAGCCATATCCCGAGCAGTACAGGCCTAACCCGGCGAGCAAGCAGCACGTCCAACACCTGCGACTCTGGTATGCGCAGAGCCACCCCGACGAGGATTTCGCCGAGACGTTCGCCGTCTGGATGCGGCCGCGGCGCAGGTGGCGGGCGCGGTACGCGGCGTGGCCGGTGGCGCTGCGCAAGCTCGAGTACGTGGACGAGGTGATGGCGGAGGTGGGCGGGCAGCCTCCGTTAGTCACGTCGCGCGCGGTGGTCGAGCCCCTCAGCCGCATCTCGACCACGCTCGGCGCGCATTACGAGGAGCGGCGGCGGCGATACGTCGTGGAGGTGCCGGTCACGTACGATCGCGACCTGCTGCGCCTCTTCTCGCGCGATCCGGCGCACCGCTCCCACGAGACGGCGGCGTCGTTTCTGCGCCGCCACCGCGGCACCATTCGCCGCCTCGTCGCGCGCTGGAGCGGCGAGTACCAGATCACCCTCGACACCGTGCTCTCCGACATGATCGTGCGCTGCCGCGAGCTCAAGCTGCGCGCCGTGGGCGCCGAACGCCCGCTCGTGACCAACTTCGCGGTGCTGCTCGCGGTCACCATCACCCGCGTGCTGTACAGCCGGCGACGCGAATGGATCGTGCTGTGAAACGGCTGCGCGTCCTGGCGCTCGTCTATCCCGATCACGTGCCGCCGGACTCGCTGGACGGCCACGACGAGAAGGACATCCTGGCCTGGCGCGCCGAGTACGACGTCATGTCGACGCTCAAGAAGGCGAAGCACGAGGTGATGGCGTTGGGCGTGCAGGAGGAACTGCAGCCGATCCGCGACGCCGTCGAGTCGATGAAGCCGCACGTGGTGTTCAACCTGCTCGAGGAATTCCACCACAACGCGCTCTACGACCACAACATCGTGAGCTTTCTCGAGCTCATCCGCGTGCCGTACACGGGCTGCAACCCGCGCGGCCTCGTCATCTCGCGCG
>DATEKK010000180.1:0-1096 GCA_035277485.1 Gemmatimonadaceae bacterium
TGAGCGACGCCAACTCGTTCCATGATTTCGCGACGCGCAGCCCGCCGCGCTCGACGAGCGGCCGATAGTGCTCGACGCCGTACTCCTCGTACATGATGCCGCGCGGCGCATCGGGTTCCGTCGAAAAATCGATGCCGATGATGGGGCGATCCAGCAGCGCCGCATCGAGCGTCATGGTGGACGCGACGTTGACGCACATCTCGGCGTGCGCGAGTGCGCTCACGAGACGCGCTTGATCGGCCGGCATCGACAGCGTCCATCCGTCGCGATCCGGCGGCGTCTCCCACGCCGTTTGCACCACGACGTTGGGGAAGACGTCGGTGACCGGGCGCCAGCGCTCGCGCGTCTCGAGTGGATGGATGCGCACGACGAGCCACAGATTGCGCAGGGCCGGCGTGCGTTGCATGCGCTCCGCGATGCGGCGCACGAGCTCCGGCTCGTCGGGCGCCAGTCCGACGAAGCTCGCCGCGTACAGCACGTATCGCGCATCACCCGGCACGCCTAACGCTGCCAGCGTCTCGCCGCGCGGGCGGCGATACGCGGGGTCCCGATGAAAGTCGAATTGCGGCGTGCCGGTAACCGTCACGTGGTCGCGCGGCGTGTCGGGATACAAACGCAACAGTTGCGCGCGCATGCCCTCGTGCCACACGAAATAGTGATCGTACGGCGGGATCACGCTCCGGCTCGTGAGATTGTCGAAGCTCAGAATCGACGTCACGATCGGAATGCCCAGGTCGCGAGCGGCGAGATAGTACGGAAACTCGAGCGGCGTCACACAAAACGTCGACCACACCATGGTCGGCGCCATGCGCTCCAACTGCTCGCGTACCGGCGTGAGGTCATGCGCTTCGCGATACCGCCGCTCGACCAGGCCGCATAGACCGTTCAACAGCGCCTTCCGTTGGGCAACGGCGCCGAGCATTTCGATTGCAGCGGCACGGACACGCTGCGATGGCGTCCAATCGCGCTCGAACCAGCGGCGATAGATCGGATAGCTCGAAATGTCGTAGCGGCGATTGAATCCGCTGCGAATCACGGCGTCGAGCAACGCCTTCCCGCGAATTGGCCGCGCCGGGAGCTCGAGCAGCTCGTGGAT
>DATEKK010000181.1:0-1865 GCA_035277485.1 Gemmatimonadaceae bacterium
CTGGCCTCCATCACCCACTGGAAACCCACCGGGTGGTTCTCGGCCATGTTCGAGCCCATGATCACGATGCAGTCGGAGTTCTGCAGGTCCTGCTGGAAGGTCGTGGCCCCGCCTCGTCCGAACGAGGTGCCCAGACTGGGCACCGTGGAGCTGTGTCATATGCGGGCCTGGTTCTCGACCTGGACGACGCCGAGGGCGGTCATCAGCTTCTTGATGAGGTAGTTCTCCTCGTTGTCCAGCGTCGCGCCGCCGAGGTTGCCGAGCGCCATCGTCCGGTTCGCCGGGTTACCGTCCTCCGTCTTCCACTGCCACGAGTCGGCGCGCGTGCGGACGATCCGGTCGGCGATCATCTCCATCGCGTCCTCGAGCGAAAGCTCTTCCCACTTGGTGCCGTACGGCCGCCGGTACTTGACCTTGTACTCGCGCAACGGGCTGTCCGCGTAGCTCTTCGAAGCCTGGCCCTTCGGGCAGAGCCGGCCGCGTGAGATCGGGCTCGCCGGGTCGCCCTCGATGTGGGTGATCTCGCCGTCCTTGACGTAGACGAGCTGGCCGCAGCCGACCGCGCAGTAGGGACAGATCGACTGGACGACGTGCTCCGCCTCGTCGATGCGCGGCGTCAACGTCTGGGAGCGCGGAGATTGTGCGGCTCTGCCGAGCCCAAGCGGGTCTCCCTCCCGGAGTTGGCGCAGAGCCGGCCACGACTCCAACAGCTTCGACAGCGACATCGGTTTAGTCCTTCCATGATGGAGCAGGTGTAAACAGGGATCCGATGGAACCGAGCGTGTTTGCACCATTGGATCCCGGGAAGCAACGTAATACGAAGTAAGGAAACGAAAGATGAAAGGGGTCGGTGCCGTATGAGCACGATCGATGAGCGCCGAGAGCGCGCTTCGACAGGCGTCGCGCTCCACGACGAAGAGGCGTGGCGCGACGGATTCGCCCGCCCGCGCGTGTTCCTCCAGCCGATCGCGGCGCCATCCGCGCTCGGGCTCGCGGGCTTCTCGGTGGCGACGTTCATGGTGGCGGTCGTCCAGGCCGGTTGGTGGGGGGCATGGTCCGACATTCCCGTCATCGCGCTGTTCGCGCTGACGTTCGGCGGCATCGCGCAGTTCGCGGCCGGGATGTGGTCCTACAAGGCGCGCGACGTTGTCGCCACGCTCGCGCATGGTGCGTGGGGAGCGTTCTGGATCGCCTTCGGGCTGCTGAACATCTTCATCATCGTCGGCAAGCTGCCGGCGCCCGTGCCGGGGCAGTCGAACACCGCCCTCGGGCTGTGGTTCTTCGGCCTCGCCTACATCACGTTCATCCCGGCGGTGGCCGCCATGGGTCACAACCTCGCCGTCTCCGCCGTGCTGTGGACGCTCGCGGCCGGCTCGGCGCTCTCGTGCGCCGGCTGGTTCATGGGCGGCATCGGTAGCGGCTGGCTCGGAGCCGGCGGAGTCCTGTTCGTGATCTCGGCCGGTCTCGCCGCCTACGTGGTGACGGCGCTGTGCCTGACCTCGGTCACGAAGCGGACGATCCTGCCGCTCTTCGAGTACAAGAAGGCGGCGAACGTGCCGGGCCGTCAGCCACTCGAGGCGGTCGAGCTTCCTTGGGCAGAGCCGGGGATCAAGCAAGGCCAGTAAGACAGCAACACCTCACCTCGCCCGAGGAAAGAGGGCCCGCCGAGAGGCGGGCCCTCGTCGTTGTCGGCGAGATTCGTGTGTCGCCAAGCGGGGATACAGCCGCGCGTGAAGCACGTCGGCCCGTGGCTCGCGTGGTGGCTCGCGCTCTTCTGGCTCTGGTTCCTGCTCGTCGGCGAGTGGAACCGGGAGGAGGTCGTGGCGGCTGCGATCGCGGCGGCGCTCGCCGCGTCGATCGCCGAG
>DATEKK010000182.1:0-19842 GCA_035277485.1 Gemmatimonadaceae bacterium
TTTCACGGTGTCGTCGCGCGGCACGATGTCGCCATCCTTCGAGCAGACGTACTGCTGCTTGAGGCGCGAGCCGCACTTCTTGTGCAGCATATTGAACGAAACGCTGGCCTTGGACTCCGACGACGAATACAAATTCACCGGGACCGAGACGAGGCCGAACGAGATCGTGGCGGCTGCAATTGGGCGAGCAGGCATAAGAACGAGGGAATGGGGAATTGGGAATAGGGAATAGTCCCAAACGGAAAGTTCCGTTGCCCAGGGTGCCCGTGGCAAGTGCCGACCACGTTCCGATCATTGCGCGCGAAGGCTACGCTGGTGTCCGCGCCGTACGGTGCCGAGCGGGCATACGGCTGGAAATTTCGAGCCGCAGCATGCTAGCTTCGATACTGTGTCTCGCCTTCGCCGCTACGCGTCGATCCTGCTATTCCCGCTCTCGCTCCAATTCGTATTGGCAGCGAGAGCGGTCGCATGCGTTGCGCCGAGTAGCCCGGCCGCCGGCGCGGCGACCAGGATGCCCGGTATGAAAATGCCGGCAGCGGAGACACGTAAGGAGGCGCCGGCCCCCGACCAACATCGCGCACCGTGTAGTCGCCCGTTCGGCTCAGACTGTCAACCTCTCGCCAGTTGCGCCCCAGGCGTGCTCACCCCGACGCCTTGCAGCGTGCCTGAGCTCGCCGCCATCCGGCACGACCCGCCTTCGGCTGTGGTACTCGCGTCGCCATCGCGGACGCCCCAGCCCGAGCCTCCCCCGCCAAGGGCCTAACGCAACGCACGAACTGTCGTGAGTCGCCCGGACGGCGCATCCGCCATCCGGGTGCCGTTGCGTTCCTCCGTCATCGCTGATGGCTGCGGGAGCGCGGTCCTCCTGCATCGGGAATTACAATGTGGCGTTCCAATACACGCGGCTCCGTGCCGCTGGTGTTCTCGTGCGCATGCGTGATGTTTGCATTCGCATCGCGCACTGCTGCGCAGGCAATACCGTCTGACGCTCGGCGCGGCGACGACCCAATCGACTCGCTCGTCGCGCGGGCGCTTGCTGTGAGCCCCGACATCGCTGCCGCACGGCAGCGAGTCGAGGCCGCGCGCGCGCGGGTCGGACCGGCCGGCGCGCGACCCGACCCGATGCTCATGGCCGGCATCGAGAATCAGCCGCTCGGACGCGAAGCGACGAGTGTATCGCCGACCGGTGTTACCATGGGCGGTGGCCCCGACCCGATGACGATGCGGATGATCGGCGTGAGCCAGACGATTCCCTTCCCCGGCAAACTGTCGCGCCGCACGACAGTGGCCCACCGCGAAGTCGATGCTGCGGTTGCTGTGCTCGACGACGCTCGCGCGAGGGTCGTGCATGATGTGCGCACCTCGTATTACGAGTTGGCATACACGGACCGCGCGCTCGGTATCACCATGCAGAATCAGGTCGCGCTGACGGCCATGGCCAGCGCCACCAGCTCGAGCTACGCGGTCGGTTCGGGCAGCCAACAGGACGTGCTCGACGCACGCATCGCGCTCGCGAAGCTCGCAGAGCAGGCCAACGCGCTCCGAGAACAGCGCGTGGCGCAACTCGCGGCGCTCAACAGTCTGCTCGACCGGCCGACCGATGCTCCGTTGGACAGCGCGCGCATCCCTGCGCATATCGCCGGCGCCGCGGTGGCGAGCTCGGTCCCCGACATTCGTTTTGCATCGCGCGCGTTCGGCGCCGCTCCCGCAGGCTCGCCGCTGCCATCACTGGATACGCTGCAGTCCTTGGCGATCGCGAACAGCACCATGCTGCGCGAGCACGAAGCAGGCATCGCCGTGCAGACTGCGCGCCTCGCTGCCGCCCAACGCGAGACACGACCGGACTTCGATGTCTCGCTCCAGTACGGACAGCGAAGCGGCTTCCCGGATATGATCACCGCCCAAGTGTCGGTGCCGATTCCGATCCAGCACGCCCGCAAACAGGACGACGACGTGGCGGCCGCTCGCGCAGACCTGGCGGCGCTCGAGGCCGAACATCGCGCGAGCGTGAACGACCTTCGGGCACGCGTCGCGATGCTCTATGCCAATCTCGAGCGCCAGCGTACGCAGCTCGCACTCGAGACGACCGCGATTCTCCCACAAGGTCAAGCTGCGTGCACGGCAGCGTTGGCAGCCTATCGCACCGGGAAGACGGACATCCGAACGGTACTGGCTCGCGAATCGACCCTCCTCGAGTACCGGCTCGCGTATGATCGCGGCCTAACGGATTTCGCCCTGGCGCTCGCCGATCTCGACCAGCTCGCGGGCGTGGAGGTGCTCCCATGACAATCCGGTCAAATCGCAATTCAGCCATCGGCGTGGCCGTATCGGTCGCCTTCATCGTCGTCGCGATTGCCGCGGTGGTCATCGTGCAACGCCGGCGTGCGCGCGTCACCACCGCGCAGCCCGCGAGCGCTGCCATCGCCAACATGCCGGGCATGTCCAACACGACGCAAACGCAGGACAGTGGCGCGCGCCCGATTGCGCTGCCGATCGCGGAGCAGCGAGCGCTCGGCATCACGTTCGACACGGTGGCGGTGCGCCCGCTGGTCGCCGACACACGAGCGAGCGCCGTCGTGTCGTTCGACGAAACGCGGATCGCGGCCGTCGTGCCCAAGTTCGACGGCTTCGCGGAGCGCGTATACGTGGCCGCGACCTCGCAGCCAGTTCGCCGCGGCCAGCCTTTGGTCGACGTCTACTCGCCTAACGTGCTGGCCGCCGAACAGGACTTGCTCGTCGCCGCCGAGTTGCAGGACAGCGTCGGCCAGGTGGAGGTGCCTGGCGTTCCCACGAACGCCGCGGATCTCCTCGCGGCCTCTCGCCGCCGGCTGGAGCTATTGGACATTACGCCCGAGCAAATCGATGGCGTGCTCCGGGCTCGCCGCGCGCGGCGCGCCTTCACGCTCTACTCGCCCGCGACGGGAATTGTGGTCGACAAACGCGTCGTCGAGGGGCAAGCCGTCACGGCCGGCCAACCGCTCTATACCATCGCCGATATCCGCGACGTCTGGATCGAGCTTCAGCTGCCGGAATTCGACGCGCAAGCCGCGCGCGCCGGCTTCACGGCGCAGATCGATGTCCCGGCGCTCGGGGGTCAGTCGTTCAGCGGCGTCGTCTCATACGTCTACCCGACGCTCGACACGACCTCGCGCACGATCCGGGCGCGGATCGTCGTGCCTAACCGGCGCGAGCTGTTGAAGCCGGGGATGTACGCCACGGTACACCTGCGATCCACGACGGGACGGGCACTCACAGTTCCGACCTCGGCGGTGCTCCGCACCGGCGAGCGCAACCTCGTGTTCGTCGATCGTGGCGGCGGCCGACTGCTGCCACGGGAAATCGACATCGGCCGGACGAGCGGCAAATACACGGAGGTATTGTCGGGCCTCGAGGCCGGCCAGCGCGTCGCCGCATCGGCGCAGTTCCTCCTCGATTCGGAAGCGAATCTGGACGAGGTGATGCGATCGATGATCAGCCAGATGCCCGCAGGTCAGGGTAAGGCAGGGTCGCGATGACCACCGTGCTCACGCGTATCATCGAGTGGTCGATCGCGCACAAGCGAACAGTGCTGCTCGCCTGCGCCGCGCTTGCCTTTGCTGGCACGTGGGCGCTCCGTCGCACACCGGTCGATGCCATCCCGGATCTCTCCGATGTGCAGGTGATCGTGATGACGGAGTGGCCCGGTCAGGCGCCGCAGACCATCGAAGATCAGATCACGTATCCGCTGTCCACGGAAATGCTCAAGGTGCCGCGCATCAAGGTCGTGCGAGGGATGAGCCAGTTCGGACTGTCGGCGGTATACGTCGTGTTCGAGGACGGCACCGACCTGTACTGGGCGAGAAGCCGCGTCCTCGAATACCTGAACGGGATCAGAAGCAAGCTGCCTAACGGTGCCGAGTCCGCGCTCGGGCCGGATGCGACAGGTGTTGGGTGGGTGATGCAGTACATCGTCGCCGACACAACTGGCCGGCTCGATCTCGCGGGTCTACGTAGCCTTCAAGACTGGACGATTCGTCCTGCGCTGACCGCAGTGCCCGGCGTGGCCGAGATCGCCTCGTTCGGCGGCTACGAGAAGCAGTATCAGATCAATGTCGATCCGGCCAAGCTGCTCGCGTACAATCTGCCGCTCGCGAAACTGACCGACGCGGTGGAATCCTCGAACGAGGACGTCGGCGGCCGGGTGCTGGAAATGTCCGGCACCGAGTATGTGGTCCGCGGTCGCGGCCGCTTCCGGTCACTGGACGACATCCGCAAGGTCGTCATCGCCACCGGCTCGTCAGGCACACCGATTACCGTCGGCGACGTCGCGACCGTACAGTTAGGCCCGGACATCCGGCGCGGCATCGCCGACCTCGACGGAAAGGGCGAGATCGTTACCGGGTGGGTCGTCATGCGGTACGGCGCAAATCCACGCGATGTCATTCGCGGCGTGAAGGAGAAGATGACGGAAGTACAGCGTTCTCTACCTCATGGCGTGGTATTCCTCGACGGCTACGACCGCTCGGGGCTCATCAACGCCGCGATCGCGACGCTGCGTGGAAAACTCATCGAAGAGTCGGTCATTGTCGCCATCGTGGCGCTGATTTTTCTCATGCGCGTCTCGAGCGCCCTCGTAGCCATTCTCACCCTGCCGCTCGGCATCCTGATGGCGTTTCTGGCCATGCGGCTGCTTGGCCTTAGCGCCAACATCATGAGCCTCGGCGGCATCGCGATCGCCATCGGGGCAATGATCGACGCGTCGATCGTGATGGTGGAGAACCTGCACAAACACATCGAGCGAGCACCGCCGGTGTTGCCTAACGAAGACCGGCGCGCGCGGAGATGGCGGCTCGTCCTCGACTCGGTGCGCGAAGTCGGGCCGGCGCTGTTCGTCTCGCTGCTCATCATCACCGTCTCGTTCGTGCCCGTGTTCGCACTGGAGGCGCAGGAGGGCCGGCTCTTCAGGCCGCTCGCATGGACGAAGACGCTCGCGATGGCGGCCGCAGCGGCCCTCTCGATCACGCTCGTTCCGGTGCTCATGGGGCTGTTCATCCGCGACCGCGTGCAGCCCGAAACCGCGAATCCGATCAATCGCGTGCTGGTGCGGGTGTATCGCCCGGTGATTGCCTTCGTATTGCGCAATCGATGGCCGACGATCGCCGCGGCATGCGCCATCCTCATCCTGACTCTCATTCCGTGGTTGGGCGTCGGCAGTGAGTTCATGCCCCCGCTCAACGAGGGTTCGATCATGGACATGCCGTCATTGTTTCCCGGTGTGGGTACGGGCGAAGCCAAGGCAATCCTAACGCAGCGCGACGCAGCGCTCGCACGGATTCCCGAGGTGGCGATGGTGCTCGGAAAGATCGGGCGCGCCGAGACGGCGACAGACATGGCACCGATGTCGATGATCGAGACGATCGCGGTCCTCAAGGACAAGGATCGATGGCGCCCTGGCGTGACCTACGATTCCATCGTCTCCGAAGCCAACAACACGGTTCGTACGCCGGGCGTCGCCAATATGTGGTCCATGCCGATCAAAAACCGGCTGGACATGCTGGCCACCGGTATCAAGACGCCGGTCGGAATCAAAATCGTTGGACCGAATCTCGACACGCTCGACGCGATTGGTCAGCGGCTCGAGGCCATGCTGCCTGCAGTGCGCGGCACCAACAGCGTGTTCGCCGAGCGCGCGATGGGCGGCGGATACCTCGACGTCGCCGTCGATCGGGATGCCGCGGCTCGCTACGGCCTAACGGCCGGCGATGTGCAGATGGCGCTGTCGACGGCGGCAGGCGGCAGGGAAGTGGGCCAGGTCATCGACGGCCGCCAGCGCTACTCGGTGCTCGTGCGCTATCCGCGCGAGCTCCGCAACACGCCGGACAAGATTGCGGCGATTCGCGTGTCGACGCCCGGTGGCGCCCAGATGTCACTGGGCCAGCTGGCTCGTATCGGCATCACTCGCGGCTCGACGCTCATCAAGTCGGAGAACGCGCAACTCGAAGACATCGTGTACGTCGACGTGCGAGGACGCGACATCGGTTCGTACGTGTCGGACGCACAGCACCTCGTCGCCGCGCGGCTCACCCTGCCGACCGGGTACAGGCTCGAGTGGTCTGGCCAGTTCGAGGCGCTGAAGCGCGCCAACCACCGGCTCGCGCTCGTGGTGCCGATCACGTTGGTCATCATTTTCTTGTTGCTGTATGCCAATTTCAAGAGCGTCATCGAGAGCTTGCTCGTGATGCTCTCGCTTCCTTTTGCTCTCGTAGGCGGCGTGTGGCTCATGTGGAGTTTGCGATATGACATGAGTGTCGCCGTCGCCATAGGCTTCATCGCGCTCGCCGGTGTCGCGGCCGAAACCGGTGTCGTAATGTTGATATACCTCGACCACGCGTACCAGGCGCGCCGCCGGTCCGGTACAATGCGTAGTTCTGTCGATCTGCATGCGGCCGTCATGGAGGGCGCTGTCGAGCGCGTGCGGCCCAAGATGATGACGGTGACCGCAATCATGGCGGGACTGGTTCCGATTTTGTGGTCGCAGGGAACGGGCGCGGATGTCATGAAGCGCATCGCGGCGCCGATGGTTGGCGGCATGCTGACATCGACGGTGCTGACGCTCGTGGTAATTCCGGCGGTGTACTCGCTCTGGAAAGAGCGCAGATTGTCCACGAGAGGTGCAGATGGCTGACGACATTCCACAGCAGCCCGGCAATCTCAGCACCTACCGCGCCAAGCGGTCCACCGACAGCACCCCCGAGCCGTTTGGGACCGTGTCGGCGGTACCCGGGCACCTGTTCGTGGTGCACAAGCACGCCGCGCGGCAGTTGCACTTCGACCTGCGGCTCGAGATGGACGGCGTTCTGCGCTCCTGGGCGGTGCCAAAGGGTCCGTCGTACGACACGAACGACAAGCGGCTGGCGGTGAAAGTCGAGGACCATCCGCTCGAGTATGGCGACTTCGAGGGCATCATCCCGGCCGGCAACTACGGTGCGGGCGGCGTGATCGTGTGGGACCGCGGCGAATGGGTGCCGCTCGAGGATTGGCGCGAGGGACTCGAGAAGGGCAAGCTGCTGTTCGAGCTCAAGGGGTACAAGCTGCACGGCAAGTGGACGCTCGTGAAGATCAAGAAGAGCGAGCGCGATTGGCTGCTCATCAAAGAGCGCGACGCGTACGTCGCATCGCCGGGCGACCAGTTCCCGGAGCAGTCGGTGTTGTCCGGCCTAACGGTGGAAGAAGTGAAGGCCGGCGGCCTCAAGACCAAGGGCGAATCGGTTCGCGTCGAGCTCGATGACACCGAGGCCAGGCGCGGGCGCGTCGACCCGCGCACGGTCGAGGTCATGCTGGCCGAGCCCACGGATGCCGCGTTCACGCGCGACGGATGGATCTTCGAGCTCAAGCTCGATGGCTACCGGCTCATCGCCAGCAAGGAGCACGGCGAGCCGCTGCTGCTCACGCGCAACGGCAACGACTACACGGCCGTGTTCCCCGAAGTCGCGCGCGCCATCGCCGCGCTTCCGTTAGACAGTTGCATCGTGGACGGCGAGGTCGTGGTGTTGGACCCGCAGGGGAAGCCGAGTTTCGCCCGGCTGCAGCAGCGCGGCCGACTCACGTCGCCCCTCGACATCAAGCGCGCGGCCGTCGAGCTGCCCGCAACCTTTTACGTATTCGACTTCCTCGCGTTCGACGACTTCGACCTGCGATCGCTGCCGCTCTTGAAGCGCAAGGCCCTGCTCGTCGAGACGATGCCCAAGTTAGGCGCCGTGCGCGTGCTCGACCACATCGAGCGCGAGGGCGAGCGGTTTCTCGAGCAGGTGGCGGCACTCGGTCTGGAAGGCGTGATCGCGAAGCGCGCCGACGCGAAGTACCGCGGCGGGCGCACCGATGCGTGGCTCAAGATCAAAGCCGAGAAGACGGGCGATTTCGTGATCGTCGGGTACACCGCGCCCAAGGGCGGGCGCGGGTATTTCGGCGCGCTGCAATTGGCCGACATGGTGAACGGCACGCTCACCTACGCCGGCCGCGCCGGCACGGGCTTCAACGAGGATCTGTTAGGCGAGATCGGCGCGATGCTCGAGCCGATCGTCAGGCGCGACGCGCCGTGCGCGGGACCGGCGATCGAACCCGGCGCGGAGCCGCGACCGTCCAAGGACATTCCCGAGACGAAAACCACCACGTGGGTCGATCCCCTGTACGTCTGCGAAGTTCGATTTCGCGAATGGACGCCCGACGGCGTGCTGCGGCATCCCGCGTTTCTGCGCTTGAGACCCGACAAGGACCCCAAGGACTGCGACCGCCAAGGATGGAGCGCGGCGCCACGCATCGGCGCGGCGAGCGACGCGCCTGCAAACGACAGCAGCAACGGCGGCGAAGCGCCGCCGCCGGTCGCGCCACAGCGCGAGGAAAAGACATTCAACTTTTCCAACCTCAAGAAGGTGTACTGGCCGGCCGAGCGCTACACGAAGGGCGATCTCATCGAGTATTATCGCGCGATCTCTGCGTGGCTCCTGCCGTACCTGCGCAACCGGCCCGTCGTGATGACGCGATACCCGGATGGCATCGACGGCAAGATGTTCTATCAGAAGGACGCACCCGAATTCGCGCCGCGATGGATTCGCACCATTCCCATCTGGAGCGAGGACACGCAGCGCGAGATCCGCTACTTCGTGTGCGACGATGAAGAGTCGCTACTCTACATCGCGAACCTGGGCTCCATCCCGCTGCACATCTGGGCGAGCCGCGTGGGCTCGCTCGAGCAACCGGACTGGTGTGTGATCGATCTCGATCCCAAGGAAGCGCCGTTCTCGGATGTGATCCGCACCGCGATCGTGCTGCGGCGTCTCTGCGAGTCGATCGAGCTGCCGAGCTACGTGAAGACAACCGGCAAGACGGGCCTGCACATCCTGCTGCCGTTGGGCCGCCAGGTGACGTACGCCCAGTCGCGCACGTTAGGCGAGTTGCTGGCGCGCGTGGTGCTCCGCGAGAGCCACGGGTACGCGACCATCATCCGCCACGTGACCAAGCGCGGCGACAAGGTGTACCTCGATTACTTGCAGAACCGACACGGTCAGACCATCGTCGCGCCGTTCAGCGTGCGGCCGCTGCCGGGCGCCACGGTGTCGATGCCGCTCGAGTGGGACGAAGTGAACGACACGCTCGACCCCAAAACCTTCACGATTCGAAACGCGCTCGAGCGGATGCGGCGCTTGGGCGCCGATCCGTGCGCGCCGGTGCTCGAGGAGAAACCGGACTTGGGGGCCATCCTGCAGCGCCTGGTAGCCGTTCTCGCCCAAGGTCAGGACGCCGCCGAGGAATGACCGTCCGTTAGGCGGGCGACGTCACTTTTTCGCCGCGCTTGGGCAGCACCCAACCCGGCCGCACGAAGTGGCAGGTGTACCCGTTGGGGATGCGCTCCAGGTAGTCCTGGTGCTCGGGCTCTGCCTCCCAGAACGGACCCGCCGGCACTACCTCCGTGACCACCTGCCCCGGCCACAAACCCGACGCGTCGACGTCGGCAATCGTGTCGCGCGCCACGCGCTCCTGCTCGGGCGTCGTGTAGAAAATGGCCGACCGATAACTCATCCCGATATCGTTGCCCTGACGATTGCGCGTGGTCGGGTCGTGAATTTGAAAGAAGAACTCGAGAATCTTGCGATAGCTGGTCTTGGTCGGATCGAAGACGATCTCGACCGCTTCGGCGTGCGTGCCGTGGTTGCGATACGTGGCATTGGCGACATCGCCGCCCGTGTAACCGACACGCGTCGAAATGACGCCCGGCTGCCGGCGGATCAGTTGCTGCACACCCCAGAAGCAGCCCCCAGCGAGGACCGCCCGTTCGCTATTGCCCGACTCGGCCGCGTTTGTCATGGTTGTTCCCTCCTTCGCTCACCCTAACCCGCGCCGGAGGCCAATTCAAGCCGCCGTGCGCTCGGGGTCGGTCAGACCACACCTGGTGCACGACATGACGACACGCGAAACCATCGAACGCTACTTCGAGCTGCTTAAGGCAGGCGGCGACTGGCCGTCACTGTTCGCGGAGGCCGCGACGTTCACGAGCTTCGCGAGCCCGCCGCGACAGATCGCCGGGCGCGAGATTCTGGTGAAAGCAACCAGCGGATTCTACGGGATGATTCGGAGCGTCGAAGTGCGCGACCTGCTGGTCGACGGCGAACGTGCGTGCGCGCTCACGCACTACCGGCTTAAGCCGCCTAACGGACGGCCGGCGTTCGAGAGCGACGTCGCCGAGGTGTTCACGGTGCGGCGCGGGGCCATCGAGTCGTTCGGGATCTATTTTGACTCGGCGCCCTACCCGAAGTAGGTCCGATCCGGCGTCAATCCGCGCGCAGGGCCACGTTCGGGTCGACGCGCGCCGCGCGCACGGCCGGCATCGCGCACGCCAGGCAGGTGACGACTGCCAACACGCCCACGACGGCGGCGATGACGACCGGATCGTGCGACGACTCGTCGAAGAGCAGCGGCGCGAGCCAGCGGCTCGCGACAAGCGCGAGCGCGATGCCGATCGCGAGTCCGACGCCGCCCAACCGCGCGCCATCGCGCAACACCAACCGCGCGACGTTCCCGATCCGCGCGCCAAGCGCAATGCGGATGCCGATCTCGTGCGTGCGCTGGGCCACGTTGTAGGCAATGACACTGTAGATGCCGATCGCCGCCAGGACCAGCGCCAAGATGCCTAACGCCGAGAACATCGTCGCGCCGATCTGCCACGACTGCTCGGCCGCTCCGACGATGCGGCCGAACGGCATCACGACCACGTACGACACGCCGGGCATCACCGCCTGCAGGTGCCGCCGCACGAGCTCCAGGTAGTCGGTGCTCCGGCCTGGCACTCGGACGTACAGTCCGAACGTCGCGCGATCGGCCTGCGCCGCCGCGATGTAGTAGCTCGCGTCCGCCTGGTGCGAGATCTGGCGCATCACGATGTTCTCCGCGACGCCCACGACGGTCGAGCAGGTCGGCGCATTGACCTGCACGCACTTGCCTAACGGGTTCTGGCCGGGCCACAAGCGGCGCGCCATCTCGGCGCTCACGACGATCGCGAGGGGCGCGCCGGGTCGGTCCGTCGAATCGATCGCCCGGCCGGCCAGGATCCGCGTGCCCACCGTGCGAAAATAGCCCGGCGACACGAGCTGGAGGTTGAACGGACCGAGGTGTGCGGCCGAGTCGATGCCCGGCACGCTGATGCCCGTCCCTTCGAAGCTGTAGAACGGGGTGCTCACCATCTGCGTCGCCCCCTGAACCCCCGGCACCGCCGATGCTTCGTCCGTGAGCCGCTGCATCAGACGCTTTTGTTGGTCGGTCGAGAGCTGCATCCCGCGCAGATTCATCTCGACGACCAGCGTGTGATCGACATCGTAGCCTAACGGAAGGTCGCGCACGTTGGCGAAACTGCGCACGAAGAGGCCGGCCGCGACGAGCAGCGCCGTCGAGAGCGCGCCCTGCACGATCACCAGCGCCGTGCGCGCCCGCGACCGCTGGTACGTCCCCTCGCGCACACCCGCCTTGAGCGCGGCCGTCAGATCGCGGCGCAGACCGACCAGCGCCGGCGCCAGCGACGTCGCAACACCAACGACCAGCGTGATGGCAGCGCAGAACGCGACCGTGCGGGCGTCCACCACACCGCCGCGGACGGCCTCTCCGCCCGCATACAGGCGGAGCAGCCCCGATGCCGTCATCCACGCGATGGCTAACCCGATGAGACCGCCGGCGACCGCCAGCAACAATCCCTCGCTGAGCAGCTGCACCACGAGGCGGCCGCGCCCCACGCCTAACGCGACGCGCAGCGCGATCTCCCGGCGCCGCCGGAACGCGCGCGCGAGCATCAGTCCGGCCACGTTGGCGCCGGCGACGATAAGCGTCACCAACGCGACCGCCCCTACATAGAACGGGATCCGCCCCTGCGCACCGGCGTCGGGCCCGCGGAGCGACGGCACCGGCGCGAGAATCGCCGCGGGTTTGGCCGCCGCGATGGGCCCCAGCGTCGGATCCATTGCACGCTCGGCCTCCCAGCTGCGGCGATACGCGGTGGACATGTCGGCCGTCGCCGTGGCGAGCGACACGCCAGGCTTTCGACGCACGAGGATGTCCAGCCATCCCCAGTCATAGGTATCGACGAAGGTCGCCTTACGCAGGCCGCCGTACGCCGTGACTGGAATCCACACAACAGCGTCGGCGCCATCCGACGCGCCGACGAAACCCTCCGGCGCCACACCGATGATCGTGTATGACCCTCGATCGATCGCGATTTGAGATCCGAGCACATCTCGGCGGCCGCCGTAATGCGACTGCCAGTACGCATAGCTCAGAACCGCGACCAGTGCTCCTTTGGGCGGCCGATCCTCGGACGCCGAATAGAATCGGCCGAGCACGGGCCGGGCGTCGAAGAAGGAAAAGAAACTCGCGCTCGCCCGGCCAACCGGCATCTCGCTCGCGTCCTGCCCAACGCCCACCGCCAATATGCCGGTCGAGAATGCTGCGGTCTGCGAGAACGACGAAGACCACTGGGCGAGATCGAGGTAGCGCCGATACTCGAACGAGGTGCCGACGTAGTGCTTGCCGCGGAAATCGTACGCGCGATATACACGGCTCACCGAGGACGGGTCGTGCATCATCGGCGGCGGCCGGAACATCAGCCGATCGATGACGGAGAAGATGCCCGCCGTCGCGCCTATGCCGAGTCCGAGGGTGATGATGACGGCCAGCGTGAAGCCCGGCGTGAGGCGCAGCGTGCGCACGGCATAGCGAAGATCCTGCGCCAGCGCATCGAGCAGTCCGATGCCGCGTGCGTCCCGGTCGTCGTCCTTGATCCGCTCCACACCGCCTAACGCAATGCGCGCCCGCCGCTCCGCCTCCTGTCGCGGGGCGCCGGCCCGCACATATTTCTCCGCCTCGCGCTCCAAGTGAAAGCGCAGTTCCTCCTCCAATTCGCGCTCCACCGTGTCACGCCGCACGATGGCGCGCAGCCGATGCCGGAGCTCACTGAAAGGCCGCCCGAGCATCGGTCACTGCATCTCGAGCACGAGCGACACGGCCGTGGTCAGCTTCTGCCACGCATCCATCTCGGCGCCGAGTTGTTTGCGCCCGGCGCGCGTGAGCTCGTAAAATTTCGCGTGCCGGTTGTTGTCCGACGGTCCCCAGTTCGCTTTGATCCAGCCGCGCCGCTCGAGGCGGTGCAGCGCGGGATAGAGTGAACCTTGCGGCACGTCGAGCATGGCGCGCGACACCTGCCGCAAACGCTCGGAGATCGCCCAACCGTGCTGCGGCTGGAGCGAGAGCGCCTTCAAGATGAGGAGATCGAGCGTGCCCTGCGGAAGATCGAGACGGTCCATTGGATTCCCCTTGCACTTCTACAGGATAGCCCGGCTCCTGTAGAAGTGCAAGGAGAGAGCCGCCCCGTCCCTCCGGTGCCACGGTACAGCTCAGGTTGCTGCGGCACTCGGTTTGCTCGAGTCGGCTTTACGAACTGTGGCGGCAGCCCCCGGCGTCAGATCCGAGCCCGCGCGCCATCGACTGCGAGGTAAACCTGTAGGCAGTCCTTAGAGGTAAGCCTGTAAGCAGTCCTTAATAGTGGCCGCGTTCTTGCGCGCAAACCAGCGGCGACGTCTACCCGGGCATCGTGAGCCCAGTCTCGGCACGAACGACAGAATTTGAGGACTATCGGCGGTATATGATGGACAGCATGGGATCCAGAAGGCCGAGACACGAGGCGGGGCCCGAGGAACCGTCCGAGGGTCCCGCGTATCGCGTGCGCGGCGAACCCGGCGCCGGCACGCCGCCATCTCTCCTTGATACGGCGCTGTATCAGCGTCTCGTAGAAAGCGTCCAGGACTACGCGATCTTCGCGCTCGACACCGAGGGCTATATCCGCAGTTGGAATGCGGGCGCGCAGCGTTTCAAGGGCTACACGGCAGACGAGGCAATCGGCAAGCACTTCTCCATCTTCTATCCCCGTGAGCTCGTCGCCGAAGGTTTCCCGGAATTCGAGCTCCGCACGGCCGCGAATACCGGTCACTTCGAGGATGAAGGCTGGCGACTCCGCAAGGATGGGTCGCGCTTCTGGGCGAACGTCGTGATCACCGCACTACGCGATGCAAACGGCCAGTTGATCGGCTTCGCCAAAATCACGCGCGACCTCACCGAACGCCGCAACGCGGAGGAGGCATTGCGCATGAGCGAGCAGACGTTCCGCCTGCTCGTCGAGGGCGTGCGCGACTACGCCATTTACATGTTGGACCCATCGGGCCGCGTTGCCACATGGAACGCCGGCGCCGAACGGCTCAAGGGATACGTCTCGACGGAAATCATCGGCCAGCCGTTCTCGAAATTTTATTTGCCGGAAGACATTGCGGCGGGCCAACCCGAACAGCATCTCGCCATCGCGTCGGAGACGGGCAAGCTCGAGGAAGAAGGGTGGCGCGTTAGGCGTGACGGGACGCGATTCTGGGCGGGCGTCCTGGTCACGGCAGTGCGCAACACATCCGGCCAGATCGTTGGGTTTGCCAACTTGACGCGCGACCTCACCGAGCGGCGCACGTTGCAACAGGCCGCGCTCGACGACGCGCGACGTGTCGCGGCCGAGGAGGCGAAGCTTGCGGAGGCCGCGGTGCGGGAAGAGGAGTTGCGCGACCTCGCCGCGAAACTGCAGCGGCAGGCCGCGCAACTCGAAACACGAACGCGCGACGCCCGCGAAGCCCGACGCCGCGCCGACGCGGCCAACCGCGCGAAGAGCGAATTCCTCGCCGCCATGTCGCACGAGTTGCGCACGCCGCTCAACGCGATCGGCGGCTACGCCGACTTGCTGCAGATGGGGCTCTCGGGTCCGGTGACGCCGCAACAAATCGAGCAGTTAGGCCGCATCAAGCGGAGCCAGGAGCATTTGTTAGGCATCATCAACGACATCCTGAACTTCAGCCGAGTCGAGGCGGGCCAGCTCGCTTATGACATCGGAGCGGTCCAGGTGCACGAGGTCATCGATGCGGTCATCCGGATGCTGACGCCGCAGGCGACGGTGAAAGGCGTGCGGCTCAATGCGACCGGGTGCGGCCCCGACGTGGTGGCATGGGCGGACCGCATCAAGACCGAGCAGATCGTGCTGAACCTCGTCTCCAACGCGATCAAGTTCACGGCTGCGGGCGGCTCCATCGGTGTGTCCTGCGACCTGATCGACCTCGGGCGCATTGCCCTGCACGTCGCGGACACGGGCTGCGGCATTCCGGCCGACCAACTCGACGCCGTGTTCGAGCCGTTCGTCCAGGTGGGCCGCACGCTCACCAGCGCACCCGAAGGCGCGGGGTTAGGCCTAGCCATCAGTCGCGACCTGGCGCGGGCGATGAAGGGCGACATCACGGTGCACAGCACCGTCGATGTCGGATCGACGTTCACGCTCACGCTGCCCGCCGTGAAGAAAGCCGAAGCGCGCGCGCCCTCCTGAGTTAGGCGGTTTCCGTCCGCCATTCCAGCCGATACGCCAGCGCCGGACCCCGCGGCCCCTCGTACGCGAGCTGCGCCACGAGCAGCGTGAACGGCTCGGTATAGCGCGCGATCTCGAGCGCACCGGCGTCGATTGGTTCGAATCCCACATCGCGAATGAGCTGCGCGGCGGTTTTCTTGGCTCGCGCACTATCCCCGCAGTAGACCAGACTCGGTCGCCTCCTGTTCGCCCGCGTTTTGAACACACTGAACAGGACTTCGCTCGGCACGGTGCCGAACGCGGACACGATGTGCGCCGTCGGCACCTTCTTCGCCAACTGCTCCGCGCCCGACGATGTGCGTCCCACCACGAGCGCGGTGTCATCCGCGTTCATCGGAAGCGAACAGCTCACGATCACTTTGCCCGCGACGTTGCCCGCCTTGCGCAGCACGTCGTTCACGCGCGACCAATGGACGGCAAGCAGTAGCGCGTCGGCGCCGTTCGTCGCCTCGGCCGGCGTGCCCGCGCTGGCACCGTGGCCGGCGTCGCGCGCCACACGCTCGAGCTTGCGATCATCGCGCGAGTAGCTGAACACCACGTCGTGACCGGCGCGCGCGAAGATGGTGCCGAGCTTGGCTCCCATCAAACCCGAGCCGAGGATGCCGATGCGCATGCTCCCTCCTTTCATCGTGTGCGTGATGCCGACATGGAAAGAAGGTCTCGATCCGGCAGCGATGGAAGCCCGCGCTCGGAACGCGCTGTTGATGCGCCGACTCCTCTCCATCGTCTATCGATGGGTCTTGACAAACCGGCAGCGGCGCCCGATCCTTCCAATCGTCTATCGATAGGAAGGATGGACACGCATGAAATCCGCCGCCGAGCTCCTGCCGGGCACGCTGGACCTGATCGTGCTGCGCACGCTCGCGCGCGGACCCATGCACGGGTACGGCATCGCGCAACGCGTGAAAGAGATCTCGAAGGACGTGCTCCAGGTGGGCGAGAGCTCGCTCTACCCTGCCCTGCAGCGCCTGCTGCTCGACGGATACGTGAAGGCCGAATGGGGCGCGTCCGAGAACAATCGGCGGGCGCGGTTCTACACGCTCACGGCGGCGGGACGCCGCCAGCTCGAGAGCGAACGCGAGGAGTTCGAGCGCATCGTCGGCGCCATTCACGCGGTGTTGCGGTTCGCCTGAGGACGCCATGCGCCTGATCCGTCGCCTCGCACACTGGATCCGCGCGCGCACGCATCGCGCCGAGTTGGAGGATGAGCTCGCGTTCCACCGCGACATGGTCGAACGCGACCTCATTGTGCGGGGATCGACGCCCGATGCGGCCCGCATCGGGGCGCGGCGCGCGATGGGCAACGAGACGCTGAGCCGCGAAGACGCGCGCTCGGTGTGGGTGTGGTGGTGGCTCGACGCGCTGCGTCAGGACGCGGCCTATACCATACGCAGTCTTCGCAAGAGTCCCGGTTTCACCGCCGCCGTCGTGCTCACGCTTGCGTTAGGCTTGGGCGCGAACGCGGCGATGTTCGCGGTCCTGGACCGCATCCTCTTCCGCCCGCCGCCGCGACTCATCGACCCGGCCACCGTGCACCGCGTGTACCTCTATCGCACGTCCGAGGGCATCGAGGCCGAGCGGAGCGGTCAATACCGGCGCTATACGGATCTTGCGGCCTGGACATCGTCATTCGCGCAGACCGCGGCAGTCGAGGAGCGCGCGCTGCCCGTCGGGACGGGCGACGCCACGCGCGAACTGCCGATCGGTATCGTCACCGCGAGCTTCTTCAGCTTCTTCGACGCACCGGCCGCGTTAGGCCGATATTTCACTCCGGCCGAGGACAGGCCGCCCGTCGGTGCAGCCGTTGCTGTGCTCACGAACGCCGCGTGGAAGACCCGATACGCTGGCCGGCGCGACGTGATCGGGTCGACCATCGCCATTGGATCGACGCGCTTCACCGTCATCGGCGTCGCGCCGGCCGGCTTCGTGGGATTGTGGGCGGAGCGTCCGCCCATCGCGTTCATTCCGGTGAGCGCGTTCGGGCCCATAAACGGCCGGGACACGAACGCGTGGTGGTCATCATATGGCCATGCCATCGGGATTTCGACCATCGTGCGACGCAAGCCCGGCGTGAGCGTTGCGACCGCAACGGCGGACCTCACCACTGCGCTCCGTCGAAGCTATCAGCATCAGATCGATGTCGAGTTGCCCAACGGCCCATGGACGTTGGCATCGCTGCGGCCACGCGCCGTCGTGGCATCCATTCTGAGCGAGCGCGGCCCCGAAGCGTCGAGCTTTGCGCGTGTCGCGCTGTGGTTGTCCGGCGTGGCGCTCATCGTGCTGCTCATCGCGTGCGCCAACGTCGCCAACCTGCTCCTCGCCCGCACGCTCCAGCGCCGGCGCGAGATCGCGGTACGCATTGCGTTAGGCGTGAGCCGCGTGCGACTCGCGTCGCAGCTCGTCCTCGAGGGGCTGCTGCTCGCCATCTTGGCCGGCGTTGCCGGCGTCGTGAGCGCCACCTGGACGAGCTCGGCCATGCAGCGGCTCTTCCTGCCGGACGACATTGCGCCGCGCGTGATCACCGACGCTCGTACCACCATGTTCGCGATCGGAATCGCGGTGATCGTCGGCATCGCCACCGGCATCGTGCCCGCGCTGCACATCGGTCGCCGCAGCCTCACGGCCGACCTCAAGGCTGGCGCTCGCGAAGGCGTGTACCAGCACGCGCGCCTGCGCGGCGCCCTCCTGGTCGCGCAAACCGCGTTGTCGGTACTGCTACTCGTTGGCGCGGGGCTGTTCGTCCGTAGCCTGCGCAACGTGCGCAACGTGCCACTCGGCTACGACGCCGAGCCGGTGCTGGTGGTGGACCTCAACCTGCGCGGCGTCGCGCTCGACAGCGCGCACCTGGCTGCGCTCAACGAGCGGTTGCTCGCCACGTCGTTAGGCGTGACGGGTGTCGAGCACGCGACCTTCACGAAGACCGTGCCGTTCGAGGGCATCATGTCGACCGCGTTGTTCGTGGCCGGTATCGACTCGGTGGACCGGCTCGGCGAATTCGATCTGAACGGCGTGTCTCCCGACTATTTCGCCACAATGGGCACGCGCATCCTGCACGGCAGAGGCTTCTTGCCGTCGGACGGCCCGCGCTCGGCACCGGTCATGATCGTGGATGCGTCGATGGCGCATGCGTTGTGGCCGCGAGCGAACGCCATCGGCGAATGCGTACGGCTCGCCGTCGCGGACGCGCCGTGTACCACCGTCGTCGGCATCGCGGAGGACGTGCACACGCACACCGTGGGCGACGAGCGCGGCAATTATTTCTACTATTTGCCGGCCGCGCAGATGAAACCGGAGTATACGGGACTCTTCCTCCGCGCGCGGAATCCGCGACAGTTGGCCCCGGTCCTCCGGAGCCGCCTGCAAGCGGAGATGCCCGGCGCGTCGTACGTCACGGTGCGGCCGTTCAGGGAGGTGGTGAACGACCAGGAGCGCTCCTGGGCCATCGGCGCCGAGGCGTTCTCTGCGTTAGGCGGGCTGGCGTTGGGCATGGCCGCGTTGGGCCTGTACAGCGTGATCGCCTACGGCGTGGCCCAACGCAAGCACGAGTTGGGCGTGCGCGTCGCGCTTGGCGCGCGTAGCGCGGACATTACCAGGCTCGTGGTTGGCGAGAGCGTGCGCTTCGCGCTGTTGGGTCTCGCCATCGGAGCCTGCGCAAGCCTCGGTGCCGCGCACTGGATTGCGCCGCTCCTGTTTCAGGAGTCGCCGCACGACCCCGTCGTGTTCGGCGTCGCCGGCCTGGTGCTCATCGCGGCGGCCATCGCCGCGAGTTGGCTGCCGGCGCGCCGCGCATCACACATTGACCCTACCACGGCACTGCAGTGCGGATGACCCGAATGCCACGACACCAGGCACGCGTGTGGGCGATGTTCGCCGTGCTCGCACTTGCGACCGCGACGACCGCGTGCACCGGATCGCGCGGGGCTCGTGCGGCCGACGCACGTTCGTACACGCCGCGCACTCGGACCATCACGATTACGACGGTCCCACTCCTCGTGCGCGAGCAACAGCACGTCTTTCCGTTCCTAACGCAGGACTTTGCGAAGGGAGGTGCCCTCGACGGCAAGGAAGTCTACGCGTTCTCGCCGTCCACGATCACGGTGGTGGAAGGCGACACGATCCACTTCGTGTTCATCAATCCCGAGGATGACATCCATTCGTTCGTGCTGCCGGATTTCGCGGTCTCACTGCCGGCGCAGCACACGACAGAAGCGACCTACGTCGCGAAGCGCGCGGGGATCTATCCCTTCACCTGCGCGATTCAGTCGCATCTGCCCATGATGTGGGGGCAACTCGTGGTGTTGTCGAGCGCGACGATGGCGACTGATACGACGGACCGGCGCGCTGGTGCGCACTGACGGAAGCGCTTCCGTCAGCGCGCACCA
>DATEKK010000183.1:0-3815 GCA_035277485.1 Gemmatimonadaceae bacterium
TCGTCGCGCTGCTCGTGTGGACGCCGATCGCCGACTACGTACTTGGCCACTGGACGCTGGGACGCGCGGCCTCGCACTCCGTGCTCGCGGCCGTGGCCGCCGGCGTGGCGGGCGGCGCGATCTGGCGGCAGTCGCACGGCGCGGCAGGGTCCAAGTGGTACCTGCTCGCCGGGCTTGTGTTAGGCTTGGCCCTCCTGGCGGCCACGTGATCACGCCCGACCGCGCGCCCACCGCCGTTGCGCCGCCGCTCTCGTGGAGCGCGCGCGTCGCCGTGTTCACGCGCATGTTCGCGGTGCAGGGCTCGTGGAACTACGAGCTGATGCTGGGACCCGGCATTGGATTCTGCGCCGAGCCCGCGCTGCGCGAGTTACCGGGCGGACCCGACGGCGATGCGTATCGTCAGGCGCTCGCTCGCGAAGCGCGATACTTCAACGCGCATCCGTATCTCGCCGCGGTCGCGATCGGCGCGCTCGTGCGCGCCGAGCTCGAGGGCAGACCGGCCGCGCAGATCGAGCGCTTTCGCATGGCGATGTGCGGTCCGTTGGGCAGCCTGGGCGACCGTCTCGTGTGGGCCGGTTGGCTCCCGTTTTGTTCGCTCGTCGCGCTGCTCGCGTTCGGCTTGCACGCGTCGCCCGTCGTCGTCGTCATTCTTTTTCTCGCGCTCTACAACGTTGGGCACGTTGCGCTGCGCGCCTGGGGCGTGGCCACGGGTTGGCGCAGCGGTCTCCGCGTCGCGGCATCGCTCGGCGCTCCCATGCTGCAGCGCGGGCCGCAATATCTGGCGCGCGCCGTGCTGTTTCTGGCTGGGCTCGCGCTGCCGTTAGCCATTGCCCGCGTGGTTGGGCGGCGCGGGCTGGAAATCACGTCGCACGATTGGCGCATCGCGCTGCCGGGCGCCGCCGTGCTCGCCATCGTGCTCGCCGCTTTGCTCGTTCGCTTGCCCGCGCGCGTGGAAGGGTGGCGTGCCGCGCTCGTGGTGCTCGCCGTACTGATTCTCACTTCGATCGCCAGATGATCATGGAACGCTCCGTCAAGATCGTGAACAAGAACGGTTTGCACGCGCGTCCCGCCGCGGAGCTCGTGAAGACCGCCTCCCGCTTCCAGAGCGAGATCACGATGGTTCGTGACGATCTCGAGGTGAACGGCAAAAGCATCATGGGCGTGATGATGCTCGCGGCCGAGTGCGGCGCGGAGCTGCTCGTGCGGGCGGATGGTCCCGACGCCGAGCAAGCGGTGAGCGCGATCGCCGATTTGGTGGCGCGTAAGTTTGGCGAAAGCTAAAGTCGGACAAGGCAGGACACAGCCGGACATGAGGGCGGACAAGACAAAGACAAAGCCGGACAAAACCAGAGGGCGGACAGGACCGGACAAAGCCGGACAGAGCCGGAGATGAGAGGGCGGACAAACCGAGACAAGGCCGGACAAACCCGGAGATTTCTGATGAGTTCTTGTGAAAGGGGTACGAAGTTCTTGAAAACGGAAACAGGCTGGCGCCTCCGTTCCTGTTCGGAGTTGTCGGCGCTCGCGTCGGGTGTTGTCCGGCTCTGTACGGGTTTGTCCGCTCTCCGGTCTTGTCCGGCGGTGTCCTGCTTTGTCCGCCCATAAGCTCGACGGCATTCCGGCGTCGCCCGGCATCATCCTGGGCAAGGTGCATCTCCTGTTGTGGGAGGTGCCCGAGGTGCCGCAGCGCATCATCGATGACGACGAGATCGATGATGAGATCGCGCGCTTTCATGCGACGCTCGCGGCGGCGCGCGAGCGGCTGCGGCGCGTGCGCGCGCGTGCGGCGGGGCAGGCCGGCGAGGAAGAAGCGCGCATCTTCGACGCGCAGCTCTTCATTCTCGAGGACACGGAGCTCATCGGGCGCGTGGAGGGGTTGGTGCGCCAGAATCTGAGCGCGGAGTCGGCGTTCGAGATCACGATGCTCGAGTGGCGGCACCATTTCGCGCGGCACGCGTCGCCGATGATGCGCGAGCGCGTGGGCGACATCACCGACGTGCAGATCCGCGTGCTGTCGCTTCTGTTAGGCCTGCCCGATCACGACCCGGTGGATCTGCCCAAGGGCGCGAACGCGATCCTGGTCACCCACGATCTGACGCCGAGCCTAACGGTGCAGCTGGATCGGGATGCGATTGCGGCGATCGCGACCGACGCCGGCACGCACGTGTCGCACGTCGCGATCCTGGCCCGATCGTTAGGCATCCCGGCGGTGGTGGGGCTGCGCAACGCGACGCAGACGCTCAAGGGCGGCGAGCGCGCCATCCTCGACGGCGGTGCGGGCACGCTCGTCATCGAGCCGAGCGACGAGGAGATCTCGGCCTTCAAGGAGCGGTCGCGGCGCGAGGCGGCGATGGCCGAGCAGCTCGCGGGCCTCACGGGCGTCGAGCCCATCACCCGCGACGGGATTCGCCTAACGCTGCGCGCGAACGTCGACCTGCCGGAGGAAGCGGCGGCCGCCGTCACCAGCGGCGCCGACGGCGTCGGGCTCATGCGCACCGAGTTCCTCATGGTGGGCCGCACGACGCTGCCCGACGAGGAGGAACAGTACCGCGCGTATCGTCGCGTGGTGCAGGCGTTCGCCCAACA
This sequence comes from Gemmatimonadaceae bacterium, assembly GCA_035277485.1. Taxonomy (GTDB): domain Bacteria; phylum Gemmatimonadota; class Gemmatimonadetes; order Gemmatimonadales; family Gemmatimonadaceae; genus JADGGM01. The sequence goes on from DATEKK010000183.1 coordinate 2,587, forward strand.
CCCGGTCGTCATTCGCACGTTCGACATCGGCGGCGACAAACTTCCGGTCGGCGGCTATCCCACCGAGGCGAACCCCTTCCTCGGCTGGCGCGCGATCAGGATGTGTCTCGACGAACAGGATATTTTCCGCGCCCAACTGCGCGCGCTCTTGCGCGCCGCCACGCATGGCGACCTGCGCATCATGCTCCCGCTCGTCGTGAGCGTGGATGAAGTGCGCCGCACGCGCGCGCTCCTCGAGCAAGCCGCCGCCGAGCTTGAGGAGCGCGGCGTCCCGTATCGCGACGATGTCCCGCTCGGCGTGATGATCGAGACGCCCGCGGCCGCGGTCGCCGCGGACACGTTCGCCGGCGACGCGTCGTTCTTCAGCATCGGGACGAACGACCTCACGCAGTACACGCTGGCCGTCGATCGCGGCAACGCGAACATCGCGAACCGCTTCACGCCGCTGCATCCCGGCGTCTTGCGACTGATTCACCGCACCGTTCGCATCGGCGACGAGAACGGCATCGACGTCACCGTGTGCGGCGAGATGGCGTCGCAACCGCTCATGGCCTTCGCGCTCATCGGACTCGGCGTCCGCCAACTGAGCGTCGCACCGCGCGCCGTGCCGCTCGTGAAGCGTCTCGTGTGCGCGATCTCCGTTGCCGACGCCGAGCGCGCCGCGGGCGAGGCGTTAGCCGCGCGCACGGCGCAAGATGCCCAACGCATCCTCGCGCATCACCTCACCGAGACCGCGGCGGGCGATCCGTTTCTACGCGACGGGTCGATCGCGACAAGTTGAGCGAATCCAGCATCTACGCTCATGAAGAAACGGGCAAAGCACGGACAGAACTGACAAGCACGGACAAACTGAAAGAGGGGGAAAACCAAGTTTCTGTTCTCGTTGTTTATGTCTTTTGCCCGTGCGTTGTCAGTTCTGTCCGTGCTTTGCCCGTTTCTTCATGAGCGTAGATGCCAGACTCCCTCAGAGCGAGGAAGCCCGCCCGAGCAGTCCGGCCTTGTCCGGCTCCGTCCCGGTGTGTCCGCCTTCGCGGGTTGTCTGACCCCCAGTCAATCGGTATCATTCGACCGTCATTTCACTCTCGATGAGACGCTGAGCCGCTTGCGACGGCAGCGCTGGAGAATCGTGTGCCCGAGCGCTTCCTCTTCACCTCGGAGTCCGTAACCGAGGGACACCCGGACAAGATTGCCGACCAGATCTCCGATGGAGTGCTGGACGCGATTCTCGC
>DATEKK010000184.1:0-2674 GCA_035277485.1 Gemmatimonadaceae bacterium
TGGCTGTGACGTCGCTGTGGGAGGAAGTGTTCGTGGCGGCTGGTACGGATCAGGCGAGTTGGGCGTGGCAGCCGAAGGTGGACGCCACTACCAACTATTCGTCGGTCGAGCTTGCAGCGCAGTGTGTGGAGCGATTGCGCACAGCGTACGAAGAATATCGCAACGAGGCAGCCGCCGTCGCGTAAGGCATAGGCGGCTGGGTCGAGATGCCGGGTTCGACGGCCGTGCGCGGCGGTTTCGCAGTCGCGCAGTCCCCGCCAACATTTCTCATACGTGGCAGGCGTTCGCGCGCTCGGTACAGTGTGCTCAGGCGCATCACGAAGTACTCGCCTAGTTTGTAGGCTACTACTCCGTGATGCGGTGTGCGGCACGATCGATAGACCGCGTCGCGCACGTCGGCGTCGCGCACGTCTGTCGTGAACCGGCCGGCCATTCCGTCGAACGTCGTCCCTCGCCGTCGGTGCCCGCCGCCGAGATTTTGACGTCGGTGATCGGGTACACGATCAGCGGTTGGACCTGGTTCTTCGTCAGCTGCTTGCAGGTGGCAACGGTGCCGCCTTCGGCGCCGGCGGTGTCGATGCTCACGGTCGCCGCACTGGCGCCATCGGCCCTCGGCGCGCCGGAGCAGCCGGCGAGCCAACCGCCTAACGTTAGCCACAGCGCTGCGGGCACGAGTGAAAGACGGGGGAATCTCATATCGGATGCTCCTTCAAGAGTGTCGGTCATGGTACGCGCCGGCAGCGGCGCTCACTGAACGCCGGCGGGCGGCCTCACGTTGGCGTAGTCGTAGCGAGCGATACTGCGGCTCTTCCCGAGTTTGCCGCCGACGTCGGTGAGGCTGCTTGACTCGAGCACCACGCCGCGGCTCTTCGAGATCCACATGTCCGTGTCGATCGTGCCCATGTCGTTCACGACGTGCGTGCGCCAGACCGATGCCGCTTCACCGTTCACGCGCTCGTCACGCACGTGCGAGCACGTCTTCTTGGCCTCGGATGTCGTGTCCTGCGCCTGCTTCATCTCGGCCATGCTCACCGGGCTCTTGAACCACTTTCCCTTGTGCAGCACGTACATCGATCCGCCGGCGGAGATCACCTCGCCGTTCGTGGGCTTGCCGCCGTGGAGCACGGCGTCGGTGTTCGCGCTGTCGAGCAAGTACGCGTGGTAGGGCGTCTCCAGCATCTTGACCATCGCGGCCTTCACTGCTGCGCAATTCGAGGCCTGGGCGCCTATCGATGGTGTCGCGAGCAGAAGCGCGATGATCGCGGCCCCGAGTAGCCGAACGGGAAAGGGGTGAGCGCTTGGCTTGGACTGGCGTGTGAATGTCATGACCGCGTGCTCCTGGCAAGGTGAGTTGGACGCCGAGAGAACGGCCGTCCGCGGTCAAGCTGCGGCGACTCCCGTTCTCTCGTCGTTACCCTACCGTTTGCGCTGAGTTGATGCGGTCGGTCGCCCGAGGATCTACGGCTGGAGGCGCGCCCTGAGATCGGCGCACCAGTTGTCCACCTCGACTAACTGCGCCGTGGCCGGCTGCGCTGCGCCCACTTGGCCGAAGTAGACGACATTTCCGTCGCGCGTCGCATCGAACGCCCAGTGATATCCGACGTATCCAAACGATGTCGCATCGAACAGGGGCTCGAGCTTCGTCACGCTGAACCCCGGGCCCGGTCCGAGCTCGGCAGCGATCAGTCGATCACAGCGCCCGGCGACCCGAAACCAGCTTCCACTCTTCCAAAGGAAATCGCCATGTCGACAGTCATCGCGATCATGTCCGTGTCGCTCGATCGACTGATGCGTTAGGCGTGAGCCCCTATCGCGGAAACGCGTCGGACAGCCCGCCGTCAATGGTGATGATGTCGCCCGTGGTGTAGCGGAACCGCTCACTCGCCAACAGCGCCGCCACATCCGCCACCGCCTCAGCCGGAATGAGCGATACGCCCATCGCATTGCGCCCGCGGTACGTCTCCAACTGCTGCTCCGGCGTCACGCCCCGCATCGCGGCCCGCTCGCGCACGAATTGCAAGAAGAGCGGCGTCTCCACCTGATCGGCATTGATCGCGTTGACGCGAATGCCGTCCCCGCCTAACTCGACAGCGGCCACCCGCATCGCCTGCAGCAACGCCGCCTTGCTCCCGCCATACGCAGCGGCATCGCGCCCGGGTGCGAGCGCAGCCTTCGACACCGACGCGATGATCGATCCGCCGAGGCCTTGCCGCTGCATCACCGAGGCGGCAGCGCCCATCGCGAGCACGGCGCCCACGTAGTGCACGTCCAACTGCCGCTGGAGATCCTCGCGCTTGAGCGCGGTCACGCCGGCGAACCGGGGCGCCTGGCCGGCGGTATAGAACAACGAGTCGATGCCGCCGAACGCCAACGCCGTCTGCTGCACGAGAGCGCCAAGGCTCGCGTCGTCTCGCACATCCGCCGCGACGCCAATCGCGCGGTCCTTGTACGTTAGGTTAATCTCCGATGCGACGGCTCGGGCGGTCGGCCCATCGAGGTCGGCCACGACCACGTGCGCGCCTTCCTTCGCGAAGCAGTGTGCGGCGGCCTTCCCGATCCCGCTCCCGCCGCCTAACACCACGGCCACGTGCCGCGGCAAGAGCAGGGTGGCGCGCTCGCGCGCATCCTGCTCGTCGATCTTGCGCCGCTCGAGCGGCCAATGCTCGAACTCGAA
>DATEKK010000185.1:0-39724 GCA_035277485.1 Gemmatimonadaceae bacterium
CACGCGCCCGCGGGCGGCGCGATGCGCGGCGGCGCCGATGCGGGCGTGTGCTGCCACGGCACGCGCGGCGCGTCCTCGCGCAGTACCGCATCGCGAAACGCCGTCGCCGTCGGCCAGCGGTCCTCGGGCCGCTTCACCAGCGCCCGCGCGATCGCACCCTCGAGCGGCGGCGGCACGTCGGGCCGCAGCGACCGCAGGGGACGCGGCGTCTCGCTGATGTGCTTCATCATCATCGCCGGCGTGTTGGCGGCCTGGAACGGCAGCACCCCCGAGAGCGCCTGGTAGGCCACGACGCCTAACGAATAGATGTCGGCGCGGCCGTCCACGTCGCGTTCGCCTAACGCCTGCTCCGGCGACATGTAGGCCGGCGTGCCCACCGCGATGCCCGTGACCGTGAGACGCGAGTCGGCTTCCACCGCGCGCGCGATCCCGAAGTCGGTGACCATCGGCCGGTCGCCTTCGCGCTCGAGCAGAATGTTGTCGGGCTTTACGTCGCGGTGCACGACGCCGTGCGCGTGCGCGTAGGCGAGCGCACCCGCGACGTCGGCGACGATGCGGCGGGCGTCGGCGATCGAGAGCGGGCCGCGGCTCAAGCGCGCCGCGAGACTCTCGCCATCCACCAGGCCCATCACGAAAAAGACGATGCCATCCCGTTCGTCCACCGAGTAAATCGGCACGATGTTGGGATGACTGAGCTGCGCCGCGGTCTGGGCTTCGCGCAGGAACCGGCGCCGCACGTCCTCGCGAAACGCGAGCTCCGGGGGGAGCACCTTGATGGCGACGAGACGCTTGAGCCGCACATCCATCGCGCGGTACACCACCGCCATCCCGCCGCGTCCGACTTCGGCGTTCACCTGATACGCATCGCCGACCGCCGTGGTCACGCGATCGCGCATGGGATCCGTCACACGCTACCGCGCTCCGCGCGCTGCGCCGCGGGTACCGGCGGTTCGGCGCGCCTCTTCGACACCGCCCACGGCGGCATCCACCTCGTCGGCCAACGAGCGCGCGCGTTCGGTGAGCAGGGTGATGTGCTGACTCACGCTCGCCACGCCTCCGGCGCGAAGACGCAGCACGTCCACCCGCATGCCCTGCAGCGCGAGCGCACAGCTTTCCAACTTGCCCCACGTGTCGGACCGGCGATGCACCGCGTCGGCAACCGCGCGGCGGTCGCGCTTGAGCCGCGCCAGCCGGCGCACACGCTCCTCGCTCGCGGCGTAGTCCAACGGGTTCGCCTGCGCCTCGAGCGTCGCGATCTCGCGCTCGATGCGCTCGGCGTCATCCGGGCGGGACGTGCGGTCCAGGTCGACTAACGAGAGCGCCAGCGACTGCACGCGATGGTACAACCCCTCGGCGGCGGGGATCACGCCCTCGACGAGATTCTGGTCGGACGCCGGCAGCGACATGACTAACCGAAGAATCTCGCCGCGATCTACTTCGGCGCGTCGCACCGTGTCGGTGTACCGGCCGAAGTCGGCCACCGGCGTTCCGCCCGGTGTGGTGGGCGAGGGCAGCGCGGCGCGCGCCTTCTGTTCGCGCAGCCGCAACTCCTCGCGCTTCTTCTTGTCGAAGACCGACTGCGCCTGCTCGACCGTCTCCGATGCCACGTCGATGAGGCGGCGATCGCGCGGCTGCCGGAACACGTCGCGCCAATCGTAGCCAGCGGACCACAGGCGCGAGTACCGGGCCGCCATGACCATGCTCCAGAGCACGGTGACGAACAGGAGCCCGGAATTCCAGAACACCGATGCAACGACGATGACGGCGTTGACCGAGAAATACTTGAGGAACTGCGACCGGAAGTGCTGGACCTCGGGCGCCGACCACCGCGCGATCTCATCGGGGGTCGGCGTCGTGTGGCGTCCCTGGTTAGGCAGCGCGGCGGCGCCATACGACGGGTACGGCGCCACCGGCAAGGGCGACGTGTGCGGCGGGCCCCACGTGGCCTGCGACGTCGTGGGCGGCGGCGCCCACGCGGGCTGCGGCGCCGTGCTCTGCGCGGTCCGCGCCGGCATCTGACTCATGTCGCCCGCCATCACGGCCTCGAACGCGGCGGCGCTCGGGAACCGGTTGGATGGCTCCTTTTCGAGCAGCGTCATGACCGCGGCCGACAGGTCGGCCGGCACATCCGGCCTAACTTGATCGAGCGGCGCGGGCCGCTCGGAGATGTGCTTCATGAGCATCGCGGCCGTGCTCGACGCCTGGAACGGCAGCTGGCCCGCCAGCATCTGGTAGCCCACGATGCCTAACGAATACAGGTCGCTGCGCCCGTCGATCTCGCGGTCGCCCGCGGCCTGCTCCGGCGACATGTAGGCCGGCGTCCCGATCGCCACGCCGGTGGCCGTGAGGCGAGAGTCCGCGCCTTCCTGGATTGCGCGCGCGATGCCGAAGTCCGTGACCATCGCGCGCCCGTCTTCGCCCAACAGAATGTTGTCCGGCTTGATGTCACGGTGGATGACGCCGCGCGCGTGTGCATAGGCGAGCGCGTCGGCCACCTCGCGCAAAATGCGGCGCGCGTCGTCCACCGGCAGCGGCCCGCGTTCCGCGAGGCGCTTGGCGAGCGTGTCACCGTCTACGCAGGCCATGACGAAAAACACCAAGCCTTCGCGCTCGTCGACGCTGTAGATCGGAACGATGTCGGGGTGGCTGAGCTGCGCCGCGGTTTCCGCTTCGCGCAGAAACCGCGACTTGATTTCTCCGCGGAACCCGAGCTCCGGCGGCAGCACCTTGATGGCCACCATCCGCTTGAGGCGACGGTCCTTGGCGCGATACACGATGCCCATGCCGCCGCGCCCGAGCTCGCGATCCAGCTCGTAGTTGGCCGTCAGTGCGCGCTCGACGAGCGCGTTGAGTTCGGCGTCAGAAGAGGTCGCGGTCGGATCGGGCACTAATCGGGTCTCTGGGGGAATACAAGATGCTTAGTGTACCATGCCCGGCAGCGTCTGAAAAGACGACCCGGTCGTCATGGCAGTTGCATTACGTCAAAGCGACGGGAGGAAGTTGCAAATCCTGCCCGCGTGGCGTACCTCATGCCGGTGCGTGATACGCGGAACCGGCGCTCCGGCGCGTCGATTCACGCTGTTGGACAGCAATCCCAGAGACAACACGACATGGCACAACGACAAACACTTCCAGTTCTACCGCTACGGGGAACCGTGATCTTCCCCGGCCTTACCCAACCCATCGCGGCTGGGCGTCCGGGCACTTTGCGCGCCATTGAGGCTGCGCTCAAAGCGGATCGCCTCGTGTTTGCGGTCGCACAGCGTGACAACACCGATGAGCCGTCACCCGATATTCTCTACTCCATGGGTGTGATTGCTCGCATTGGACAGGTGCAGCGCGGACTGGGCGGCGTGCAGCTCCTGCTGCAGGGCGAACAGCGCGCGACGTCTCTCCAATACACCACAACCGACAACTATCTCGCGGCGGTGACCGTGCCGGTGGAGGAGATGAATCCACTGGATGAGCACGATCCGGCGTTCGAGGCCCTGCACAAAGAAGCGCGTGAACGGGCCGCCGAGCTCGGCGAAAAGCGTGGACTGCCCGAAGAGGTCGTGCATCAGGTGCTCGACTCGGTGACCGAGTCGGGCAAGTTCGCCGATCTCGTCGCGGGATACATCGATCTGTCCGTGCCCGAGAAGCAGGGGCTGCTCGAAACGCTGAGCGTCGAGGAGCGCTTGCGGCGCGTGCTCGTGCACGTGCAGCGGCAAATCGGCCTGCTCGAGGCGCAGGAGGAAATCAAGTCGCAGGTGCAGGAGGAGTTAGGCCAGCGCCAACGCGAGATGTATCTGCGCGAGCAGATGAAGGCGATTCAAAAGGAGCTGGGCGACGACGATCAGAGCCGCGAGATGGAAGAGCTGCGCGAGAAGTTGTCGAAGCTCGAGCTGCCGAAGGCGGCGCGCCAGGAAGTCGAGCGTGAGTTAGGCAGGCTCGAGCGTTCCGGACGCGAGTCGATGGAGGCGCAGGTGATCCGCACGTACCTGGAGTGGATCGCCGAGCTCCCGTGGAACACGCGGTCGGACGACAACCTCGATCTCAAGCACGCCGCGGAAGTTTTGGACGAAGATCACTACGGGCTGCCCGACGTGAAGGACCGGGTGCTGGAGTTCCTGGCGGTGCGCCAGCTGCGCGCGCAGGAATTGGCGGCGGAGGTAGAGAAGACCGGCGAGTTTCCGGCGGCCAAGATCCGTCCGCGCCGGGATGATGCGACGCCGTCGCTCAAGCCGAACGACGATGACGATCGGCAGATCACCGACAAGCGCGAGGCGAAAGCGCGCGCGATGGCGAAGGGGCCGATCCTGCTGTTCGTCGGACCGCCGGGTGTGGGCAAGACGAGCATCGCCAAATCCATCGCTCGTGCGTTAGGCAGAGAGTACGTGCGGGCGTCGTTGGGCGGGGCGCGCGACGAGGCGGACATCCGCGGGCATCGCCGTACCTACGTGGGCGCCATGCCCGGCCGCATCGTGCAGGGCATGAAGCAGGCGGGCACCAAGAATCCCGTGTTCCTGCTCGACGAGGTCGACAAGCTCGGCGTCTCGTTCCAGGGCGATCCGGCCAGCGCGCTGCTCGAGGTGCTGGACCCGGCGCAGAACGACACGTTCACCGATCACTATCTCAACGTGCCGTTCGATCTGAGCGAGGTGTTGTTCATCGCCACGGCCAACTTCATCCAGAACATTCCGGCGCCGCTGCTGGACCGCATGGAGGTGGTGGAATTTTCCGGCTACACCGAGCGCGAAAAGGCGGAGATCGCGAAGAAGTACTTGATTCCGCGCCAGCTCGAGGAGTCGGGGTTGTCGGACAAGGGTGTGGTGTTCGATGACGACGCGGTGATGAGCGTGGTGAGCCAGTACACGCGCGAGAGCGGCGTACGGCAGTTGGAGCGGCAGATCGGTGCGGTGGCGCGGAAGGTGGCGCGCCGCATCGCGTCGGGCGAGCAGGTGCCGCACGAGCTCACGCCGGGTGACGTCCGCGAGCTGTTAGGCAGGCCCAAAGTGCACCCGGAGCACGCCGCCGAGGAGAACGAGGTGGGCGTGGCGACCGGCATGTACTACACGCCGGCGGGCGGCGACATCATGTTCGTCGAAGCGGCGGTCCGGCGCCTGTACGGGTCGGCGTCGCCGGACAGCCTCACGCAGGCCGGTCCGTTAGGCACCGTGTCGCTCATTCTCACGGGCCAGTTGGGCGACGTGATGAAAGAATCGGCGCGCGCGGCGCTCACGTACGCGGCGACGCACGCCCGCAGCCTCAAGATCTCCGAGGACGGGTTGGGCAGCATCGAGGCCCACATCCACGTGCCGGCGGGCGCGATTCCGAAGGATGGTCCGTCGGCGGGCGTCACGATGTCGACGGCGCTCGTGTCGGCGTTGTCCGGCGTGCCGGTGCGGCGCGACGTGGCGATGACGGGCGAGATCACGCTCCGCGGACGCGTGCTGCCGATCGGCGGCCTCAAGGAAAAGGTGCTCGGCGCGCACCGCGCCGGCATCACGACCATCGTGCTGCCCAAAGAGAACGAGGCCGATCTGGAAGACATTCCGGAGGAGGTGCGCAAGCGGCTCACCTTCTACCCGGTGACGACGCTGGATGAAGTGTTCGCGATCGCGTTGGCGCCTAACGGCGCCGGCGCGAACGCGCATCCGGCCCTAGAGGAAGTCCCGGCGGGCGCGCGCTGACGCGCGGCCGCATCCTGCCTTACGGGATCAGGCGCTTGGGCTCGGCCGGCGCGGCGTCGGCCGCGTCGTCGTGCACAGGGCGCGCCCCCGCGGGCGGTGCCATCGCAGGCGGGTCGGTGTCCTGACCGCCCAGATTGCGCTTGAAGTCCCGAATCCCCTTGCCTAACGTCGCACCCAGCTCCGGCAACCGTCGCGGTCCGAAGAACACGAGCACGATCGCGAGGATCAGGAGCAGTTTGTCGATGCCGATTTCGCCGAACACGTGAACCTCCGGTTCACTGCATGCCGATGGGACCCCACGACCACAACGCCCACGCGGCCGATGCGGGTGCACCGGGCTGCGTCCCATCCATGAAGTATTCAGTGTAGCGCCGATCGGGGGGAGTGCTATCCGTCGCCGGTTCGCCGCCTAAACGGTCGAGCTCGGCGGTCGCGATGCCGGCGGGAACATCGTCCCAGGTCCCGCCGAGCGTGTTGTTTTGATAGTAGTGACCGATCATGTCGCCCCAGATCGGCGCCGCCAGCGTTCCACCGGCGGCACCCGGCACGATCGGCTGCGGCGTGTCGAAGCCCAGCCACACGCCGGCCACGACGTCGGGCGTCATGCCGACGAACCACACGTCGGTGTTGTCGTTGGTCGTTCCGGTTTTCCCGGCAACGGGAATGGCGTCGGGCACCCATTTGCGCACCGACGTCGCGGTGCCGCGCGCCACGACATCGCGCATCATGTCGCGCACGATGAACGCGATGCGCGGGTCCAGCGCGAAGCGCGGCGCCTGAGCCGGCGGCGCCCACACCTTGTTGCCGGCGCGGTCGTCGATGCGCACGACATAACGCGGGTCGACCACGGCGCCGAGGTTGTCGAACACGGTGTACGCGGACACGAGATCGACGGGCCGCACGCCGCTGGCGCCGATGGCGCTCGACGGATACGGCGCGATCGGCGTGTCGATGCCGAGTCGCTTGGCGAGCGCGATGACGGTGTCCATTCCCACCCGCATGCCCAACTGCACGGCGACCGGATTGCGCGACCGGACGAGCGCCTCGCGCATCGTGAGCGGCCCAAGGAAAAGGCCGTCGGCATTGCCCGGCCGGTACACCGTTCCGTTAGGCATCGCGATCGCCAGCGCCGAGTCGGCGATCAGGGCGTTGGGCGGAATGCTGTCGCGCAGCGCGCTCGCGTACACGATGGGCTTGAACGCCGACCCGGGTTGGCGCACCGCGTTCACCGCGCGATTGAACGGCGACGCCGCATAGTCGCGGCCGCCGACCATGGCGAGCACGTCGCCCGTCTGCGGGTCGATCGCGACCACCATGCCCTCGAGAAAATCCGTGCTGCCCTTGGCGCGATGCGCGTACGTCGGATGATGATACCCGGGCCGCGCCTCCACGCGCGCGAGACCCGAATCGAGCGCGAGCGTTGCGTCGCGCTCGAGATCCGGATCGATGGTCGTGACGATGCGGTAGCCGCCGTTCATCACCGGGACGCCCGCTTGCTCGGCTTCCTGTCGAACGAGATCGACGACGTACGGCGCAGCGGCCGACATGCCCGCATCGGGCGCCGTGACCAACGGCTGCTGCTCGGCGTGATCGGCGTCCTCGCGGCTGATGTAGCCCTGGTCCGCCATGAGCGACAGCACGAGGTTGCGCCGCTCGCGCGAACGTTCCGGGTGTCTGATCGGATCGTAGATCGCCGGGCCCTTGGGCAGCGCGGCCAGCGTGGCCGCCTGCTCCAGCGTTAGGCTAGCGGCTTGGGTGCCGAAGTAGTGGCGCGCCGCCGCCTCGATGCCGTACCAGCCGTGGCCGAAATCGATGTCGTTGAGATAGGCCTCGAGGATCTGTTCCTTCGTGTAGTGCCGCTCCATCTCGCGCGCGGCAGCCTGCTCGCGCAGTTTGCGCGCGATACTCCGGTCGCTGCGGTCGATGAGATCCGGATGCATGTTGCCCACCAACTGCTGCGTGATCGTGCTCGCGCCGCGCGCGTGTCCGCGGAGCGCGTCCTTGAGCGCCGCGGCCACGCCGACGACGTCGACCCCATCGTGTTGGTAGAAGCGCTGGTCTTCCACCGAGATGAAGGCCTGCCCCACGTACTTGGGCAGTGAGCGCAACGACACGCTCGTGCGTATCTCGCGACCGATTTCGCCGATGAGGGAGGTGCCGTCGCGCGCGAAGACCAACGAGGATTGCGCGGGCTGCACGATCTGCCATGCTTCGCCGGTCGTTCCGCCGCTCTGCGCGCCCGCAACCATGGGCGGCGCGGCAAGCGCGACCGCAACTGCCGCGGCCGCGACCCGCATCCAGTGCGGGCGACGACGCACGGCGACTGCACCGTTCATATCGTTCACCAAAGCTCCAGCTATCCCGGCGCACGGTGCGCCGGACATTCCCAGTGTGATACCCGAGAGGGTTCCGAATGACACACGATCGGCGGGCGGCAAGATAACCCGCCCGTCCGGGAATTCTGTGACATTGCTCCACTGCGCCCGTCGCGCCAACTTTTTGTCATGCCTTCCGTCATCGACGTCGCAACCGTCCAGTTCGCGCCCCGCAAAGGCGAATACGAAGCGAATCTCGCGCGCCTGGGCGAGCTGTTCGCGCAGCTGGACACGCTCGCTCCACGGCCGCAGGTGCTCCATCTGCCCGAGACTGCGCTCACCGGATATTTCCTCGAGGGCGGCGTGCGCGAGTTCGCCCTCACCGCGGGCACACAGGCCGCGGATCTGCAGCGCGTGTACCGTAACGCTGTACCGCAGGCAGCCGACCGGACGCTCGAGATCGTGCTCGGTTTTTACGAGGTCTGGAACAACACGCTCTACAACAGCGCGATGTGGGTGCGGGTAGGCGGCGCGGCGCCGCTCGTTCGGCACGTGCACCGCAAGAACTTTCTGCCCACGTACGGACTGTTCGACGAGGAGCGATTCGTCGAACGGGGTCAGTCGTTCCGCGCATTCGACACGCCGTGGGGCCGCTGTGCCGTGCTCATCTGTGAGGATGCCTGGCACAGCCTCACCGGGACCTTGCTCGCGCTGGATGGCGCCCGCGCGATCTTCATCTGCTCGGCGGCGCCGGCGCGGGGACCGTGGCCCAGAGAAGACGGGGTGCCCGGACCGTCCAGCGTGGCGCGCTGGGAGCGGCTGGTGCGCGACATTGCCGAAGAGCACGGCGTGTTCGTGTCGTTCTCGAATCTTGCGTCGAGCGAGGCGGGCAAGTCGTTCCCCGGCGGAGCTTTGGTGGCCGGACCCAAGGGCGAAGTCCGCATGCGCGGGCCGCTGTGGACGGAAGCGATTTTGCCCATCGCTATGGATCTGGGCGACCTCACGCGCGCGCGCGCCGACATGCCGCTGTTGGCCGACCTGCGCACGGCAATGCCGCACTTGATCGACACGCTTGGCCGGATCCAGACCGGGCACGCGGAGGCACCGCAGTTCGACACGGACGGGTGTGAGGCGCGGACGATCCCGCCGGCGTCGGCCGGCACCGCGCGAGCGCGGTCGATGCCGGTCGTCGATGGCGGCATCGCCGCGGGCGGGACGCCGCCGCCGCTCGAGATCGACCCGGCGCTCACGGAAGAATGGCTCTCGGCGTTTCTGCGCGACGAGATCACGCGCCGCGGGTTCCACAAGGGCATTGTCGCGATGTCGGGCGGCGTCGACTCATCGGTAACCGCGTACCTCGCGGCGCGCGCGTTAGGCCCGGACAACGTCATCGGGCTCCGGCTGCCGTACCGGGCGTCGAGCCCCGAGAGCCTGTCGCACGCGCAGCTCGTGATCGACGCGTTGGGCATCGAGGGCCGCACGCTGGACATCAGCGCGGCGGTGGACGGCTATCTGGCCAACGAGCCCGACGCGGACGGGACGCGGCGCGGGAACGTGATGGCGCGCGCGCGCATGATCGCGCTGTTCGACCTGTCGGCGAAGTACGCCGCGATTCCGTTAGGCACCGGCAACAAGACCGAGCGCCTGCTCGGCTACTTCACCTGGCACGCCGACGACTCGCCGCCGCTCAATCCGTTAGGCGACCTGTACAAGACACAGGTGTGGGCGCTGGCGCGTCACCTGGGCGTCCCCGGCGAGATCATCGACAAGCCGCCCACCGCCGACCTCGTGAGCGGCCAGACGGACGAGGGCGACCTCGGGATCTCGTACGCCAAGGCCGACCTGATTCTGCAGTGGCTGCTGCACGGCTATACGCCGGCCGAGCTCGAGGCGCGCGGATTCGTGCGGGAGGAGGTGGAGCTGGTGCGGCGCCGGCTCGAGCGCACGCACTGGAAGCGGCGCATGCCGAGCGTCGCGATCATGAGCTCGACCGCGATCGGCGAGAGCTGGCTCAGGCCCGTCGACTACTGACGGCGCTCGCCGGCCAGGTCGAGGAGGATGCGGGCGCGGCCCGTTTCCACCTCGAGCTCGATGTGCGACGCGCCGCGACTGACGGCCGGCGCGCCGCGCGCCGGCGGCGCCAGCGTGAGGCGGACGTGCGTGCCGAGGATGTACGGCAGCGCGTTCCCGCAGATGACGTTGGCCATCTCGCCCAGCGCGTCCCACCGCCACGGCTCCGCGTCCTCGCCCTCGAGGCCGAGCATGTTCTCGGCGAGCGCGCGGAAGACGTCGTCGGAGACACACAGCGTGAGGCAGCCCGCGTGCGCACCATCGAAGGCGACGCTGACCGCGGCCGGCAGCGCGTCGAGCGCGCTCGGCGTATCGACGGCCGAGCCGACGTAGAGGAGGCCCAGTTCCTCGAACGCCAGCGTGGCGGCCACGCGCAGCGCGATCGAGTTATCGGTCATCGTCCGGCGTGTCGAGCACGCGGAGCACCGCGTCGCGCAGATCTTCGGGCGCGAAGGGCTTGTGCAGAAAGCCGTGGCCCATGTCGAGCACTTGCGACGCGCGCGCGTCGCTGCCGTCCGACGACACGACGATCACGCGCGGGCCGGTCGCCGACCGGCCGAGCCGAGCAAGCATGTCCAACCCGTTCAGGTGTGGCATGTTGATGTCGACCAGCGCGAGCGTCACGGGCTCGCGCTCGAGGATGCCGAGTCCGGCGAGGCCGTCGGCGGCTTCGTGGACGGTGCCTAACGGAAGACCCGCGAGCCGGAGCGTGCGGATGATCATGGCCCGCATCACCCGGCTGTCGTCGACCACGAGCACGGTCAGCGGGGCGCGCTGGGCTTCCGGCGCTTCGGCGCGATCGATCATAGCTCGCCCTCCCGCTCCGGGGATTTGAGCCAGACGCGCCCGGTGGCGACGTCCAGCGAGATGGTCCGCCACACCCGCGTGCCGCCCACGTCGTGCGCGTGAATGAGGACGCCGTTCTTCCACAGCAGCTTGCGCAGCATGATCAGGTTCCGTGTGCCGATCTGGAATCCGTCGGCGGCGGCGTCGCCCGCCGACGCGCCGCCGGCGACCGCCACCCGCAGCCGCGCCTTGGTCGCGCCTAACCGATAGCAGTCGCGGAACAGCGCGGGCACGCCGGTGTCGACGTACTCGAGGGGGCGCATGCGCGAGCGCGCGTGGTCATCGGCGGACGCCGGCAGCGGGACGTGCAGCAGTCCGCCCACCCGCGCCACCGGATCGAACACCGCCACGCCCAGGCAGCTGCCTAACGCATGAGCCACGAGCCGGTCCCCCGGTGTGTTGGATACGCACATGGCACCCACGCCGACGATGCGCTCGCCGGCCGTTCGCATCGCCGCCATCCTATCGCACGTACACGGCAGGCTGCACGTACCGGAATCCGTGCGTCTGTGTTCCCAGGCTCTCGGAATGCCCAACGAACAGATGCCCGCCGGGCGCCAGCATGTGCCAGAATCGCTCGATCAGGCGGTGTCGCACGCCGGCATCGAAGTAGATCATCACGTTGCGGCAGAAGATCGCGTCGAACGGGCCGCGCAACGGCCAGTCGCGGATGAGGTTGAGTCGCGCGAAGCGCACCACGGCGCGCAGCTCGTCGCGCACCACGAACCTGTCGCCTAACGCCGAGACGTCGAGCATGCGGCGCCGCAGCGTGGCCGGGATCGCCGTGATCGCGCGCGCGCCGTACGTCGCCGCGCGGGCGCGCGCCAACACGCGCGACGAGACATCGGTGGCCAGGATGCGTGCGCCCGCGAAGCGGTCCGCCGGCAGATGGTCGCGCAAAAGCGCGGCGATCGTGAACGGCTCTTCGCCCGTCGAGCACCCGGCGCTCCAGACGCGCACCGGTCGTGTGCCGTGCGCCAGCGCAGGCAGCACTTTCGTCGTCAGAAAATCGAAGTGCGCCGGCTCGCGAAAGAACGCGGTCTGATTCGTGGTCAGCGCATCGACGAGCGCGCCGAGCTCGCTGAATTGCCGACGTGTCGCATCGGTTTCGACGCGATCGAGATACGCGGCGAAACTCGATGCGCCCGCATCGACGACGCGGCGGCCGAGTCGCGAGCGCACGAGCTCTTCCTTGCCCTCGCGCAAGCGGATGCCGCACGACTCGTACAAGAGCTCGCGCAGCCGGCGGAACTCGTGCGGTCGAAGCGGAGGGATGAGCGCCCACGACGCCGCCGTGACGCCCGCGGCCGGCGCGTCAGAACTCCTCGAGAACGTCGTCATCATCCCCGTCGAACGGATGCGGCGTTGCGTTAGGCGCGGGCGGCGTGGGCGTGCTCAGGATGTGGCGCGACCCGCCGCGTGGTGGGATGGGCCGGATGGGCGACGGACCCGCCGGCACGCCGCGGTGCGGCGTGCGGCGCGTCGCGCGCGTCGCATTGTCGCGGCGCGGTGTGGCGGGCGCCGTGGCGAGCTGGAAGTGCCCAACCAGCGCCTCCATCTTCTCGGCCTGTCCCGACAATTCTTCCGCCGCGCTCGCGGATTCCTCCGCGTTCGCCGCGGTCTGCTGCGTGACCGCGTTCATCTGTTCGACGCCCGCGGCGATCTGCTCGATGCCCTGGCTCTGCTGCTCGGAGCCGGCCGCGATCTCCGCCATCGCCGCACTCACCTTGTTGACGTGCTCGGTGATGTCGCCGAAGCTCGCCATGACTTCGCGGTTGATGGTCGCGCCGCTCTCCGCATGTTTCACCGATTCCTCGATGAGCGACGCCGTGTTCTTCGCGGCTTCGGCGCTGCGCATGGCGAGGTTGCGCACTTCTTCCGCGACCACCGCGAACCCGCGACCCGCGTCGCCCGCACGCGCCGCTTCGACAGCGGCGTTGAGCGCGAGGAGATTCGTCTGGAACGCGATTTCGTCGATCGTTTTCACGATCCGCGCGGTCGCGGCCGCGGCGTTCGTAATGCGATCCGTTGCGTCCGCGAGACGCTGCATGCTGTGCGCGCCGCGCGTCGCGCTCTCGCGCGTGGCCTCGCTCAGCTTGCGCGCGTCGCGCGCGCTGAGCGCGTTCTGTCTCGTCATGGCGCCCATTTCCTGCAGGCTGCTCGACACTTCCTCGAGCGAGCTTGCCTGCTCCGCCGCGCCCTGCGCGAGGAGCTGGCTGCCCGCGCTCACCTGTCCCGCGCCGGCGGCGACCTGTTCGGCGGCCATCGCAACTTCGGCGAGCGCTTCGTCGAGTTGGCCGAGCGTTTTGTTCACGGCTTGCTTGATGCGCGCGTGCTCGCCGCGATATTCGCCGCGCATGCGTACGCGCAGGTCGCGCGCGGCCACGCGGTCGAGGACTTCGGCCGCTTCGTGCACCGGCGCGATCACCGCGTCGAGCGTCTCATTGAAACCGGCGACGAGGTCGTGGAACGTACCGCGGAAGCGCGCCGCATCGCCGCGCCGCATGAGCTCGCCCAGCTTGGCGGCGTCGATGAGCGCACGCACTTCTCTCGTTAGGCCGGCGAGCGCTTCGACCATCTCCTGGAACGAGTGGCTGAGCACATCGTTGGGACCGCGCGGCGCGACCGCCACGGTAATGTCACCCTCGCCCAGGTGCCGCGCCACGGCGGCGAACTCGCGTTGGGCATCGATGATGCGCCGGAGGCCCTGCGCCAGCTCGCCCATCTCGTCGTGCGACGTGACCCACACCTCGACGTCCACCTGTCCCTTCGCGATCAGGTCCATCTTGGTCGACAGCTCGGACACCGGCCAGTTGACGCCGCGCTCGAGCACGAAGGCGGCCACCAGCGTGACGAGCACGGTCACGAGTGTACCCCAGAGGAGCGCGCGTCCGGCGTTTGCGTCGCGCGCCTCACCGGTCGCGCGCACGGTAGCGAGGACACTCTGCTCCTGCGCGATGCCGGTGGCGATGAGCCGCCGCAAGTCGTCGAGCTGCTTCTGTTCGCTGCCGCCATCGGCCACCGGGGCGGCAGAGGCGCGGTGCGTCCGGATCGCGGGGATCATGACATCATCGTGCAGCGAGGCGCCTAACCGCTCGAGCTGCTCCCACCGCGCATGCTGGGCGTTGTCGTCGGCCGACATCTTCTGCAGGGAGTCGACCTGGCGGCTGAACGTCTCCCAGCCCGCGTCGACGTCGCGCTGCGCCGCGTCGCCTTCCGCGAGCATCGCGCCGCGATAGCCCGCATCCATGGTGAGGAGTCCGGCCCGCGCATCCTGTGCGCCGTCGATCACGGCGATCGCGTGCTGCGTGGCGGCGCGGTCGGCGGCGCCGGTGTTGATCGCGCGATCCATATAAACGCCCTGGGCGACGACCATCGCGAACACCGCGGCGAAGGCGACCGTCAGCTTCCAGCGCATGCGCAGATTGTAGAACCAGTTCATGGTCATGGCCATCGTCCGGAGAGGGGCGGCTATTCGGTTAGGCAGCGGTCGGCGCGCCGCCATCGGGGCCGGCGGCGGCGAGGTCGCCGGCGTCGATGACGCGCGAGATGTCGAGGAGGAGACGCACGCGGGCGGCGGACTTGGCGATGCCGACGAGGTAGGTGGTGTGCGACCCGCCGCCTAACGGAGGCGGCGGCTCGATGTCGCCGGCCGCGATGTCGGCGACTTCGGACACGCGGTCGACGAGCAGCCCCACGTGCGCGGCGTGCGCCACGACCACGATGATGCAGCTCGTCGGTCCGGGCTCGGCCGCGGGCAGATCGAACTTACGGCGCAGATCGAGAATCGAAATCACGCGGCCGCGCAGATTGATCACACCGCGCACGAAGGGCGGCGTGCGCGGGATGCGCGTGATGGGCAGCACGCCGATGATCTCGTGCACGGCGAGAATCTCCATGCCGTATTCTTCGGCGCCCAGGAAAAACGTGAGGTACTTGCCCGCGGCAGCGCTCATGCGACGGCCTGCGCGTTCGGCTGGGCGCGCCGCGCGAGATCGAGAATTTGCGGCACGTCGAGGATGAGACCCACGCGACCGTCGCCTAAAATCGCGGCGCCGGAAATGCCCGCGACGTCGCCGACGCCGGCCGTGACCGCTTTCGCCACCACCTGCTGCTGGCCGAGGATCGCATCCACGAGGAGCGCGCACCGGCGCTCGCCGGCGGCCACGACCATGAGCAGCGCCCGCGTGGGATCCTCGCTCGCGCCGATCACGTCGAGCAGCCGGTGCAGCCGGACTAACGGAAGCACCTCCTGACGGAGCCGCACCATTTCGGCGCGCCCGCCAACCGTGAAGAGCGCGCTGCGTTCGGGGCGAAAGCTCACGACGACGTTCGTCGTGGGTACGATGTAGCGCTCGGCGCCGACGCGCACGAGCATCCCGTCGGTGATCGCGAGCGTCAGCGGAACGCGCAGCGTAATGGTCGTGCCCCGGCCGGGCGCCGACTGGACATCCACGCGGCCGTGCAGCGCCTGGATGTTGCGCCGCACGACGTCCATGCCGACGCCGCGACCCGAGACGTCGGTCACCTGCCGCGCGGTCGAGAGGCCGGGCGCGAAGATGAGGTCGAGCACGTCGGCGTCGCTCAGCACGTCGCCGGGGCGCACGAGGCCGCGCTCCTGCGCGCGCTCGAGGATCCGGTCGCGCTCGAGCCCGCGGCCGTCGTCGCTCAAGGCGACGACCACCTGGCCGTTCATCTGCGTGGCGCGTAGCGTTAGGCAACCGGCGGCCGGCTTGCCCTGTGCCTGGCGCGCGTCCGGCATCTCGATCCCGTGATCGATCGCGTTGCGCACCATGTGCATGAGCGGATCGGCGATCAGCTCCACCATGTTGCGGTCGAGCTCCGTCATCTCGCCTTCGACCCGGCACGCGACCTGCTTGCCGGCGCGTTGGGCGAGATCGCGCGCCAGACGCACGAGCTTGTTGCACGTGGCGCGCAACGGCACCATGCGCAGGCCCATGCTCATGTCGTGCAGATCGCGCACGAGCTTGCCCGCGTGTGCGACTTTGCGCGCGAGCTCGGGATGATCCTGTCCCGACGCCGGATCCTGCGCGATCATCCAATGCGCGACGACCAATTCCCCGACGATGTCCACGAGCGCGTCGAGACGATCGAGCCGCACGCGCGCGCTGTGCGTGGCGCTCGTGTCGCGCGTCGCGGGCGCAGACGCGGCGCGCGGCCCCGGCTCCTCGGCGGCCGATGCGGCCGGCTCGGCATCGATGTCCTCGAGCTCGCGCAGCACCTCGACGAACCCCGCCGGATACGCGAGTGCCGCGCCATCCCGCGAGGCGGCGAGATTCGTGACCGTGTCGCGCAGCGCGTCGAGCGCGCGGAGCGACAGTGAGGCCACGCGACCGGCGAATCCATCGCGCCGGCGGCGTTCGCCTAACAGCGACTCGCCATGGTGCGCCAGGGCCACGAGGCCGTCGAGCTTGAGGAAACCCGCCGTCCCCTTGATCGAGTGGAAGGCCCGCATCACCGTCTGCGCCGCGTCGCCGTTGTCCGGGTCCTGCTCGAGCAGGAGCAGCGCCGCTTCCGCGCTCTCGATGTACTCGCGCGCTTCGTCGCAGAAGTCGCCCAACAACGAGCCGTCGGTATCGTTAGGCAGCGCGAGCGCGGGGAGCGAAGCGGCGCGCGCCACCACGGAACGCGGCCGGCGGTCGGTGAGCCCGATCAGATCCGACGTGCGGGGCTTGAGCGCCGCCGACGCGGGCAGGTTGCGCATGATCGCGATGGTCGCGCGCTCGGGTCCCTCGATCACCGACAACCGGTCGGGCGCCTTGGGCGATGCGAGGTACGTGCGCACCGCGTCGAGCAACGCGCGCGCCGCCTGGTGCAGCGCCGGCTGCCGGTCGCCGCGATCCCGGTCCGGCCGCAGCGCTTCGGCCACCAGGCGCAGCGAAACGCACGCGCGCGCTTCTCGGGGAGGCACCTGATCGATGAGTCCCAGCACGTTCGTTCGGAGCGCACCACGTGTTTCGAGATCAGAGGCGCCCAGCCGGTCGATGGCGACGCTCACGTCGGAGAAACGGGCGAGAATGGCGCGGGATGTACGACGGGATGCGGAGGGCACGCGAACGGAACCGCGATGACGGGTGGCGAAGCACGACCGCCCTGGCGGAGCGGCGCGGGTTAAGCATATCGCTGATGCATGTCATCGACGCGCGCGAACTAAGGACGCAACGCGCCGAGCGTTGCGCGTTTTGGTCGCGGTTCGTCGGTGAGGAACGCGAACCCGTCCTCTACTTGGGAGCCGTGATGTCGAAAACGGTGCTGGTGGTCGAGGACTCGGCCCTGTTCCAGAAAGCGTACGCGGCCGCCCTCTCGACCTACCCGCGGGAACCGCTGGACGTGCTCTACGCCTCGAACGGCGAAGAAGCACTGGCCCAGGTCGAACAACGCCCGACCATCGACCTCATCGTGTTGGACGTGAACATGCCGGTGATGGACGGTCCGGCATTTCTCGAGCGGCTACGCCGCGACTACGCGTCGCTCGAGATCCCGGTGATGTTTTCGAGCACGCGGGCGTACGCCATGCGCGACCAGATCGGCAACTCGATGGGCGTCGTCGCCTACCTGCAGAAGCCGTTCGCGCCGCGCGAACTGCACGCGCTCCTCGACAAACTCTGGTCCTAACCGGCGGCTTGGGCGCGCGGCCGGCTTGGGCTCGCTACGCCGCGTACGCCAGGCTGATCGCCCGGCGTGCACCGCGTTTGAGGGCGCGGTGCACGACGCGCGCGTACGTCAGAAAGTTGAGACCGGCGACGGGGTATCGAATGAAGAACTCGTGCGGCAGCATGTCGCCCTTCATCCGGTTGCAGGGGCCGCACGCCACGACGAGGTTGCCCGGCACGTGCGCGCCTCCGCGTGCGAGCGGGTAGACGTGGTCGATAGTGGCGATCGCGAGATCCAGCGACGTGCCGCAGTACACGCAGCGGCGACAACAATCACGCATCATCGCGCGCTTGAGCGCGCGCTTTTCCTCGTGACGACGGGGATGGAGGGGTTTGCGATGCAGCCCGCGCGTGCAGCGCGGGAGTGAGGGGACGATGCGGTGAAGAGCATGCCGTGACATTGCACCTCGCCGAAAAGCAGCGACGCCCAGCGTCGGGGATCTCCCGAGCTGGGCGTCGCTGGAAAACGAGACGCGTTCGCACGTTCATTCGATCGTGCATCGCGCTCGACGCTTGATCGATCCGTTGATGTCCTTCGTCGCGGACCGTGGATGCTCATGATCCTCCGATGAGCGTGACGCCATAACCGCGCTGTGCGTCACAGCATTGCACTTCGAGTGCCGCCGCGCAAGAGCTTTGTTTGTTGGCTCCGTAACGAGTCATGTCCCACCTCTGTGGTCGCACGATGCGGCCGTCGTTGGGCGAGCAATGACGTCGACCACCGCTGAACCGGCCATTTTGCTCCCGAACAAGCCCAGCTGGCTGACGGACGAAACCATCCGCCGGCTGGTCGTGGTGTTTGCGGCGTTCGCGATTCCCGTGGGCTTCGCGCTCCACCAGTACGCGCGGCCATTCCCGTGGCTCGGCGCCGGGCTGCTGTTCTTCGTGGCCATAGCGACCCGGGCCTTCGGGATTCCGCTGCCCGGCAAGGGCTTCGCCAGTTTCGCGGTGGGCGCGGGGATCGCGGCCGTGGTCGCGCTCGGTTGGGCGGCGGGCGCGCTCGCGGCCGGCATCGGCATTCTGTTGGGCGACGTCGTGGTGCGGCGCCTGCCCCTCCGCAACGCGGTGGGCAACGCGGCGCATTTCTGCACGGCGTGTACGCTGGCCGGAATCGCCTACTACTGGTTGGCCAACGGACAGTTGGGCGCGAGCATGTTCGTGTCGTCCAACTCGTGGCGATTGGCGATGTTCATCTGCCTGTTCATCGCCATCCTCAACGCGACGTTTTACCTGCAGCTCAGGTTGTCGCCCGCCATTGCATGGGTGGACGCGCGGCTCACCGCGCGGTGGGAGAGCACGGTATCCATACTGGCCACACTGCTGGCGCTCACCGCGATGCGCCTGGCATACAGCAAAGCCGATTCGCGCTGGTACTTCGTGGAAGGCGGCATCCTCATCGGCGTGGCCGCGCTCACGCACTGGCTGGTCAGGAAAGGTGCGTTAGGCGAGAGCCTGCAGATGGTGCAGCGGTTGTCGCGCGTGATGAGCGCGCGGCCCGAGCTGCACCGGGCGATGGCCGACATCGAGCAGCTCACGCGGACGCTCGTCCCGTGGGAAGAGATGGGCATCGCGCGGTACGATGAGGCGACGCGCGAGTTCGTGGTGCTCACCGACACCGGACGCGCGCTGACGGCGGGCATGCGATTCCCCTCCGACCGCGGCATGCCGGCCCTCTCGCTCGAGCGCGGACGCGCCGTGACGACGCGCGATGCCGGCGCCGACGTGAACGCGATCACGCGCCACACGGGCTCCGAGATCGTCGTCCCGCTCAAGTATGGCGACCGGCTCGTCGGACTGTGGACCGTTAGGCACACGCGCACCGACATGTACCGCGACTACGATGCGCAGCTGCTCGACGGCGTGGCGCCGCAGCTCGCGCTCTCGCTGTCGCTCGACTCGCTCATCCAACCGGTGCTCGACGCATCCGAGCACATGACCCAGCACGTCGAAGCGATCACCGCCACCACCCAGCAGCTGCACGCGTCGTCGCAGGAGAGCGCCAACACGGCGCGCGTGCTCGCTTCCACGGTGCGCGCTCTCTCCGATACGCTGTCCAAGGGAGCCGACGAAGCGCGCGCGGCGCAGGAAATGGCCGAGAGCACCGTGTCGGAGGGACGCGGAACGCAGGTGACCGGCGAGCAGATGCTGCGCGATGCGCGCATCGTCCGCGGTGCCACCGAACAGGCGTCGACACAGCTCACGGCGGCCGCGGCGATCGTGCAGGAAGGCGCGCAGGAAGTGTCGCGTCTTCAGGATGTGTCGAGCGCGGTCCAGAAGTTCGGGCAGACCATCACGTCGCTTGCCGACCAAACTGGATTGCTCGCACTCAACGCCGCCGTCGAAGCCGCGCGCGCGGGTACGCACGGACGCGGATTCGCGGTCGTCGCTCAGGAAATCCGCGCGCTCGCCGACCGCAGCGCCACAGAAGCCGAGGCGATGGACCGGGCCGTGCGCGACATTCGCGCGGCGCTCGAGCGCGCCGTGACGCTCATGCAGCGCACCCGCGAGGAAGTGTTAGGCGTGGCACAAGCGAGCAATGGTTGGGTGGACGAGCTCGACCGGATCGTCGCCGCATCGGAAACCGTGGCCTCGGCCGGCTATCGCATCGTCGACGCGGCGCGCGAGAACGCGCAGCGTTCCGACATCATGGCGCTGGCGCTGGCCGGCGCGCAGCAAGACGCGTCGCACGCCGCCACCGAAACCGACGTCGTCGCAGGGTCGAGTACACAGCAGGAGAGCGCGATCGAAGCGCTCAACGACGCGGCGACGCAGCTCAGCATCACCGCGCACGAGCTGGCGTCAGCCGTGACCGCGGTGCGAAAGGCCGACTAGTCGCCGATCAGGACGCTGCTCAGAGCGCCGTGAGCTGCGGTACGCGATGTCCCTTTTTCATTGGGTCGCGCAGGCTCGCGATGATGCGGGCCGCCGTCGCGTCCAATTGCGTACGGTCGGGCATGGAAGAGCCCGGGAACGGAAGCGGGACGTCGAACCCGTCGTCTGCGCGGCGCGGAATCAGGTGAATGTGGAAGTGATACACATCCTGCCCCGCTGACTCGCCGCTCGACACCACCAGGTTCATCCCCTCCGTCCCGGCAACGCGCCGAATGACCGGGCCGAGCTCCATCGCCACCGAAAACAGGTGCATGCCGAGCTCCGACGGCAAATCGAGCAGCGACTCGTAGTGCTGCCTCGGGACCACCAGGACGTGTCCCGGATTCACCGGCTGGATATCCATGAACGCCAGCGCATCACGGTCCTCGTAGCACATCGACACTTCCGCGGCGCCCTGGATGATGTCGCAGAAGATGCAATGATTGTTGGGGCGATTCATGGAGCCTCCCTCCGGTGAGACTCCATGGTTACGCACGGCTGGTGCCATCGATTCCGCGGGACGGGGCGCGGCCGCCCTTGCTGTGCGAGCCAGGCGATCCTTATTAGTAGCCGGATGATTCTCGCCCGCGCCGTATTGGCCGTCGCCGCTCTGTTTCAGTCGGCCCCCGGGAACGCGGGGTCGCCGACACAGATCGTTGCATCGGTGACACGGGCGGTCGAGCAGGACAGCGTCGCCCAGGCGCGTCAAATGTGGTCGGACAGGCTGCGCGCGGACCCGGGCAACCGCGCATCGCTGCTCGCGCTCCAGCTGTTGGCCGAACGTGTGTACGACTTCCCTCGCGCCACACACTACTTCGACCGGTTGACGCGTCCGGGTACGCCGCCGGACAGCTACGCGGCATACGGCGCGCTCGAACGCGGCAAGGGACTCTACAGCCGCGGCCTTCTGGTCCAGTCGGAATCGAGTTTCGTACAGGCGGTGCGTCTCTCGCGCGCCGCGCGCGATCGCGCCGCGGAATTCGACGCGACCCTGGGCGTGGCGATGGCGCGGGGGCGCACGTTAGGCGCCGAGGTCGAAGTCACCATGCTCGACAGCATGGGACGCGCGGTTCCGCGCGACCCGGCGCTCGATGCGGCGTGGCGGTGCGAGCGCGCGGCGCTGGCGGCGCGCACCGGCGAGCGGACGGCGGCGGCGCTGGCCAATCAGGGCATCGCGCTCGCGCGACGCGCGGGCGACACGCGTCTCGAGGCGCGCTGCACGTGGGTGCTCGCGCAGGACTACGTGCGACAAGGCGACATGGCTACCGTGGGCGTGCTCCTCACGCGCGCGGAAGCGATGCTCGGGCGCGTGCACGAGCGTTCCGGGTTGTCATCGATGCTCCAGTGGCACGGCTACATGGAGGTTTCGATCGCGAACTACGGGCGCGCGCAGCAGTTGCTGCAGCACGCGGTTCGCGAAGCCGAGGCATCGGGCAACTTGTCGGCGCTCGCCTGGTCGCTCGTGAATCTGAGTCAGATCTCGCTCTCGTTGAACGACCTGCCCACCGCCGAGGATCGCGCGGCGCGCGCCGAGTCGTCGTTCCGCGCGACGCGAGACCAGTGGGGTCTGGCGACGGCGATCGGTCTGCGCGGACAGGTGGCAGTCGACATCGGCGACACCGCGGCGGCGCGCCGGCAATACACCATTGCGTTAGGCCTGGCCGAGCACGACCGCAATGCGTTAGGCATCGGCGGCACGCACCTGGCGCTCGCCGATCTGGCGGTGCGCGCGGGCGACTGGCGCGGCGCGCGGCGCGAGCTCGAGGCGCAGCGCGTTGCCTTCCAGCGCGGTGGCGCCGCGGGGTGGACGGAAGGACAGGACTTTTACTACGGCGTGCTCGCGCTGCGCCAGGGCAACGCGCGCGAGGCGCAGCGCCGCTTTCGCAGCGATCTCGCGACGCTCGACTCGTCGCAGCACGTGCGGCGCTACCTCTCGCAGGCGATGACGGCCGAGGCGCTCCTGCGCCAGGGCGACACCCTCGGCGCGGAGCAACGGTTAGGCGAAGCGAGCGCCCAGCTGGACGCGTGGCGCGGAACGCTCGGCGACCAACAGCTCAAGCAGTTGGCCTTTCAGGTGCGCGACGCATTCGGCGGGCGGCCGCCCGCCATCGCACAGCTCATCGCGGGCATCGCGCGCTCGGGCCGCGTGGAGCAGGCGTTCGCGCTCGCCGAGCAGCGGCGCGCGCGCCTCCTGCGTGACCGGCTCTCGCGCGCAGCGGGATTGCGTCTCGCCGCCGGCGACAACGCCCATCCCGTGGCGAGCACCGCGCCGGTCACCGCGGCCGACGTGCAGCGCGCGATCCCCGACGACCGCACCGCGGTGCTCGAGTACGTCGGCGGCCGCGCGGGCCAGCCCACCACGGTGTTCGTGCTCACGCGACGCGCCGTGCGCGCGCACGTGCTCGCACCGCTCGATTCGGTGCGCGACATGGCGGCGCGCTTCGAGGCGTTGATCGAGAGCGGCGGCAACGTGCGCGGCCTCGCCACTCAGTTAGGCAAGGCGCTGCTCCAACCGGCGCTCGCCGATGTGCCGGCCGGCATCACCAACCTGGTCGTGGTGCCCGACGACGCGTTGTGGTCGGTTCCCTTCCAGGCGCTCGTGCTGCGCGACGGACGTTGGGCGATCGAACGGTTCGCCATGACCACCGTGCCCTCGGCGGCCGTGTCGGTGATGCTGTGGCAGCGGCCCGAACCCACGGGCCCGGCTCGTCTGCTCGCATTCGGCGATCCGCGGTTCGCCGGCGAGGATGACGGGAGCCCGCTCGCCCTGCGCGCCGCGACGCCCGACGAATCGTCGCTGCCGCGCCTCCCGGGAACGGCGCGCGAGGTGCGCGAGGTGGCGCGCTTCGCGTCCGAGGCGGTGATCCGTTTGCGCGACGACGCGAGCGCGGCGTTCCTCGAGCGGACGCCGCTCACGTCGTACCGCGTGATCCATTTCGCGACCCACGCCGTGACCGACGACAACGGCATCGCGCACGCGGGCCTCGCGTTGTCGCCCGGCGCCGGGAGCGATGGCTTCGTGAGCGACGGCGATCTCGCCGCCCTGCAATTGAACGCCGACCTCGTGGTGCTGTCGGCGTGTCATACCGCCGGCGGCGCTGTGTTAGGCGGCGAGGGCGTGCGCGGGCTCACGGCCCCGCTGCTACAGGCCGGAGCGCGCGCCGTGCTCGCGACCGAGTGGCCCGTGGACGACGCACGCACCATCCCGATGATCGTCGCCTTCTACACCGCGCTCGCGGACGGCCGCACGAGCGCCGACGCGCTCCGCGATGCGGCGCTCGATGCAATGAAAGAGGGCGCGCCGCCGCGCGAGTGGGCGGCCTTCCGGCTCGTCGGCGACCCGTCTGTCCGCGTGCCGCTGCGGCAGGCGCGCGGCATCTTCGGTTGGACGTGGTGGCGATAAGCTCCGGAACGGACGCGCACGCGGCCGAGCTCTCGGGCATTGCCGCCGCTCTGGCCGATGACTACGCGGTCGAGTGCGAGATTGGACGCGGCGGCATGGGCGTGGTGTACCGCGCGCGCGACATCAGGCTCGATCGGCTGGTCGCGGTCAAAGTGCTGCCGCCTAACTTGGCCGGCGTCGAAGACGTGCGCGAGCGGTTCCTGCGCGAGGCCCGCACGGCGGCGCGGCTCGCGCACCCGAACATCGTGCCCATCCACCGCGCCGATGAGTTAGGCGGCTACCCGTTTTTCGTGATGGGGTTGGTGCAGGGCGAGTCGCTGGCCGAGCGGCTCCGGACGCGCGGCCCGCTCGCGCCGGCGGCGGTCTTGCCGTTGCTGGCCGATGTCTCGCGCGCGCTGGCGTACGCGCATGCGCACGGCGTCGTGCACCGCGACATCAAGCCCGAGAACATCCTCATCGACGCGGCGTCGGGGCGCGCGATGGTCACCGACTTCGGCATCGCGCGCCTGGCCGAGGCGTCGCCGCTCACCGCCACGGGCCAGGTGCTGGGCACGGTGTACTTCATGAGCCCGGAGCAGGTGGCGAGCGATGCGCTCGATGGGCGCAGCGATCTCTATTCGTTAGGCGTCGTCGGGTTTCTGGCGTTGTCGGGTCGCTACCCGTTCGACGGTGCCAGCGCATCCGCGGTGCTCGTCGCGCACGTCACCAAGGTCGCGCCGCGACTCCACGATGTTGCACCGCACATTCCGGATGCGGTGGCGCGCATCATCGACCGATGCCTCATGCGCGATCCCGCGGCGCGCTTCCCCGATGGTGATGCACTCGCGCGCGCATTCGACGACGCGCGCGCCGACGCAAGCGTCGAACGCACTCCCGCGCCACCGCGGGACGTGTTGTCCGAAAAGGAGGCGATGGCCGTATGGCAACGCGCGGCCGAGCTGCAAGCACTCACGAGCGCGGCGCCGCCGGTGACACCGCTCGAGCAGGTCGAAGCCGCGCGGTCGCGCACGCAGGGCTACCGGATCGACCACGTGCGCGACGCCGCCGTCGAAGCCGGGATCTCGGAGCCGTACGTCGAGCGTGCGGTGAAGGAGCTCGGCTTGGCGGGTCCGCCGCCGGCGCGCGTCCCTCCGGCGCCAGGCCTAACGAATGAGCGGGCCGGTGCGCCCAGCCTGGAGCCGCCGCAGCCGAATTCGTTCGTGCGGGCGCTCATCGGCGGCCCGACCCGGCTTCACCTCGAGGCCACCGTCGATGGCGAAATCGATGAGGCGGACTTCGAGATCCTGCTGCGGTCGATTCGCAACGCGTTGGGCGAGGCCGGACACATGGGCGTGTTTGCGAAGACGCTGTCCTGGACTCCGACGGGCACCGATCGCCGACTGAGCATCACGATCTCCTCTCGCGGCGGGCGAACGGTCGTCACGATCGACGAGCGACTGGCCCAGCTGGTCGGCGCCTTCTTCGGCGGGATCGGCGGTGGAATGGGCGGCGGCGGCTCGGCCGGGATCGTCGCCCTCGCGCAAAAACTGTTAGGCAGCGAGTGGATCGCACCCGCGCTGCTTGCCTATCTGGGACTGACGTACGGCGTGGCGCGGACGGCCTACTCGCTCTCGACGCGACGGCGCGAACGACGTCTCGCGCAACTGCTGGAGGAGCTCGTCGCGTCCATCCGCAGCGTGGCGCAACCGCCGCGCCAGCCGCTCGGCGCCGACGGCGACACGCGCGGCCCGCGGTTGCTCCGTTAGGCGCTCAGCGCAGCGCGACCGGCGCGATCGACGACCGGACCTCGGCGCCATCCGACAAGCGCGCGCGCACCCACCACTGCTCGTTCGGCTCGGGCCGCGCACGCAGGGCCGCCGGCAGCACGAACGACGTGTCGGCCGTGGTGTCCGCGGCGAGCACCGCGCCTTGCGCATCCATCACCTCGACCAGGTAGGACACCGCGCGCGGCACCGCGTGCCACCTGAGCACCGACGGATGCGCCGCCGGCGACACGAGCACCACGCCGCCCGCGGATGGTCCGCGCAACACGTCACTCGGCGTCGACATCGACCGGAGCGCGATTGTTGCCGCGGCCACCGCCACTAAGGCCGATGCCGCGACGAGCCATGGACTCGCGACCCGCGGACGACGCGCGGATGGCGCCGCCGCGCGCAACGCCCGCAGCAACTCGAGCTCGCGGCTGCACGACCGGCACGACAGCGCGTGGTCGAGCGTGGCCAACCGCTCCTCTTCGGTCCCGTCTCGTTCGACGAGCGCCTGAAGCGCCTCCGGCTCCGGGCACGCCGCGCCGGGCCGCGCGTCGCGCGCCGCCAACGCCTCCCGATACAACTCCTGCAGCCGTGCATCCGTCATGCGACCGCCTCCGGTCCGATCCCCTGCTCCGTTAGGCGCTCGCGCAGATCGGCGAGCCCCCGATAGAGCAAATTCCGCGTCTTGGCCTCCGACCAACCCAAGAGCGCGGCAATCTCTTCGCGTGTGTAGCCGGCCAGATACATGCGGACCACCGGCCGGCGCGACGGCGTGATCGTGTCGATCGCGCGCGCCACCTGCCGCGCCAGCTCGGACAACTCGAGCGATTGCTCGGGCTCGCGAGGCGACGGCGCGGCAGCCTCCTGCCCAACGTCCTCCAACGCGTCCTCACGCGGACGGCGGTGGCGTCGTAAGACATCGAGCGCCGCTGACACCGCGGTCCGGTACAGGTAAGACGAACCCACCGACGAAATTTGCTCACCGGCGGCCCCGCTTCCACCCGCCGTAACCGCGTCCAACGCACGGTTAGAGCCATCTGCGCGCGCTCGCCACAGCCGGATGCGCACCTCCTGAAAGACCTCGTCGACGTCGCTCTCCGACAACCCGTGGCGGATACCGATGCGGCGCACCATGGCCGCGAACCGCATCAACACCGCTTCGATGGCCGGCGAGATCTGGTCGGTCACGTGGGGAACAACCATAGCGCGAAGGTAGCGAGCCCATCGCCCCCTCGCAAAAGGGGCGCGCCCGGGTCGAGACGTGCCGGCGGCTCGGCCTGACGCGTCCGGCTCAAGGGCTGCCCGAAGCCCGAACGCCGTCGTCGGGACGCGAACGCCCATCGCGCACCGGAATCGGGTGCACAATGCCGGCTATGAATGATATTTTGAAGTGCTAGCTCCACTCAAAACGGGGACTCATGGCTACTCAGACACGTGCCGAGCGCCGCGCCGGCGCGGCGCTCAACCGCGAGCAGCTTCTGGCGGCATATCGGACGATGTATCTGTCGCGGCGGCTGGACGACAAGGAAATCCAGCTCAAGGGACAGAACAAGATTTTCTTTCAGATCTCGGGCGCTGGACACGAAGCAGTGTTGACGGCTGCGGGCATGACGCTGCGCGGCGGCCACGACTGGTTCTTCCCGTACTATCGCGACCGCGCGCTGTGTCTCCAGTTAGGCATGACCCCGGCGGAGATGCTGTACGAAGCGGTCGGCGCGGCGCGCGACCCCAACTCGGGCGGCCGGCAGATGCCGAGTCACTGGGGCAGCAAGCGGCTCAATATCGTCTCGTCGTCGTCGCCCACGGGCACACAGTTCCTCCACTCCACGGGATGCGCGGAAGCCTCCCTGCGCGCGTCGTTGCTCTCGATTACCGAGGGCTTCGAGTCCGATGAGGTGACCTACGTGTCCGCCGGCGATGGCACGACCAGCGAGGGCGAGTTCTGGGAATCCCTCAACACCGCCTGCAATCTCGGTCTCCCCGTTGTCTACCTGATCGAAGACAACGGCTACGCGAT
Organism: Gemmatimonadaceae bacterium; assembly: GCA_035277485.1. GTDB lineage: Bacteria > Gemmatimonadota > Gemmatimonadetes > Gemmatimonadales > Gemmatimonadaceae > JADGGM01. Next base: position 27,620 of record DATEKK010000185.1, read on the forward strand.
CTCGGTGCCGGTGGAAGTGAACACGGCCGGCGGCAGCATCTCGAAGCTCGTGGCGTCGATGCCGGGTCTCCTCGTTCAGGAAGTGGATGGCTGCGACCTGGTCGCCAGCCATGCGGCGATGAGCAAAGCGGTAGCGTATGCACGCGCCCGTCGCGGACCGGCGCTCGTGCACGCACACGTGATCCGCCCGTATTCGCACTCGTTGTCCGACCAGGAAACGATGTACCGGCCGCCGGAGGAGCGTGATGTCGACGCCGCGCGCGATCCGTTAGTCACGTTCCCCAAGTGGCTGATAGCCGAAGGGCACATCACAGAAAAGGAGCTCGAGGCGCTCAGAGCCGAAGTCGATGCGGAGGTGCTCGCGGCCACGGATGACGCGCTCGCCCAACCGCAGCCGGCCGCCGACACGGTGCTGTACGCGGTGTATTCGCCGGACGTGGATCCAACGAGCGAGCAGTTCGACACGGAAGATGATCCGAAATTCAGCGGCGAACCGACGACGATGGTCGACCTGCTCAACGCGTGCATGAAGGACGAGATGCACCGCGACGGGAAGATCCTCGTGTTCGGCGAAGATGTGGCCGACGTGTCGCGCGCGCAGTATCTGGGCAAGGTGAAGGGCAAGGGCGGCGTGTTCAAGGTGACGTGGGGGCTGCAGAAGGAGTTCGGCGGCGATCGCGTTTACAATTCTCCGTTAGCCGAAGCGAACATCGTTGGTCGCGCGGTGGGACTGGCGGTGCGCGGGTTCAAGCCCGTGGTCGAGATACAATTCTTCGACTACATCTGGCCGGCGTACATGCAGCTGCGCAACGAGCTCGCCACCATGCGCTGGCGGTCGAACAACGAGTTCAGCTCGCCCGCGGTGGTGCGCGTGACGTATGGCGGGTACATCCGCGGCGCGATCTATCACTCGCAGACGGGGGCGTCGCTGTTCACGCATTGCCCTGGATTGCGCGTGGTGTGTCCGGCCACGGCGCTCGATGCAAACGGTCTCCTGCGCACCGCGATCCGCTGCGACGATCCGGTGATTTTCCTCGAGCACAAACACCTGTACCGCCAGACGTACAACAAGGGCAGGAATCCCGGACCGAACTTCATGATTCCGTTCGGTAAGGCGAAGGTGTTGCGTGAAGGCGCGGGCATCACGCTCGTGACGTACGGCGCCACGGTGCAGCGTGCGCTCGTCGCCGCGAACAAGGTGGCCGAAGAAGGCATCGACGTCGAGGTGATCGATCTGCGCACGCTGTCGCCGTGGGATCGCGAGACCGTGATGCATTCGGTGCGCAAGACGTCGCGTGTGATCGTAGCCTACGAGGATTCGCTCTCGTGGGGCTACGGCGCGGAGATCGCGGCGGCGATTGCGGACGAGTGTTTCGCGTGGCTCGACGCGCCGGTCAAGCGTGTGGCGTCCACGGACACGTTCGTGGGGTACGCGCCGTCGCTCGAGGATGCGATCCTGCCGCAGACGGACGACTTCGTGAAGGCGTACCGGGAGCTGGCGGCGTTCTGATACCGGCGCCGGTCGTTCGTTAGGCGAGGCGAGGCCCGCGTGGTGCGCACGCGGGCCTCGTTGCATCTCTGCCTAACTCGCCGAGGGCGTGGCCGCGGCGGGATCCTGGCGATAGAACGTGCTCAACTGCGCATAGAACGCGGGGTCTTCGTCGCGCAGCGCGCGCGGCTTCTCGAAGAACACCTCGCTCGCGACGGCAATGAGCTCCGCCTTTTTCGTGGCGGCGTACCCGCCGAGCACCGATGGCTGCCCGGCAGCGAGCCTGGTCTTGAGGCGCTGGAAGCTCTCATCCAACACACGCGTCCATTCGTCCGGGTCAGGCATGCCGGGCTGGCGCTCGCCGTCGTCGTCAGCGTTGGTGTACGGGGCATACCATCCGCTCGCCACTGTGTCGTGGCCCGCTGGTAAGAGGGCGTGTTCGTAGGCCAGCACGTGCGCGAACTCGTGGTATACCACGTTCTGTCCGTCGTGTGGATCGCCCGCGCCTTGCTGCACGGAATCCCAGGCCAGGACGACCACTCCGTTAGTCCAGGCCTCGCCGAGCTGCGGCACCGGGTGGTCGTCACCGACGGTCGTTCGTACGACCTTGGTGCACGCTGGTCGCGGCACGAACGTGGACGGGTAGATCAGGACCTCGCGGAGATTCTCGTAGTGCTCGCCGGGCATGCGCAACGTCATGAGGCAGGCTTGTGCGGCGATCACGAGCTGCATGCTCTCGTCCACGACCACGCCGCGGCATCCTTCCCAGTGCGCGCGACCGATGAGGTCGCGACTCAAATGGAGCAGACGAACGCGCTCGGCCGTCGTGAGTCCGCTGCTCGCCGGCACGCTGCGATCGAGGAGTCGCAGCCAACTTTCGGGCAACGGTTCGGCGGCCGCGCGATTCGCGGTGCCGATGGCCGCGCGGCGCAGCACCCACACGACGATGCCGATCGTGGCGAGAAAGGCCACGGCGATGAAGAGCGGCGTGAGGACGGCGTCGAGCGAGTCGAGCGACATGCGCGGCGGAGTGTAGTTCGGTTAGGCGGCAGCGGCGTTCGCCAAGGGGCGACGGTCGCTTCCACGATATACCTCGGCCGCCGCGGAATCAACGCCTTTTAGGCGGCTTGGTCGATCGCTGGCGCCTGCGCTCGGCGATACGGGTCTTGACTAACTTCCGCACCAGTGCGTCGGGGAGCGGCTGCGATGGAGGAAAGCGCACGGCGCCCTTCGTCGTATCGTACCGTTCCAGCTCCCGCGCGTGGACGGCCAGCGGGTGGGCGCCGATGTGGAGCGCGCAGTGCTTCGTGGCGGCGGCGAACGAGAGGAGCATGCGCCCATCGAGCCGATACGTCGGCATGTCGTAGCTGATGCATTCTTCGGCATCTGGTGCGGCAGCTCGGATGACGGTGCGCAAGTGCGAGAGCACGGCTCGCTGCGCGGCCGTCAGGCGCGAGAGATACTCATCGATGGTCGTCGGCTTAGCGTTCACGCGGCCTCCTCGGCTCAGCGCTCGCGCGCCCGGTCGAGCACCGGCTTGACGTCAATGATGGGCGTGCCGTCGATGGCCTCGAGCTCGGCCACCGTGAGCTCGAGCGGACCGTCGACCGCCAGAATTCGTACGCGGTGAATCCCGATCGGGTTAGGCCGGTCCGGAGATCGTGTGCTGAATACGCCGCGGAGCGGCGCGGCCATGTTGTCGCGCGGATGAACCCGCAGCACCGAGCGATCGCTCTGGTGCAGCCAGGTGAGCACCAGGATCTCGTCGCCGGCGCGAAGATCGCGCAGCGCATCCTGGTATTGTGGTTCGAACACGAGCGATGCGTTGGGCGCACCCTCGCTGCCCTGCATGGGCGCCTGCGCGCGGTCGATGAGTGGTGAACGAACGTGACCGATGGGGACGATGTCGTACATGATGGTCTTACGGCCCACTGCGCGGCGTGAAGCGCCATACGGCAGCCACGGACGCCGAGACCGTCACACCCTGCGGTGTCATCGGGACCCCGGTCTCGGCGGCGGGTGCGTATGTGCGCGCTACGGCGAAATACTCTCCGCCGACCCGTTCCGTCGACACCGTTTGGAGTCGGCCCAACGTTCCCCCGGCGGCAGCGGCCAGCGCCTGCGCGCGCCCCAGCGCCTCCTCGTACGCCTTGCCTAACGCCCGACGCTGCGCGCCGGCCGCGCTATCGGATTGAAACGACACGTCGCTCACCGCGGTCGCGCCCCCCTCGAGCCCGACGTCGAGATAGCGGCCGAGGCTGTCGAGCGCAACGATCACCACGCGTACCTCGGCGCTCGCTTCGTAGTCGACGATTGTCCCGTGCTCGTTCTCGTGCGGCCCCACGGTCACGGCAACCACCAGCACGCTGTCGGGCTTGGGGCGACTCGCATGCAGCGCGGTAAGCAGCCGGCGAACCTTCGGTTCGTTCACGGCCGTGGCGGCTGCTGCGCTGGCCGCGCGGGACGCGACACCGAACGTGATGATCGCGCGCGTCGGCTGCAGCGTCAACTGCGCCGAGCCTGTGGTTTGAATTGTCGACCCGGTGTCGGCGGGCGCGGGCACCTGCGCAACTGCGGGCCTGGGCATCGACAGCGCGGCCGCAATGGCCGGCACGGACCACCATACGTTAGGCATCATCGCCTCCGGGGTGAGGACCTGTTGTCCACCTGCCGGATGATGGGGCCGGGCGACGCGCGTGTCGATTGCAGCCGCATTAACATCTCGTGACCGTTGGGCAACCTCGCGCATGCGTGTGCGCTCTCACCGGGCCGATGGCGCCCTGCTGATCGATGCCGTCTTGCGCGCATGGTCACGAGGCTTCTCGCCGCGACCCGCCTATCGACGTAACTTGGGACCAGCGGCCACGGGGCCAACGGCTCGGGTGCCGCGGGACCATGATCGCCATCCGAACCAAGGAGCATTCGAATGAAATCGCTGACGGCCGCGCTCACCTTCGTGTTCGCCGCGGCGCCCGCGCTGCTCGGTCAGACGCCCGCGAACACGTCGTTAGGCAACGTGCAGGGCCCGCACCCGTTCAACGTGCGCGACCTGGTGATGATGGATCGCGTGAGCGACCCGCAGCTGTCCCCGGACGGACGCTACGCCGCCTTCACCGTGCGCCGGACCGACTACGCCGCGAACCGCGGGATCACGGCCATCTACGTCAAGGATCTCTCCGGCACGAGCGCTCCGGTGCAGGTTGTCGACAACGCGACGCAGCCGCGTTGGGCACCGGACGGCCATCACCTGTACTACATGGCCGCCGCCGACGGCGTCGAACAGCTCTGGCGCGTCGATTTAGGCGGCGCCAACGGGCTCGACCTGGCTGGCCACGCGGCGCCGACACAGGTGAGCCACACGGCCCTCGACCTCAATACCTTCAAGTTGTCGCCCGACGGCTCGCACGTGCTGCTTTCGTACGAAGTGGATACGGACTGCCCGACCCTCGCCTGCACCGCCAAAGGCATCGCCGCGCGCGCCGCCGACAAGGCCAGCGGCACGCTCTACACACGGCTCTTCGTTAGGCACTGGGATACGTGGGCCACCGGCCGCCGCAACCAACTGTACATCGCGGCCATCGATTCCTCCGGTCGAATCCCCACCGATCCCACACTCCTGAGCAAAGGTACAGGCGCTCCACACACAGACGGCTCCAGGGTCCGCGGCGCAGGCATGGACGGCGACATCCCGAGCAAACCGTTCGGCGACGAGAGCGAGTTCTCTTTCTCGCCCAACGGCAAGACCGTCTATTTCGGCGTGCGCATCGCAGGCAGCACCGAAGCCTGGTCCACCAATTTCGATGTTTACAGCGTGCCGGCGGACGGCTCGGCGCCGCCTAACGATCTGACCGCGGCCAACAAAGCATGGGACGCCTACCCGGTCGCGTCGCCCGACGGCAAAACGCTGTACTACCTGGCGATGAAGCTGCCGGGCGTCGAGTCGGACCGCTTCGGGATCATGGCGCTGGACCTTGCCACCGGCCACTCGCGCGAGATCGACCCGGGTTGGGACCGTTCCCCCGGTGGACTCACGATCGCGCCGGATGGCAAGACGCTCTACGCCAGCGTCGATGACAACGGCGAGCACCCGATCTTCGCGATCGATATCGCGACGGGGAAGGCGACACGCATAGTCGGCGACGGCACCATCAGCGGCTACTCGCTCGCCCATGGCCGCATCCTGTTCGCGCGCGATGACCTCAAACACCCATCCGACCTCTATACGGTCGACGCCGCGCCCAACGCACACGCGCAACAAGTGACGCACTTCAACGCGGACGCGCTCTCGAACGCCAAAGAGGGCGACTGGGAGTTCTTCACGTTCAAGGGTTGGAACGGCGAAACCGTGCAGAGCTACGTCGTGAAGCCGGTTGGCTTCGAGCCGGGCAAGAGATATCCGGTTGCGTTCCTCATTCACGGCGGCCCGCAAGGCGCCTGGGACAACGGGTGGAGCTATCGCTGGAATCCGCAGACGTACGCGGGCCAGGGCTTCGCCGTCGTCGCGATCAACTTCCACGGATCCACAGGCTACGGCCAGGCGTTCACCAACTCCATCTCCGGCGATTGGGGCGGCAAGCCGCTCGAGGACCTCAAGCTCGGCTGGGCCGCTGCGTTAGGCAAGTATCCGTTCCTCGATGGGAGCCGCGCCTGTGCGTTGGGCGCGAGCTACGGCGGCTACATGACGTACTGGATCGCCGGCGTCTGGAATACACCGTGGAAATGTCTCGTGGACCACGACGGCGTGTTCGACACTCGCGCGATGTACTACGACACCGAGGAGCTGTGGTTCGAGGAGCGCGAGAACGGCGGCACGCAGTACGAGCACCCCGAGAACTACGAGAAGTTCAACCCGCTCGACCACGTGAAGGACTGGCGGGTGCCGATGCTCGTGGTGCACAGCAACCAGGATTTCCGCATCCCGATCAACCAGGGCATGGGCGCGTTCACGGCGCTCCAGCGCCGCGGTATTCCGAGCGAGTTCCTCACGTTCCCCGACGAGAACCACTGGGTGCTCAAGCCGCACAACAGCGTCCAGTGGCACGATGCCGTGAACGCCTGGCTCGCCCGGTGGACTGCGCCATTGGACGCGGGGAGCCCGGGAGGCCGGTGAGGAGCCGGCGTTAGGCAGTCACCCGGCACGCACCGACAAGGCGTGCCGGAACACGTTCCGCGGATCCCACCGCGCCTTGATACGCTGCAGGCGCGGATAGTTCTCCTGGAAGTACACGGTCGTCCATGGGACACCCGATGTGTTGTACGCCGGGTCCGCGATGTCGACATCGGGATGATTGATGAGCGCCCCGTCGTACGCATCGCCCGGTACCGGAACGCCGCCCGTATCGGCGAACAGATCGCGATAGAACGCCCGTACCCACGCGAGGCTCGCCGTCTCGTCCCGCCCATCCATCCAGCCGACGCTGCAGGCGAGGTCGAAGATCGCGTTCCGGTGCGCCGATGCCGTGGCGTCGGGCGCTACCGCGTTGACCTGACCGCCATACGTGGCGAGGCCGAGCATCCCGCCCATCACGTCGACGTCGTCGCGCACGAGGTGTGCGTAGGCGGCGTCGATCTGCTTGTCCGTTAGGCGACGGCGGAGCAGCGCGTCCTTGACCTTCGAGCTCACCCCGCCCCGCGGCATCGTGAACAGATCGGGGAACGGGTCGAGCGCGAAGTCGAGCCACGACAGGCGCGCCACCTCGCGTTTCGCCGGCGGGCCTAACGCACCGCACACCGCCCCGACATGGCCGTCAACCAGGCCCTCGACGACACCCGGCGGCGCCGTGCTCACGCCGCGCACGATGATCGTGCCGAACTGCTTGCGATGCGCTTCGAGCAAGGTCCACAACGAGGCGCCCGGTGACCCGGCAGCGCTGTTGCGCTCGCACCAGACGCCGTGGTCGCGCATGAGGCGCCGAAACGCCCCCTCGTCCACCCGGTCCCAGCTCCACTCGGCACGAAAAGTCGTAACCGACTCCGGCGCTCGCGGCAGCAGCGCCGCCGGGTCATCGCCCAGTGCGTTAGGCGAACGGAACCAGTAGCGCGTAACGGCACCCAGCGTTCCGCCGCCGGCGCCGGTGTTCGCCCACCACAGGTCGCGATGTGGATCGTCCGGCTCGCGCGTCGCGATCACGGCCGTCGCGCGTCCTCCAGCATCGACCGTCACGACTTCGACCGCGTACAGATAGTCGGCGGCCAAACCGTGTTGCCGGCACAGGAAGCCGAACGCGCCGCCGCACACGTGACCGCCCATGCCGACGCCGGGATATTCGCCGAGCGGAACCACGGTGCCCCACTGCTCGGCGAGCGCGCGGAAGGTGTCACCCACGGTAGCGCCGGCCCCGACACACACGGCGCGGCGCGCCGGGTCGTACGAGATGCGCGTCATCGGCGACACGTCGATGATGGCTCGGACCTCAAGATCGGTGACGAAATTCTCGAGGCAGTGTCCGCCGCTGGTGAGGGCGAAGCGGCGTTCTTCGCGCACCGCTTCCTCGACGGCGGCCGCCACCTGCGCGGTCGATTCCGTTAGGCGCACGTAGTCGGGGTGCGCGGTGAATCGCTTGTTGAATTGCCTGTCGATGACGGCACGATACCGCGCATCGTCGGGACCGATCTTGGCGGCGCCGGTGCGTGCGCCGCTCGAGGCGTGTGATGTCGTCATCCGCTCCAATGTCATGATGCGACATTGCCGCCCGGCGGCGCGTGCACGGCATTGCGCGTGCAGCGGACCGGCGGCGCGGTCAAGATGTCGCCTAGAACAATCCCGGAACCGCACCCCACGTCGCATCGCGGTACTCGCCATACGACGGCCCGAAATGCGACGCCAGGTGCTGCTCCTCGAGCCGCACCTTGCGCCAATACGCCGCGAGCAAGAGCACGACGCCCACGAGCGCGTGCACCTCGCCCGAGATGAGCGCAGTGCACGCGTACATGCCTAACAGCGCGGTATAGATCGGATGGCGGAGCCACCGATACGGGCCGGCGCGCACGAGCTTTTGTCCCGCGGTCGCCGCGATCGCGCCGCTCCAGTTTCGGCCCAGAATGCGCCGAGACCAGATGGCCAAGGCCAGAAACAGCAGCTGGAGGACCAGCGCCGTCCAACCGAGCAGGATCGATGCAGGAACGAATCGCGCGCGCAATCCCGGGATCCCCAAGAAGACCATCACTTGTCCGATCGAGATCAGCGTGACGTGCACGGCGCGCGACGCCTTGGATTCCCGCCGCTCGACCGGCGCGGCGCTCGTTGCGGCCACTTCCCAATACAGACTCAACGCCACCCACACGGCCAGCGAGGCCCACAGCGGGGCCGTGTACCCGGAAAAGATCGCGGACGCCCACGCCGGCGGGTGCCCCGCGCCGCCTCCGTTAGGCGAGCGGAACGTCAGGCGCGCGGCCACGGCGCCGACGAGCGCGCCGATCAGCAGCGACGTGAGCTGTCTGCGCATCCGCGACGTCATCGCTACGTGCGGGGCGCCGCGCCGGCGAGCGTCCGCCGCGCGGTGGCGAGTCGTGCCCTGAGACCCGGGACCGCGCTCGCGGTCGCGGGATTCGCGGCGAGTTTGCCGAGTGCCTCGTCCACCGCATCGAGACCGAGGTTGGCGCCGAATCGCGTGGACGCCTGCCGCCAGGCGCTCTGGAATTTGGGATCCGCGGCGAGCTCGGTTTCGCCTAACGATTGCGCCTTGCCGATGATGTCGGCCAGCGCCGCCACGGCGCGTTGGGCGCCGGCAGGCGATGAGAAATTTCTCGGGTTCCCGACCAGCTCGAGCTCCGGCATACTGGACACGAATCGCTGCAATGCCGCCGCCTGCGCCGGGTTCCGCGGTGCGTTCGAGTGCATCAGCGCCTGCGCCGCGCCCATGATCGCGAACGGCGCCGTCGCCGCGTGCGTCAACACCGGCGTCCCGGACACGACGCCCGTGAGCGGCAGCGCGCCCAACGCGAGTCCGCCTAACCCATGCACGACGTGCAGGATCCGGCCTTCGATGCCGAAGACGATGTGCGTCACGTCGCGCAGCGGCGCGAAACCGAACAGCGCCGCGCCGCCGAGGCTGGCCCACGCCGCGCTCGATGCGCCGGCAAGCTTGAAGTGCTGGTAGGCACCAAGGCACGCCACCGCGACGAGCAGCAGCACGACGTGCAGGAGCACGCGCGTCGCGATGGCTCGCACCGTCTTTCGGCGCGCGGGCGGACGCTCAACGGCTTCGGGGGTTTGCACGCGACACTCCCTGTGCGCGGACCGCATCACCATGTGTTCATCTGGTGATCCGGTCAAGTACGGATAGCCAACGCCGGCAACGTCTGACTCGTTTTTTTTACCGGCCGCCGATCACGACGGGAAGCGTCCCAGGCGCGCGTGGCTCAGCGATCCGGCACCAGCACTTCGTTCCATTCTCGAATCGTCCATCGGGCTACGATGCCGTTGGCCACGAAGGGATCGTCTGCCACAAACTGCTCGGCGGCCGCGCGAGTCGAGAACAGACCCATCGCGCCGCCCAACGGCTCATCGGTGAACGGCCCGATCATCAACAACCGGCCGTCGCCGTGATAGGTGTGCCATAGCGCGCGGTGTGCCGCGATGTGCATCGGTACGTTCGCGCGAAAGTCCGGTGTTGCTTCGTACTCGAGGACGTACTTCATGGGGCGGCTCCGATTGCTGCGGTGGCCGTCCTCCCGCCGCGTCGAGAGAGGCGTGAGAAAACGGGCACCAGTGTCGCGCAAAGAGGCTTCGCGTGCGTTGTCGGCGCAAGACCCGCCCGAGCTAGACGTTAGTCACTGAGGATGTGATAAGCGTGGCATCCCGCATGCAGTACGTGAGGCATCCGTTACCCACGAGGGATGTGATGACTCGAGGCCGACGCCGCAGACGCCCCGCGACCAACGTCAAGTTCATCGTCAATCTCACGCCGGAGGAGCGCGCCCAGCTGCAGCACCTGCTGCGCGCGGGACGCCCGGCCGCCCGGCGGGCGACGCGCGCGCGCATCCTGCTCAAAGCCGACGAGGGACTGAGCGACGCGGCGGTGGCCGCGGCCGTCAACGTCGGCATCGCGACGGTGCACCGCATTCGGCAGCGATGCGTGGAAGAGGGCCTCGACGCCGCGCTCGAGGACCGGGCGCGGCGGGGGGCGCCCCCGTTGCTTTCCGGCGCCGCACAGGCGCATCTCGTGGCCGAGGCCTGTAGCAAGCCGCCTAACGAGCGCCTGCGATGGACCCTCCGGCTCCTGGCCGATCGGGTCGTCGAGCTGAAGCTCGCCGAGCACTGTTCGTATGAAACCGTGCGGCGCGTGCTAAAAAAAACGTCTTGAAGCCGTGGCAGAAGCAGGAATGGTGCATTCCGACCGTCGGGGCCGCGTTTGTCGCCCGCATGGAAGATGTGCTGGACCTCTATGCGGAGCCCGACGCGCCGCGGCGCCCCGTGGTGTGTTTTGATGAAGCCCCGGTGCAACTCATCGGCGAACGGTGGGCGCCGCTCCCCATGCGCCCGGGCATCCCGGCGCGCATTGACTTCGAGTACATCCGGCAGGGCACCTGCAACGTGTTCGTGTTCGTGAATCCCCGGCGCGGCTGGCGCCACCTCGCGGTCACCGCGCAGCGCACGAGCGCGGACTTCGCGCACCAGATGCGCTGGCTCGTCGATGCGGGCTATCCCAAGGCGGAGCGGATCCGGGTGGTGCTCGACAACTTGAGCACGCATAAGCCGGAAGCGCTCTACGAGACCTTCCCGGCTGCAGAAGCCCGACGCATCGTGCGGAAGCTCGAATTCCATTACACGCCGACGCATGGCAGCTGGCTCAACATGGCCGAGCTGGAGCTGAGTGTCCTCGCGCGCCAATGTCTGGCCCAACGGGTGCCCGATGTCGCCACGCTGCGCATGCTCCTCGCCGCGTACGAAACCCGCCGCAATGCGGCGAAGGCTACGATCACTTGGCAATTCACCAATGAGAAAGCCCGCCTGAAGCTGCACCGTCTCTACCCATCAAATCCTCAGTGACTAACGTCTAGGCGAACCCGGAGTCAAGCCGCAGTTGGGAGGAAGTGCGCGCCGAGTTGAGTCGCCGGCGTAGCGGATAGGAAGCGTGCCGAAGGCGAGAGCGGTTCGATTCACGCCCCGGGCAGCGCAGGAGCTGGTCGGTGCGTTCCAATGGTACGAGGGTGCGCTATCCGGACTTGGCGGCGAGTCCACTAGAAGCGAGTTCGAGATGCGTCTGGCGCATCGTCGGCCACTGCGTTAGGCGCTGTTATAGCCGGAACCGTCCTTCCGCAACGCCACGCAGGATCGTCGTCGCTGTCTCAGCAGCCGACATCGTGTCGTCGCACACGATGTGGCGGGCGACTCGGTCGAAGTCGCGATAGAACTCGCTGTACCGCGAGTAATCCGCGATGCTTCCTTCCGCGCGGGCCTTTGCCCGCTCCGCGCACACCTGCTCGGATGGCCTTAGCACCACGTAATCGAGCGGCACCTCGCGCACTGACGCGATCTTCCGCATCGTGTCGAGAAACCACGGCGGGATCGAGAAATCGAGAATGACATGCGACCCGCCCGCCGCAAACGGAATCGCGGCCGCGGTCATCGCGGACATGATCGTGCGAAATCGCTTCTGCGTGGGGCCCGGCGA
>DATEKK010000186.1:0-12162 GCA_035277485.1 Gemmatimonadaceae bacterium
GGCGCGGCGTTCGGCGCGCCGCCCGCCGTCCCCGCCGCCAAGCTCGACGCGCTGCGCGCGCTGCGCGGCACCTGACGAGCGGCACGAGCACCGGCCGGCTACTCGTTTCGGATCGCGATCACCGGATCCACGCGCGCGGCGCGTCGCGCCGGCACCAGCGCGGCCACGATCGCGACGACGCCGAGCACCAGCGCGACGCCCACGAACGTGGCCGGATCGTTAGGCCCGATGTCGTACCACATCGACCGGGCCAGACGCGCCAGCCCGAACGCCGCCGCCAGTCCGACCGCGACGCCCGCGCAGACCATGGGCGCCGTCTCGCCGGCCACCAGCCGGCGTACGTCCTTCGGGCGCGCGCCGAGCGCCAACCGGATGCCCATCTCGCGCGTGCGCTGCGCCACGGCGTACGACAACACGCCGAACACGCCGATGGCGGCGAGCATCAGCGCAAGACTGGCGAACGTCCCCAGGAGAATCGCCACCAGGCGGTCGCCCGCCATGGACCGGCTCATCGCCTCATCCATGGTCACGATGTGCGCGAGGGCGATGTTCGGATCGAGCGCGTGCAGCTCGCGCCGCACCACCGCGAGCGCGTTCACGCCGCCGCCGCGTGCGCGCACGGTGATGATGCCCTGGTGCCAGGCGTTGTGCTGCGCGTACGGCACCCACACGAGCGCGCGGCTCGAGTCCGCCGCGGCATAGTACTTCACGTCGCCAACGACGCCGATGATCTCGCGCTCCACCTTCTCGTCGCGCGAGGACATCGCGCGCCGGCCGATGGGGTTCTCGGAGCCGAACATCCGCTTGGCGAACGTCTGGTTCACGATCATCACCGGCGGCGCCGCGGTGTCGTCCGTTAGGCGGAAGTCGCGGCCGGCCACCAGCGGCACGCCGAGCGCGGCGAAGTAGCCCGGCGTGGCCACGTTCCAATTGATCGACACCTCGTTCGCCGGCGACGGATCCCGCCCCTCGGCGACCATCTCGCGGCCGAGGTAGAATCCGCCCGCGCCTAACGGACTGGCGCTCGCGATGCCGGCGGCCTGGATGCCCGGCGCCCCGACCAGCCGGTCGCGCAACTGGGACATGAAGGCGACCACCTTCTCGGGCTTGTCGTACCTGATGCCGGGCAAGGAGATCGACGCGGTGAGCACGTTGCGCCGGTCGAAGCCTAAATCCACGCGGCGCAGCTGCGCGATGCTGCGCACGGCGAGGCCGGCGCCGACGAGCAGCACGACCGACAACGCGAGCTCCACCGTCACCAGCGTGCGGCGCGTCCGTGCGCTCGCGCGGCCGACGCTCGTGCGTGCGCCGCCCTCGCCCATGGCGAGATGGTCGCGCTGCCGCACCGCGTGCAGCGCCGGCGCGAGACCGAACAGCAGCGACACGCCGAGCGAGATCACGAGGCCGAAGGCCAACGCCCACCGGTCGAGCGACGCGCTGGCGATGCGCGGCACGTCCTGCGGCGCAATGGCCACGATGCCTTTCACGAGCCAGATGGCGATCGCGATCCCGAGCACGCCGCCGGCCAGGCCGAGCGCGCTGCTCTCCACCAGGCTCTGCCTAACGAGCCGCCACCGGCTGGCACCCAGCGCGACGCGCACCGCGATCTCGCGCTGTCGCGCTGCCGCGCGCGCGAGCTGCAGGTTGGCCACGTTCACGCACCCGATGAGCAGCAAGAGCGTCACGGCGCCCAGCAGCAGCCACAGCGCGCGCGGCGTGGTCTGGCCGAGCATGGCCTCGACCACCGGTATGGGAACCATGGTCACGCCGCCCCGGATGTCCGGATGCGCGGTCGCGACCCGGGCGGCGAGCGTCGCCATCTCCGCGCCCGTGCCGGCGAGCGTCGCGCCCGGCTCGAGGCGCGCGATCGCGTCGAAGATGAAGTTGTCGCGGCGCTGCAAATCCGGATCGAGCTCGCTCGATACGCGAAAGGGAACCCAGAGGTCGACATCGATCGGCCAGCGCGCCTCGGCCGGCATGACGCCGACGACCGTTCGCTTGATGGCGTTGATCTCCACCACGTGTCCGACGATGTCGGGTCGCGCGCCGAACTGGCTCCGCCAGAGTCGATCGGAAATCACCACCGGGTATCCGGCATCCAGTGCGTAGTCGGCCGGCTGCAGCAGTCGGCCTAACTGTTGACGCACACCGAGCGCGCCGAAGAACTGCGGGGTCACGGCGGCCGCCGACACGCGCACCGGTTCGGTGGGACCGGTGAGGTCCATGTTCGTCGGCTGATAGACGGCCACCTGCGAGAACACGTGCTGGTCGCGCCAGTCCATGAAGTCCGCGTAGGAAACGGACGATGCCTGGCTGGTGCCGATCTGCCGCGAGCTCGGCTCGACGACGCGATCGGCGTCGGGGAACGGCAAGGGCGCGAGCAGCACCGAGCGCACCACGCTGAAGATCGCGGTCGTGGACCCGATGCCTAACGCAAGCGTGACGACCGCCGCCGCCGTGAACGCGACGCTCCGGCGCAGCGAGCGGACGGCCTGCGTGGCTTCCTGTAGGATGATCGACATCCGGTCCTCCGCGGAGAGCCGCGGTGCGTGTGAAGAGACGGTCAGGAGCGACGGACGCGCGGCCAACGCGCGCCACCATTCGACCACGAGCAGCGCGAGCAAGTCGGTGGACGCGCGCCGCCACACGCGACACCACGATTCGCCGGAGTGACTGACCTCCGCCAGGCGATCGCGGTGAAAGGCGGCGATGGCCCCGCCATAGCGGGCGCGAAATTCGCGCGGCAAAAGACGCACGAGCGCGCGCCACGCCAGCGGAATGCGCATCGACCCGCGCTGCGAGCGGCGCCGAGTCACGCGCGACCCGGCGCGATGATCTGCCGCGAGACGGCCAAGCGCACCAACGCGCGCAACCGGAGCATCTCGGCGGCGAGCACGCGATGGCCGAACGGTGTCAATCGATGGTAGATGCGCCGCTCATCATCGTCGGCTTCGCGGCGTTGCGGCGCCTCCTCGATCAGCCCTTTCGATTCGAGCCGGCGCATGTGCCGATAGAGATTGCCGGCTTCGAGCTCGATCCTTCCGTCGCTGTGGGCGAGGATGTCCTGCCGGATGCCGTAGCCGTGTCTGTCGCCGGCTGCAAGCATCGTGAGGATGAGCGTGTCGACCGACTTGAGCGGCAGGAGCGACTGGGGCTCCGGCCAGGCGGATTTCGGCGCGGGCGGCATGGGGCGTCCTGTGTATAGGCAAAATGACTATAGCACTTCGACACCCAATCCGCGAGGATGGTTTGATGCGTCCCGCGCCGTCGCGGCCGGTACTGCCGAGGCCGGTACGGCCGAGGCCGGTCCGGCGCCGCCTGTTCCGGAGCGGGCCGCGGGGCGCTATCATGGAGCGTCCTGACTAACCCGGTTGGGCAAGCGTCTAACGCAGTCTACCCTGTTCGGAGGTTCCATGCGCGCTCGTCTCGTTTGCTGTCTCGTCTTCGCGCTGTCCGCCTGTGCTACCGGCGGCGGCCCGCGCGGCGGTGCGGGCCACGACCCCAACACGATCACGGCGGCCGAGGTCGAGAGCAGCCACGAGAGCAATGCCTACGACGTGGTCCGCTCGATCCGCCCCAACATGCTGACCACGCGCGGCCAGTCCACGTTCATCAACTCCGACCCCGGTATCGTGGTGTTCTTGAACGGCACGCAGTACGGCGACATCCAGTCGCTGCGCCGGATCAACGCCAGCGACATCGACCAGATCCACTTCTACTCGGCCGCGGAGGCGAGCGTGCGCCACGGCACGGGATATCCCGAGGGCGTGATCGAAGTGACGACCAAATAGGAACGCGTTATGTTGCATCGGTGAGTCTCGCCGATGTCCTGCGCACCGCGCTCGGGCAGATCCGGGCGAACAAGCTGCGGTCGTTCTTCACCCTGTTAGGCATCATCGTGTCCGTCGGCTTTCTCGTGGCCGTGGTCGCGATCATACAGGGGATGAATGCGTACGTGAAAGAGAACGTGGCCGACGCCATCGTCGGCGTGAACACGTTCCAGGTGCGCCGTATTCCCATCAAGATCGGGCTCTTCACCGACGACGAGCTGCGCGCGATCCAGAAGCGGCCCAAGATCACCATGGCCGATGCGCAGGTGGTCGCGCGCGCCGTGCCCGGGGCCGACGCCGTCGCCTTGCAGAGCGGATTCCCTACTCCGGCGACGCAGGTCGCCTGGCACGGCCGCACGCTCGAGAACGTATTCGTCTTCGGCGTGACCGCGCCGTACCAGACGGTGCAGGATTACCGCTTTCGGAGCGGCAGCCCCATCACCGACGTGGATGTGCGCGAGCGCCGCCAGGTGATCGCCATCGGCGCCGACGTGGCGGACAAGGTGTTCGGCGACGCCGATCCGATTGGCCACACCGTGCGCATCATGGGCGCACGGTTCACGATCGTCGGCGTCATCGCGCCCAAGGGCCGTGTCCTCGGCCAATCCTTCGACTCGTTCGTGATCATGCCGATCACGAGCTTCGAGCTGCTCTACGGCCGGCGCGCGACGACCACGATCTCGGTCAAGATGCCTAACGCAGAGTCGATCCCGTCGGGCATGGCGGCGGCGGAGGAGGCGATGCGCATTGCGCACCGGCTGCGGCCGGCGCAGGCCGACGACTTCACCGTCGAAACCGCCGACGCCCTGGTCGACTTCTGGAAGAACCTGACACGCGTGCTGTTCAGCGTGATCCCGGCGGTGGTCGCGATCGGCATCGTGGTCGGCGGCATCGTGATCATGAACATCATGCTCATGGCCGTCAACGAGCGCACGCACGAGATCGGGATCCGGAAGTCGGTGGGCGCGCGCCAGCGCGACATCCGCCGCCAGTTCCTGGCCGAAGCCGTCGCCCTGGCCACGTTAGGCGGACTGCTCGGCGTCGCCTCCGGATGGGCGCTCGCGCTGGTCATCGCGAGCGCATCGCCGCTCCCGGCGCGCGTCACCGCGTGGTCGGTGGGCGTCGCCATTGCGTTAGGAGCGGGGATCGGCGTGCTGTTCGGCGTCTACCCCGCCAGCCGCGCCGCCCGCCTCGACCCCATCAACGCCCTGCGCGCCGAATGAGAACCGCCGAGCGCGTCAGCGAGAACATCGGCATCGCGATCGACACGCTGCGCGTGAGCAAGCTGCGCAGCGGCCTCACGATCCTGGGCGTCGTGATCGGCGTCGCGACCGTCATGGCCATGGCGGCGATCGTCCAGGGCGTGCGCCAGCAAATCGTGCACACCATCGAGATCGCCGGACCCACGACGTTTTACGTGACGCGCTCGGCCACGCCGGTGAATCCGGGCAATCCGCCGCCGGAGATTCGCGACCGCCCGGAGATCAAGCCCGACGAGGCAGAGCGCATTCGCGCGCTTCCCGACATCGCGTACGCCGCGATCTGGGGACAGGCCCAGGCGCGCATGGACTACCAGGGCATGCGCACGCAGCAAGTGGCGATCTTCGGCGCCGACAACCGGTTCACGGATATCCAGGGCGGCGATCTGTCGGAGGGTCGATGGTTCACGCACCCGGAGCTCGTAGCCGGCAGCGCGGTCGCCGTGATCGATCAGGATGTCGCGCGCACGTTGTTCGGCCGCGTCGACCCGCTCGGCAAAGTCGTCGGCATCGGGGGACGCGCCGCGCGTGTCATCGGCGTGTACGTGGCGCCCGCCAACATCTTCAGCCCGCCGGGGCAGTCGACGGGCGCGATCGTGCCGTACGTGATGCTCGATCACCAACTGCCGTTCGATCGCACGAACGCGCTCTGGATCGTCGTCAAGCCCAGGCCTAACGTAACGGTGGCGGACGCGGAAGAAGCCGTGATGGTGACGCTCCGGCGCCTGCGGCATCTGCGCCCGTCGCAACCCAACTCGTTCGACCTGCTCACGCAGGATCAGATCCTCGACACGTTCAACAAGCTCACGGGCGTCTTTTTTCTCGTGATGATCGTGTTGTCCGCGGTCGCGCTGCTCGTGGGCGGGATCGGCGTGATGGCGATCATGATGGTGTCCGTCACCGACCGCACGCGCGAGATCGGGGTCCGCAAAGCGTTGGGCGCGACGCGACTGGACATCCTGCTCCAATTCCTTGTCGAGGCGGCAACGCTGACCGGCATCGGCGGGCTCATCGGCATTCTGCTCGGGTTAGCCTTCGGCCGGCTCGCGACCGCGGCCATGCGGATCGAGGCGACCACCCCGCTGCTGTATACGCTCGTCGCGGTCATCGTGTCGGTCGGCATCGGCGTCGTGTTCGGGCTGCTGCCGGCCAACCGCGCCGCGCGGCTCGATCCCGTGGAGGCGCTCCGCTACGAGTGACCGCGGCCGCGCCGCCGACGCGCTGCGTCTAACGCAACCCGGACGGAGGCGTCTAACGGTGCAACGTTCGACCCCGATCGCGAGTATAATGCAACGGAGACCGCACCGGGGTGGAATCATGCGCCGTACGATCGTGGGTATGTCCGTCGCCGTCGTCCTCGCCGCTTGTGTGCACAGCGCGCCGCGCGAGGCCGCCGCGCCTCCGCCTCCGCTGGATGTCACGCTCCTCCCCGCCCTCGCGGCGAACACCGTGGTGCCGTCGCTCACCTTCGCTCTCAATCGACCAGCCTACGTCGCCGCGTTCGAGGTCATCCCGGGTCGCGGCGTCCGTCTGCTGTATCCATACGCGCCGGATGCCGACCCCCGGCCCGCGGGCATGAGCCTCGTCACGGAGACGCCGGCGTTCTACGACGACTACCTCCGCTCTGCGTTAGGCGAGCCGTACGGCGGCGCGACGTACACGTACATCGTAGCGTCCGACGAGCCGCTCGCGTTAGGCAGCTTCACGCAGCCCGCGGGCCTGCGGAACTATTTCGGCGAGGACCGGTTCGCGTCGTACCGCGCGTCGACCTTCATCGACGCCGTCACCACCGCGGTGATTCCGGCCGACGCGCCGGACGACTCCTGGTCCTCCGACATCGTCGTCGACTGGTCCAACGCGCCCGTCGGCGCGTTTGCCCTCGCGTCGACGAGCATCACGTGCGGCAACGGACGTATCATCACGGTACCGGCCGCATACGGATCGACGCTGTGCCCACTCGACGCGGTTCGCACCATGCGCGCGTCGGTGGCCGCCAACGCCGCGACGCACGCATCCTCGTCGATTCACAGAGCCGGACCCATTGTCACAGCCGAGCGTCCCGCCGCAACAACGCCGGAAACGCGCCGCCGCCCGTGGTGGACGGGCAACCCGGGCAACGCCTGGATCGGATCCCTGTCACCCGCGCAGATGTCGCCGGTACTCGTCGCCGCGGAACCCCGGGCACACTCCACCTCCGTGCGAAGCGCACCGCCACGGGGCTCGGCGCCGGTTCGTCAAGCCGCGCAGAGCCGCCCCGTCACGCACACGTCGCCCCCGCCGCCTCCACCGCGAGAGGAAACGAAACAACTTTCGCGCCGCCCGTAGCTCGCGGCGGCCGGCCGGCGCGACACTGGCGCCGGCCGGACATCGGTATTCGCCTAACGGAAGCCGCGTTAGTTCACCACGACGATCGTCCCCACGAACATCGGATACTGCGACGGCGGATGGAACTTGCAGTGGTACGAGAACGATCCGGTATTATTGAACTGGAGACTGAACGTCTGCCCGCCGGACCCACCGTAGTTCCCGCCACCACTCGGGGGCGCCAAGCCCTGCGAATCCCATAGTCCCGTGTCGCTCACCGAGCTGTGCTCCGACGGCCCGTTGTTCACCCACTGTACCGTCGTGCCCACCTTCACCGTGTCGACCGCTGGTGAGAACTTGAAGTCGGAAATCGTAATGTTCACACCGCCGTTCGGCGGTGGCGGCGGCGGACCCGTCATGGTGTTGGTGCTTCCGCTGCTACCGCCGCACGATAGCGCCGTCGCGGCGATCCCGACGATCACGAACTGCACTGCACGCATAGGTCACCTCCTGATGCACGGCCGGGATGCGTGCGACGCAGCCGGTGTGCCCGATAGCACGAATCCCTCGATGCATCATACGCACACGAATATGGCGCTCATGCACAAAGGTTCCTCGCGCGCGCGCATCGATGAATTGCCTCGCGCGCGCATTTCGCACGTTCACGACGCCCAACGTGTCACTCGCCTCACGCAATGATCATTTCGCGACGTATTGGCAACGCGATATATTCCTCGCCATGACACACGTCGATGTGCTCGCCATTGCTGCGCACCGCGATGACATCGAGCTCACCTGTGGCGGCACGCTGCTCAAAGCGCGCGCGCTCGGTCACACCACCGCGATCATCGATCTCTCGCAGGGCGAAACCGGCACGCGCGGATCCGCCGAGCTGCGCGCGCAAGAAGCGAGTCGCGCCGCCGAGATTCTTGGCGTGACGGCGCGCATCAATTTGGGAATGCCCGACGCCGCGATCGTCAACACGCCGGCGACGCGCATCGAAGTCGCGAAAGCCGTGCGCCAATTCACGCCGCGCATCGTCATCGCGCCATCGGAGCGCGGCCGGCATCCCGATCATCGCGTCACCGCCGAGTTGGTGCGCGATGCCTGCTTCATCGCCGGACTCAAGAAAGTGGAGCCGTCGGTGCCGGCACATCGGCCGCACAAACTGATTCACTGTCTCTCCTTTCGCGAGGACTACATCAAGCCCACGTTCGTGGTCGACATTTCGGATGTGTTCGAGCAGAAGCTCGAGGCCGTGAAGCAATACGAATCGCAGTTCGCCGGCGCGCGCCAGGCGGGCGAAGTGTATCCGAACGGCGAGCCGTTGTACGAGATCGTTAGGCATCAGGCCGCCCACTACGGCTCGCTCATCCGCGTGCGCTACGGCGAGCCGTTCTATACCGCCGAGACCATGCGCGTCGACGACGTGACCACGCTGGAGGTATCCACCTATTGACGCCGCGCACCGTTAGGCACCAAGACGAAGCGGCCGACTACAGCAGCTACCTCGCGCTGGACGAGCTGCTGTCGCTGCAGCGGCCGTTGTCGGAGCCCGAGCACCCCGATGAGCTCCTCTTCATCGTCGTGCACCAGGCGAGCGAGCTGTGGTTCAAGGTGATCCTGCACGAGCTCGACGCGCTCGTGAAAGCGCTCGAGACCGCCGACGTGCCCGCCGCGATGATGGTCGCCAAGCGACTCAACGCACTCGTGCGCATCGTCGCCGACCAACTGTCCGCCCTCGACACACTGCCCCCGCAGCGCTTCGCGCAGTTCCGCGGCTACCTCGGCAGCTCCAGCGGATCGCAGAGCGCGCAATTCCGCGCCATCGAAGCGGCATCGGGTCTGCGCGACGCGCACTTTCTCCAAGCGATTGGCGAGCACGGTCCCCCGCCGCCTGTCATCCAGCGCTGGCTCGATCGCCCAACGCTGCAATCGCTGTTCGAGCAACTGCTCGAGCGAAGCGGCCGCACGCTCGAGCAGGTGTACGGTGACGCGACGCCCTCCGAGCTGTTCCTCCTCGCCGAAGAGCTGCTGGAGTACGAGCAAGGGTTTGCACGCTGGCGGTTTCTGCACGTGCAGCTGGTCGAGCGGATCATCGGGCCCGGCACGAGCGGCACGGGCGGCACGTTAGGCGCGCGCTATCTCGCGCGTACGGTGTCGCAGCGATTCTTCCCGGTGTTGTGGGACGTGCGCTCGAAATTCTTCGGCGCGCCGCCGGGCGCCCGGTGACGGCACGGGGCTGGCGCGACATCAGCATCGCGCTCGGGCCCGGCGCGCCCGAGTGGCCCGGCGACACGCCCTACTCGTGCCGGTGGACCCAGCAGCTCGCCCGCGGGGACAGCGTGAATCTCTCGGCGGTGACCACGAGCCCGCACGTGGGCACGCACGCCGACGCGCCGCTGCACGTGCACGACGGGTGGCCGGCATCCCACGAGTTGCCCGTCGGCGTTTTCGCGGGCCCGGCCACCGTGTGCTCGTTCGACCGCGTGGATGCCTTACCGCGCGGGCCGCTCGAGCGGCTGTTGCTCCGCACCGGCGCGACGACCGCCGGCGGCGCGTTTCCCGCCGACTGGCCGGCCTTGAGCGTTAGGCATATCGAGTCGCTCCTCGCGCGCGGCCTCCGGCTCCTCGGCGTCGATGCGCCGTCGGTGGACACGCGCCACAGCACGACGCTCGAGGTGCACCACGCACTGTTCGCGGGCGGCGCGTACAACCTGGAGAATCTCGACCTGCGGGACGTGCCCGACGGCCAGTACGACCTCGTCGCCCTCCCGCTCAAGATCGTCGGACTCGACGCCGCCCCGGTCCGGGCCATCCTCCGGCCTCACGACAGCATTCCGCGTTAGGCATGGGGCGTCGCGGGTCAGCTCGCGCGTTGGGCGAACACCACCGTATGCCCGCCCGCTTCCTTGGTCCCCACCTCGTCCATCCCGTAGAACGTCCGGCGGCGCGGGAGCACCAGCGGCAGCCCCGAGATCCGGCGCTCCACCTCGTCCAGGTCCGATACCTCGATGAAGAGCCCGACCGACGTGCCCACCGCTTTCACCGGCTTGGTCCCCACATCCTTCTCGATGCTCTCCCACGTCTGATACATCACTTCCACGCCATCTTTCTCGAGAATCACGAAGCCCAGCCGGTCGCCTTCGGGCACCTCGACCGTCTTGTTCCATCCGAGCCGGTCGGTCCAGAGCGGCAAGCACGGCTCGATCGCGTCGACCATCAGCACGGGCGTCAGTTTCTTGATAACGTTGGGCATGGAGGTTCTCTCTCCGTTGACGTTGACGCGACCAATATGTCCGGGCCACGAATGCGCGTCTTGGAAAAATGGAACCGCTCGTGAACGCGCACAGCGTGCCCGACGGGTACGTCGAGCACCCGCCCCCGCCCGACCTCGCGGCCGCCGTGATGTGCGCGTGGACCCGGCGAGTCAGTGGTGCCGTCGACGTCGCGCTCCACCGCGTCCTGCCCGATGGCTGTACCGACATGCTGTTCGTGTTCGGCCAGCCCGGGGCACGCGACCGCGAGCTCGTGCGCGCCAGCGTCGTTGGCGCGATGACGCGGCCCTTGGTCGTCCGGGGACCGCATCCGTGGCTCTACCTGGGCGTTAGGCTCGCACCCGGCTTCGCGCAGGCAGCCTTTCGCGTGCCCGCGTCAGAGCTGAGGGATCAGACCGTGGGCTACGAGATCGTCGAACGCGACGCTGCCGCGCACATCGACACGATCGCCGGCGCGAGTGAGCTCGACTGTGTGGCCGCGGCGTTCGCGATCGTGCGGCACCGTCTCGCACGCGGCATCGCGGTGTCGCGGAGCCTGCGGGCTGCAGTGCATCGCATCGTCCAGGCCGAGGGCAATATCAAGGTCGCCGGGCTCGCGGGCGAGATCGGCGTGACCCGTCAACAGCTCGCGCGCCAGTTCGCGGCGCACGTCGGTCTCACGCCCAAAATGTTCGCGCGCGTGATGCGCGCGCGGGCCGCGCTCGGGCGTGCGGCCGCGGCCCGCGTGGCCCATCCGCGCAACGTGAACTGGAGTGCGATTGCCTACGACCTGGGCTACTACGATCAGCCGCATTTCATCGACGATTTCAAGGAAATCACGGGGCAAACACCCGGCGAATGGCTCGGCTGACCGACCAGTGGAGCGCCTCTGAATTCTGGATATCACGTTCGTCGTGCTCAGACGTTGCGTCTGGGTCCTCTGTAGAAGGTGCATTTCGACCCCTCTTACAGAGGAGCTGGATTTCTGCCCCGGCATGGCGCACCACGCCAGCATCAATGTTCATGAGGAAACGGACCTGCACGGACACATCTGACAAGACCGGACAAAGAACAACGACCGGTTCTTATCCGTGCCGTGCCCGTTTTGTCCGGGCAGTGACCGTTTCCTCATGAACGTTGATGCTCGCCACACGCATACCGGCGCTCGGAAAGCGATGCGTCCCACCGTGTAAGGAGATGCTGCCATAAGCTGGGACGCACGCCACTAGACACCGGAACAGGCAGCACGGCCCGGGCAGGATCGGCCCGAGTTCGCTAACTTGGTGTATGCCCCAGCCAATCTATCTCGACCACGCTGCCACCACGCCGGTGCGACGCGAGGTGTTCGAGGCCATGGAGCCGTTCTATGGCCCGCGCTTCGGCAATCCGTCCAGCACGCATCGGTGGGGACGCGACGCGCGCGCCGCGCTCGACGATGCACGCGAGCGCCTGGCCCACTGCCTCGGCGCCCAACCCGCGGAAGTGTTTTTCACCTCGGGTGGAACCGAGGGC
>DATEKK010000187.1:0-1512 GCA_035277485.1 Gemmatimonadaceae bacterium
AGAGCACACCGGACTGTGCCGCAACCCAGTCGTCCAATAACTCCGAGCTGTTCTGCTCGAGAATGTGCGCGATCCGGCCACTTTCGGGGCGAGCTACGCGGCTTGTGTCAGCCACGTCGGCCTCCACGTCGTAGAGGAGAAACACCCGGCTGAGACTGAGGTGTCGTTCAGTCGGCGCGGACCGGAATCGGGACGCGGTGTCCTCGTCCGTGCTCGGCGCGCATGCACGTCTCGTACCGTGTCACGACGAGGTCTCGCAGGTGCTCGTGCACGAGCTTCACCTTTCGAGGCTTCGCGCAACGCTGACGCCGCGTGTCTGACGAGTCTTACGTTGCCGTGTCGAAGACGCCGGGCGAGCCATGCGTTGACTCCGCGCTCTTTCGTTACCAAATTGGTAATCGCGGGGCGGGTGGGATCATATGCGAATCATCTCCAAGAAGCGTCTGCGAGAATTCTGGATGGTCCACTCGGACGCTCGGCGATCGCTCAGCGACTGGCATGCCGTGGTGGAGAGCTGCGATTGGCGTTGGCCTGCCGATGTGAAGCGAACGTTCGGTACGGCGAGCTTCGTTGGCGATGTGGTCGTGTTCAACATCGGTGGCAACAAGTATCGCCTCACGGTCAACGTGCGCTACCGGTACCACACGGTGTACGTGCGGCGCGTGATGACGCATTCGGAGTATGACGACGCCGATTTGTAATCAGCCAGGCGATGGTGTGACTGGCGCGAGGCGAAGCGAGGAGGCGCGATGAGCGATCGTGTTTTGGATTTTCGACGGCCGCACCTGCTGCGAAACGACCGCGAGTACGACGCTGCCATTTCGAGCCTCGACGCGCTCCTCGATCGCGGGCGTCTGTCCCAGGTAGAGGAGGAGCGCCTTGAATTCCTGACGCTGCTCGCCGAGGCGTACGAGTTGGATCATTATCCAATCGAGCCGGCGAGCACGCCACAAACGATCGTTGACTTTCTGTTGGAGCAGAACGCAATGAGTCGCGTGGATCTGGCGCCGCTCATGGGTGGGGCGAGCCGGGTGTCCGATTTCTTCAATGAGAAGCGCGCGTTATCGCTCGGGCAAATCCGCAAGCTGCGCGATCGGTTCAACATTTCGGCGGACGTGCTCATTGAGCGCTCGTCCGGGGCGCCGGCGCGTCGCGTTAGCGAACGCGGGTCTCGCTACGGTCGTGGCGCCGGCAAACACACCCCTCCGCGGCGGCGAGGGGCGAAGTGACGGAGCAACTCGCTTCTATTTCGCCCGCACGCCGAACGGCCCGTCGCCGCTCCGGGCGTTAGGCAGCGCATTGTCCGGCGGCGTGATCACGGGCACGGACGGCGCCGCCGGCGCGGCGCCGTCGAGAATCCCGCCTCGTGCCACGAGCTGCGCCGCGAGCACCGTCTGGATCACGTTCGCGATGTTGCTCGTCGTCGTTTCGGGCGCGCCGCCGCCCGCTCCGCCCGCGATCGTGACCATCCTCGCGTCGGACAACGCGTCGGCGATCACCGGCGCGATCTGC
>DATEKK010000188.1:0-20584 GCA_035277485.1 Gemmatimonadaceae bacterium
GCCAGCTCGCGGACGATCCGCTCACGCGCAGCTATGTGCTGTCGCTCGGGCAGTCGTTCAATTCGATCTGCCCGAGCGTGCCCGATCCGCTCGCGCTCCTCGAGTACGGATACTACAACGAATACAACGGCCAGAAGGACATGTTCAAATCGGCGTTCGCCGGCGATGCGCCGAAGATGTTTCACGATGTCGTCAATCTCTTCAAGCGCACTCGACCCCACATGATGGACATCGCGCACGAGGACGCCGAGACGTTCGTGATATTTCAGCAGGACGAGGTGCCGGACAATTTCCAGATTGATCCGAATGATTGCATGAGCCCGCAGATGAAGCACCTGTACGACAACATCGCGCTGCTTGCGGAGCAGCGGCGCAAGCTGCCGCCGGACGTCGAGGATGACGCCAGTTTCTATGCGCAGCTCCGGGCCGATGCGCAAAAGCAGATCGGGTTCGATCCGCGCGCTCCGAGGGTGATCACACCGGGCCAGGCCATGAAGAAGGGATGCAGCGAGCACACCGCCGGTGCGGCCGCGTCGGGCGAAGCGACGGCCATGGAGATCTATTGCCGGTGTCTGGTGGATGCGGCGGTCATGGCTGGCTTGCCCAACGACGCAATGCGCGCGCTGGGATCTGCGTTCGACGAGAAAAGCCTAACGGAGATGGGGAACCGGTATCCGTCGTTCGCGAACGAGAAGAAGGCCTGCTACCACTGAACGGGATACGTCGTTTGACGGCGGCGAGCGCGGCAAGGTCGCGAACATAGCCCCGTCAGCAGGGCGTACGTCATTATCGCCAAGCGCATACGTCATTCGATGTATATGGCGGACTTGCGCGTGATCGCATCGTGCTCGGCAGACGGACGCCGGCATGGGGCCGGCGCTCCGCGTCCGAGCGGCCCGCCGCCCGGTATCCCTTCACCGGGGTTTCCGATGCGCATCTCATTGCTCCTCCCGGCGTGCGCGTTGTGCATTCATGCAGCGCCCATCGTGTCGCAGCAGCTGCCACAAGTCCTCCCGGGCACCCGCGTTCGTGTCAGCTCGCTCGCGGCCGGCCTCGATCGGCAAGAAGGCACCATCGTGTCCGTGTCCCGCGACACCGTGCGGTTCGAGCCCCGCGACTGCCGCCCCTCGTGCGCCGCACTACTGTTGGCTAACGACGCGGTCGACCGCATCGAGGTTTTCAATGGGCCCTCCCACGCCAAAGGCGCGGTGGTTGGGGGGTTGGTCGGCGCGGCCGTCGGCGTAGTCATCGCCCTCGGCACTGCGTCGCACCAGACGTGCGACGGCGGCCTCGACGCCCTTGGCCGCTGTGCCACGCATGCGTTCGACGCAGTGGCGATTGCCGGCCTGTTCACGGCCGGCGGCATTGCGTTAGGCGCTGCCATCGGCGTCGGCTCGACGTGGCGCGACATCCGAGTGGGGCCGTCGCCAGTGCGGGTCGGAATCGGACCGATCGGGCCGCGTCGAGCGGGTGTGACACTCACCGCCGCATTCTGATCGACCGCCAATCGCGAGGAACGACCATGCGCACACGAATCGAGGTCCTGGCCGGCATACCCGCGGTAGCGCTGCTGTTAGGCTGCGGGACCATGATCAACGGCACGTCGCGTAACGTGGGTTTCGCGTCTCTCCCGCGGGGCGCAACGGTCACAGTCGACGGCGTGTACGTGGGCAACACGCCGGTCGTCGTGCCCCTCAGCACGGCGCGGTCCCACGAGTTTCGCATGGACCTCGATGGATACGAGCCGTTCGACGGGAAGCTCGATCGCTCGTTCTCCGCGTGGTCCCTGATCGGCGCGTGGTATATCGTCCCGACGGTGGTGGATCTCGTGAACGGCGGCGCGTACACCTTCAAGACCGAGCAAGTAGGCGCGCGGCTGGTGAAGGCCGAGCGGCGCACGAGCACTCCGGGTCATCGCCCTGCTCCCGGCGGAAGCCGCGAGGTCCACGACGTCAGCACGCGCACTTCCTTCAACGGTCGCGACACAACCGGCTGCTTGAATACGAACCGGTTGCCGTTCATGCCGACGGCGTAGTTCCGTCCCGGGAAGTCGGCAACGGCCGCCGTGAACAATTGCTCGGGGCTGCCGAAGGGATTCGCGCCCGCGGAATCATACCGCACGGTGTAGAACGTCTGCAGCGTCTGCGCGCGGCCGGCGACGGCATGACCGATGCTCACCCTGGCTACGATCAGCTCCGTGCCCCCGACGGCCTGCATGGGCATGCTGTACGCCGCCGGCGCGATCACGACGCGCCGCCCGCTCCCGTCCCGTGCGAGCGCCTCGATCGCTCCGTTAGCACTGGCCTGGCCGTGCTCGATCACCCAGCGCCCGTCGCGCGTGACCGTGGAGATCGCATCGGCGGCCGTGCCGGGCGGCAGCGGCGTCGGCGCGGTGCTCTGATCGGGGTTCCCGATCAGCGCGGTGTCGCCGCGGGTATAGACGATGTGCCGCCCATCCGCGGTCCACGCGGGCGTGCCTAACGCTCGGCCGCTCACCCACGGCGTCACGCGGCCGGTCGCGACGTCGATCACTTCGATCCCGCCGCCGCCGGCGGTGGCGACGTGCGCGGCGAGACGACTGCCGTCGGGGCTGAGCGAGAAGCCGTCGTAGTCATCGGGTGGCGCGGGGATGGTGTCGATGCGGCCCCTTCGATCGGCACGCACAAGAATACCGAGGGCGGCAACGTCGCCCGGCACGTACGCAAGCACGCCGGACGCGTTCGCCGCGAGCTGCGCGCCGCCACGACCCGCCTCGACCCGCACGCTGTCGGCGATCTGCACGGGAGGCCCGGTGACTCGTGCGGCGGACGCGTCGAACGGCGCGGCGTACAGGCGACCGTCCAGCGTGACGTACACGAGATGACCGGTGCCGTCGGGCTCGCCGGCCACGGCGGACAGCACCTCGTCGTCGCCGCTCGCGGCCCGATGCCTAACGGGCACGCCCCGTCCCGTCTCGACGTCGGCCACCCAGAGCGCATCACCGGTGCTCACGAGCACGTGCTGTGCATCGCCCAGGGCGTGGGGATATCCGCAGGTGGCCATGCACGCGACGGCGTGCACGGAGTCGCCGGCGGGCGTGAGGGTGATGAGCTCCGACGCGAGCCGTTGCGAGAGGACGATCCGGCCGTCGGGCAGCACCGTGCCGCCCCATGCTTCGCTCTCGAACGAGCCTAACGGAGGCGGGCGCAGCGTGGCCACGCTGCCGTCGGCCAGCGCCACGCGGCGTAGCCCCTGCGGGCCGAAGAAATACACGGCGTCGCCCGACCGCGAGAAGAACGGCGCCTCCGCGCCGTCGGTGCCGTCGAGGCGCCGGAGACCGAACTGCGACAGGCTCCTGACGTAGAGCCGCGCGGAGGCGCCGAGCCCGGCGGCGATGACGAGCTGTCGGCCGTTAGGCGAGAGGGCGAGCGCCTCGGTGCCCTCGGGCATGAAGAGCTGCGGCTCGATCTGCAGCGAGTCGCCGAGGAGCACGCTGGCACTCACCGGCGCCTCGGGATCGGTTGCCGGGCGGCCAATGCGCCCGACGATCCAGCCGCCGGCCAACCCGGCCGCCGCGATCATCACGCCTGCCGCGATGCGCACGCGCCGCTGCGCGGCTCCGCGCGCCGAGGACGACGCCATGGCGACGGCGCCCGATACGTGCGCCGTCGGGACGCCAGGCGGTGCGTAAGCCAGCGCCGCCGAGAAATCCGCGGCCGTGCCGAATCGATCGGCGGGCAGCTTCTCGAGTGCGCGCAACACCGCCGCCTCGACGTGCGGCGGGATCGTCTTCCGCACGAGCGTCGGTCGCTCCGGCTCGGCGCTCATCACCTTGGCGACGACGGCCTGCACGCTCGTGCCGGTAAACGGCGGGTCGCCGGTGAGCATCTCGTACGTCACGGCGCCTAACGCATAGATGTCGGCGCGCGCGTCGATCTGCTTCTCGCCCATCGCCTGCTCGGGACTCATGTACTGCGGGGTGCCGAGCGAGAGACCGGTCTGTGTCATGCGCGCGCCGGCGGCCGTCTGCACGGCGAGCGCGATGCCGAAGTCGGCGACCAGGGCGTGTCCGCCCTGCAGCAGAATGTTCTCGGGCTTGATGTCGCGGTGCACGATGCCTTGCGCGTGCGCGGCGCCCAGCGCGTCGGCCACTTCGCGCGCGATGCGCAGCGCGTCTTCGATCGGGAGCTGGCGCTCGCGCTCGAGCCGGGCGCGAAGTGTCTCGCCGGCGACGTAAGGCATCACGTAGAACAGCAGACCGTCCGCGTCGCCCGAATCGAGAAGCGGCAGGATGTGCGGGTGCTGCAACCTGGCGGTCGTCTTGATCTCGCTCAGGAACCGCTCGCCGCCGAGTGCGGCGCCCAGGTCGGCGTGCAGCACCTTGATCGCCACATCGCGATCGTGCTTGAGGTCGTGGGCGAGATAGACGGTGGCCATGCCGCCCCGTCCGAGCTCGCGTTCAAGGCGGTATCGGTCGGCGAGAGCGGTGGAGAGGGCAGTGGTCGGGTCAGCCATGCGCCGCTGCCGCCGGGTGGCCGGTCACGGCCGCGATCCGGGTTTCATGGAGAGATTTGTAGCGAGTTGGAGTCGAGATCGGCGTGTGTGGACGTTCCGGCCGATTTGCCTCTGAGATGCACCGCGACGGCCGGGTCTGCAAGGCCGTTCGACCGACGGAATGCTCCGGATTCGCACCTGTTCCAACAACCATCATGGAGTACTTGCCTAAGTTGTAGGCACGTACTCCATGATGCTGCCACAGACGACGCTCTGGCCGCAGCGCCGCGCCGAGACGACATTGCTGATGTGCCCCAGCGCATACCCTGCACGTTCACCTGCGCCCTCCTCGCGGTCTTAGCGCTCGCGCCGCGATCATTCGCGCAACAACGAGATACGACGCGCCGCGTCGATACCGTTACCATTCGCGACACGGTGCCGAGGACGCTGGCGCCGGTAGTCACCGTGGCACGCGAACGCGGCCGGTCGCCGCTCGCCGTGCCCTTCGCGGTCACCACCATGCAGCCGGACAGCATGCGACCCGGTCAGATGCACTCGCAGCTCGACGAGACGCTCCTGCTCGTCCCGGGCGTCGTCGTCCAGAATCGCGACAACCCCTCGCAAGACCCACGCGTGTCCATTCGCGGGTTCGGCGCCCGCTCGGCGTTCGGTGTGCGCGGCGTGCGCATTCTTCGCGACGGCATGCCGCTCACGATGCCCGACGGCCAGACCGCCGTCGACTACCTCGACCTCGAATCCGTCGGCCGCATCGAGGTGTTTCGCGGCAGCGCGTCGGCCCTCTACGGCAACGCCTCGGGCGGCGTCGTCGACCTGCACACCGAAGATCCGCCTGACGATCCGTTCGCGTTGCAACTACGCGGTTGGGCCGGCGACTTCGAGCAGCAGCGGTGGACCGCCGCGTTCGGCGGCACCGATGGCGCGATCGGCTACGTGGGCGACATCAACTACACCGACCGTCTGGGCTACCGCGACTATTCCCGCCAGATCGCCACCAGCGGCTACGGCAAGATGGGGTGGACGTCCGGCGGCACCGACTACGCCGTGCAGGTGTTGGGCTACGACATGCCGTTAGGCACGAATCCGGGCGCCCTCACCCGCGCCCAGGCCGACAGCGCGCCGTGGATGGCCGATCCGTTCTCCGTGCTCAAGCGCGCCCGCAAGAGCGTCTCGCAGGTCCAACTCGGCCTCTCGGGGCGGCGTGCGTTAGGCGATGGCCAGCTCTCGGCCAACCTGTGGGGCGGGACGCGCGACCTCTTCAACCCGCTCACGTTCGCCATCGTCGACGTGTACTGGCATTCGTACGGCGGCGGCGTGCGCCTCGACCAACGCGCACACTTCTTCGGCCTCTCGCACGATATCACCGGCGGCATCGACCTCGCGCGCGAATCGGACCACCGCCGCAACTTCGCCAACTGCAACGGCGCGGCGACGTCCCCCGCGTGCCCAACCGCCGGCGTCGAACGGGGCGCCACATCGCTCGACGAGAACGAAACCGTCTCCAACGTCGGCCCGTACGTGCGCGACCAGGTTCAGTTAGGCGATCGCTCGCTCCTCTCGCTCGGAGTGCGCGCCGACCTCGTGCGGTTCGAGGTGGACGACAACCTCATCACGCCGGCGATGCCCGATGCATCGGGCGCGCGCACGCTGAATGCCGTGAGTCCGATGGCCGGCTTCGTGTTCCGCGTCACGCCGCTCCACTCGCTCTATGCCAACGTCTCGAGCGCCTTCGAAACACCCACCACCACCGAGTTAGGCAACAAGCCCGACGGATCGGCCGGCCTCAATCCGGACCTCAAGCCGCAATACGCCACGACTTACGAGGTCGGCGCCAAAGGCATCGCCTTGGACCGGATGGAATACGACGTCGGCGTCTTCCAGACCGACGTGCGCGACGAGCTCGTCCCGTTCGAGGTGCCGGACGGCAGCGGCCGCACGTTCTATCGCAACGCCGGCCGCACGCGGCGGCAGGGTGTCGAGGTCGGCGTGCACGCCCTGTTCGGCAGCGTGGAGTTAGGCGGGTCGTATACGGTGGCGCACTACCGCTTCCGCCGCTTCGTGGTCGACTCGGCGAGCTACGCCGGCAACGCCATCCCGGGCGTGCCCGCGACGCAGCTCCAGGTCGCGGCAACATGGCGGCGCTCCGGCTGGTTCGCCACGCTGGAAGGGATCGCGGCCAGCCACGTGTACGCCGACGACGCCAACACCGCCGCCGCGGCGGGGTATTCGATCGTCAACGTGCGGTTCGGCGCGACGTCCCTGTTCGGCAACCCGTGGATCGCGCCCATGTTCGGCATCGACAACGTGTTCGATGCGAAATACATCGGCTCGGTGAACGTCAACGCGTCTAACGGTAAGTACTACGAGCCGTCGCCGGCGCGCACGGTCTACGCCGGCCTCACGGTGGCCGTGGGCCGCTGACCTGGCGTACGGCTCAATCCACCGTCAGCCCGCTGAGATACTCGTCCAACTCGTGACTTAACGCGTCCCGCTTCGCCGTGAGCGCGTCCCGTTCCTTCTGCAGGCTCTCGATCGACGACTCTTGCTCGTTGAGCTTCGCCAGGAGCCGATTGTAGTACTCCGTCGACTGCGCGACCGCCTTCATGTTCTCGCGCATCCGGCCCTGCTCGGCGGTGATCTCGCCCACGCGTTGGGTGTGCGCGTTGATGTCTGCCTCAACGTCGGCGATGGATTGCTTGAGCTGAATCGCCTTACCGAGCGCGTCACGCACGCGTTGCGGGATGTCGCCCGCTCCGCTCCCCGTCCGGCTGTAGAACACGAGTTGGTCCAGGGCCGCCGAGGCGAGCATGATCGTTTCGTTGGTCACGAATTCTTCGTTCACCGTGAGGACGGTGACCTTGTGAGCGACGGCGGTCCCCTTGAATCGGTACACGTCCGGGGTCGTCTCGAACGGCTTCTGCGTGTCGACGAGATTCCAACCGGAGCGGCGTGGCCGCTCGATGACGAGGATCTTGTCGTTGTTGGTCTTGTTGTCGGCCGCGTACTCCTGCGACGAGACGAGCTTGCGGCTGACGGTGAGCACACCCTTATCGATCTTCGCCGTGAGCACCGTGGTGTTCTGGGTGCTCTTCGTGTCGTCGACCAGCATGTCGAGGTCGATGCCGTAACTGAGCAATCGTTGCTGGCCCGGCGGCACATCGTCGATGCGCGCGTCGCCGGCGTAGACGCCCTTGTCGAGCACCGTGACCGGACCTTGCAGCAGGTGCTTGCCCGTCGTGTTCTCGAGCAATACGCCGTTCAAGGGATAGGGTCTGAGCACCGACGCGTTGTAAATCGAGACACGCTCGACCCCGACGCTGTCGGTGATGATCGGCAGCATGGCGGACTTCTGCCGCGCGAGGGTGACGTCGGGCACGGTGTACTGGAAGAGCGCGCCTAACCGTGCGGCCGACGCGACCGCCTGAACCGATGCGGCGGCGTCCAGAGGCGAGGCGGTGCTCTGCCCGGTCACCACGACTTCGTCGAGCGCCAGCGGCATCGGTCGACCATTCTGATCGTAGCCGATTCGGCCCCGGAGGCCGACACCCCCGGGCCCAGCCTTCATCTGCACGCGCGCGCTATCCGCCGCGGTCGCGCCCTCGTACAGCTGCGGGCGCAAGCCGGTGTACATCTCGGGAACGACGGTGGGCCGCGTTGCGTACAGCGGCTGATAGAGATCCATCACGAACGAGATCGGCCGGCCGCTCACGAGTGAGAGCGACACGTGGTTCCAATCGCTTTCCGTCTGATTCTCGATGATCGCCCATCCTTGCAGCTTGCCGAATTTCTCCTTGTCGCCCAGGAGCAAGCGGTAGCTGGTCTTCCAGACGGGCGTCTCGACGACATAGCCGATGCGAACGCGCCGCTCACCCGTGCCTGTGAAGTTGATCGTCACGGGCTTCTGATCTTGATCACGCGCCTGCACCAGCGCGCCGAGCGCGCGCGTCAGCTCCTCCTCGAGTTGCGGATCATCCAATGTCAGGTTGGTGATCGACGGCAGCTCGACCGCACGAATCGTCGCGCCGGTTAGGAGATTGAGCACGGGCACCGCGAAGGAATCGCTCTTCTCCCCGCCTTTATCGCGCGTCTCGACACCCAAGATGATGCCCGAGAGTTTTTCGGTCTGCCGTTGAACGGTGACGTGCGCGCCACGCAGCTGATTGAGCAGTTGGGCAAGGCTCGGATTCTGGGTGATGTCGACCTGAAAGCTCTTGAGCGTCTTGGCTAACGGATCCTGCGACGGATAGGTGATCGCGCCCACCCGCCCGCCGTCCTGATCCTGGAGCACGAGCGACTTGAGGATGTCGTTGATCTGGCTCGTCTTGAAGCGAAGCTGGGTCGAGCTGTTGCCGGTCACCGAGCCCGAGTGCTCGAAATAACCGACGCCGGAGGAGAAGAGGACGACTTTCGTCACGGGCACCTGCGCCGTCGCTGGTGCGGCGACGCTGGTTTGCGCGGCGGCGAATCGGCTCGAAACGAGTCCGAGCAGCAGGGTCGTGATCAGGCGGGGTGTCATAGGGTCTCCCGAGTCCGGCGCCAGTAAGGCTGCTTCGCACGCGGCAGTCCGCGCCGCGTGCCGCATAAGGAGACGATTGTCGGGCGTCCATTTGCACATGCCGGGAAAATGCCCGCCTCCAGGGCCCGTGAACGCCGGTAAACCGGCACCTGGAGCCGCGTTGGTCCGCGTCCGCGTGCTAACGCAGGATGAATGGTGTGATGACCGTAATACTGGGGATACACGCGCAGCCCAATCGTCGCTTGATGGGCAAGCCGCCGGCTCATTTTTGGGGCAGGTCGCGAGATCAGCGCTTCACCACGTTGAACATCCAGGCGTCGGCGTTATAGCTGCGCTCGACCGCCGTGGCGCGCTTGAGATCGGCCGACACGCTCGTCAGAAAGAGCGGTACCGCGGGGCTGCCTAACGATTGCATCGCGCCGGGTCCCGTGAGCTTGAACAGCTCGACCCGTTCCGCGGTGCGATGCACCCAGAGGAGCACGCCGCCATCCAGCAGCGAGATCCATCCATCTTCGGCGAACGTCGACGCCCACTTGGTGACGGCACCGGTCGATACGTCAACCGCAGCCACACCGATGGTGTCATTCGTGGCGCGGTTGAAGCCGGTGACGAAGACCCGTCCGTGCGCCGGATCTGCGGTCAGCGCGATGAACCGGCTGAACCAGGCCGGGAGTGACACCGTGCGGTGCCTGCCGCCGGATTGCAGCACGAGGTTCGCACCGGTAATTGGGATGTAAGCCCAGCCGCCCGGGATGAACGTCGCATCGGCGATCGACGAGTCGGACAGGTCTAACGGATCGCGTTCGGCGCCGGTCGTGACGTCGATCAACCCCAGGTGCACCTTGCCTTGCGGCCCAGTCTCGACGACCGACACCGAAGTCGAGTCGACCCAGGTCGCATCCCGGATCGTCCCGCTCGCCGCGAGCGGCGACTCGGCGCTTCCGTCATAGGGGCGAATGCTGAAGCGCTCCTCCGTGTGTTCGCCGACGGTGGGCACCACGCGCCGAACGAGCAGGCGCTGGCCGTTAGGCGAGATCCAGGCAAGGACGGCGTTCGAGGCGCGCGCTAACGGACTGGCGTCGAGCTGCCCGGTCAAGAGCTGCGGCACGGTGCTGGTCCAGACGCTGTAATCCAACGTGCCCTGATCCATCACCATCCTCGACCCGTCGGCGGTCACACTCACGTTGGTGAACATCCCCGTCACCATCGTGTCCTGCTTCGCCGAGAGGCGGCCGGTCTTTGGATCGATGGCGATGCGCACCACGGATTCACCGGCGGCATCGCCGGCGCGATTGAGCCACACGGCGTCCACCGTCCCGATCCCGCCACACGTGCACTGGTTCACGACGCGGTCCGCCACCTTGCCGTCGCGGCCGATCACCTGCCACAGGCCGTGGGGCGCCTGGACGATGAGCGTGAGAATCCAGCGCGTCCCCGGGATGGCCGAGAGACGGGCGAGGGATTGACCGTTGCCGCGCACCGGGACGCTGTCGTGAATGACGCCATCGAGTCCGGCCACTCCCACCCAATACACGGAGTCCTGCGAATTGCCGGAGCCGATGAGCAGCGAATCGCCGTCGGCGTAGAACGCGGCGGCGCCCGACGTGAGAAACTTGGGCGGGCCGCCAAGGGCGGAGAGCATGTACGTCCCGTAACGCCCCCCGATCGTGCCGTTCATGATCAGGTTGCGGCGATCCGGGCTCCAGTGCAGCTCGTACATCGAGGTCGCGCCCTCGAGGATGGAGCGCGTCGTGGTACCGCCGACATCCTGCACGACGATGGAGTATGTGCAGTCGGCGCCCGTGCAATGGCGCTCGACAAACGCGAGCTGCTTGCCGTCCGGCGAAATGGCCGGAAAATAGATGCCGCCCGAGACCGTGAGCTGCGTCTTGCTGCTGAGCGAGGCCTGGCTTCCCGCGATCGGGGCCGAGCGGCCGCGCATGGCCAGCGCGCCGATCACGACCGCGGCGACCACCGCGGCGACGATGCCTAACGTTAGACGGGAGCGCCGTGGTTGGGCAGCGGCCGGGAGCGGTACCGTCGCGGCGGACTTGAGGCCGGCCTCGAGCGCGCGCACGAAATCGCCCGCCGTGGCAAATCGATCGGCGGGCGTCTTGGCTAACGCGCGGGTGATGGCGTCGTCCACGGCTTGGGGCACCGTGTCGCGCAGCACGCGCACGTGCGTCGGCTTTTCCGTCATGAGCTTGGCGATCATGACCTGGGCGTTCGCCCCGGTCACCGGCGGCTCGCCCACCAGCATCTCGTAGAGCACCGAGGCGAGCGAATACAGGTCGCTGCGCCCGTCCACCGTGCGGTCGCCGGTGGCCTGCTCGGGGCTCATGTACTGCGGGGTGCCGAGCGAGAGGCCGGTTTGCGTTAGGCGATTGCCGCCGGCTTCCTTCACCGCGAGCGCGATGCCGAAGTCGGTGAGCATCGCCTCGCCTTCCTGCAGCAGGATGTTCTCGGGCTTGATGTCGCGGTGCACGAGCCCCTGGCGATGCGCGTAGTCGAGCGCGCTGCCCACCTGCTTCGTGATCGTGAACGCTTCGTCGATGGAGAATTGGTATTCGCGGTTCAACTTGTGGCGCAGCGTCTCGCCGCGGACGTACGGCAGCACGTAGTAGAGCATCCCGTCGGCGTCGCCCGAATCGATGAGCGTGAGGATGTGCGGATGGTCGAGCTGCGCCGAGATTTTGATTTCCGTCAGGAAGCGTTCGGCGCCGAGCACGGCGCCGAGCTCGGGGCGGAGGACTTTGAGCGCGACGTCGCGGTCGAGCTTGCGGTCGTGCGCGAGGTAGACCACGGCCATGCCGCCTGAGCCCAGCTCGCGCTGGATGACGTAGCGGTCGCTGAGGGCGGTGGTGAGTTGGGGGGTCTCGGGCATGGGTAACGTTACAGAAAACCAAGAATTCCACCAGAAGGCCCTTGGCGGACTCGGCGAATACTATAGTAGTTCGGTGTTTGCTCGGGCCATGGCGGTTCGTGAGCGAGCTACGGACTCTCGCTTCGTGACGCTGTGCGACGCGCTTGGATGAGCGGGGCAACGCGGGGAGATCGTCCCCCAAGCGTTAGGCGCCGCAGCCGTTAGGTGGGCCAGGTTAGAGCCGACAGGAGCGTGTCGATGTCCTGGTCGTTGTGAGGTTTTCGGCCACGGTGGTGCTCGGCACGGCGAGGATGCACGTCGGTCAACAGCCATCATGAAGTACGTACCTACTTTGTAGGCAACTACTCTGTGATGCGATCCGCGACGGGTTTGGCACCGCCCGATCACATTCGCCGCCGCCGAACGGTGGCTCGAGAGCTTGTATGACCAGGCCTGTTAAATTGCGTAGATCATGGACGCGACTGCTCGTGCTCTAACGGCGTTCGTCGTCGTGAGTCCCCTCATCATCTGGATCGGTCTCCGACTCTGGCGCGCGCCGACGGCTGCGACGGCGGTGCAGGGTCTCGGCGCACTCGGGCTGCTCGGCGTGGTCCTCATCCATGTCTGCGAGGCGCTGCGCCTGTTCCCGCGCATGGGGTGGGGCCTGCCGCATAGCGTCGGCCACTATCTCGATCTGGTGAGCGCGATGCTCGCCCTCACGCTCGTTCCGTCAGGCCTACTGTTAGGCCGTCGAGGCGATGCAGCCCGCTGAACCGGCCGCCCGCATGAGCGGCGCGCACGACGCGCACGGCGTGCACGACACGCATGGCGCGCACGACAAGCACGCCGGCCACAGCGTCGAGATGTTCCGAAAGAAGTTCTGGGGCACGCTCGCGCTCAGCATTCCGACGCTGCTCTGGGCGCCGATGCTCCAGCACTGGTTCCACTATGCTGCTCCGACGTTCCCGGGCGCCCGCTTCATACCAGCGATCTTCGGCGCCGCGGTGTTCTTCTACGGCGGCTGGGTGTTCATCCGCGGCGCGAAGGACGAGCTCGCGGACCGGCGGCCCGGGATGATGACCCTGATCGCGCTCGCGATCACGGTCGCATTCTTGTTCAGCCTGGCGGTCACGTTCGGCTATCCCGGAATGGACCTCTGGTGGGAGCTCGCGACGCTCGTGACTATCATGGTCCTCGGTCACTGGATCGAGATGCGCTCCATCGCGCAAGCGAGCGGCGCGCTCAAGGAGCTGACCAAGCTCTTGCCGTCCACGGCCACGCGCGTTGCCGGGGACGCTCTCGAGGAGGTTCGCCTAACGGATCTCAGGGTCGGCGATGTCGTGCTGGTGCGTCCGGGCGCCAGCGTCCCCGCCGATGGGGCAGTCATCGCGGGCGAGAGCGACGTCGACGAGTCGATGATCACGGGCGAGTCAGTGCCGGTCGCGAAGAAAGTCGGGAGCGACGTCGTCGGCGGAACGCTCAACGGGTCTGGATCGCTTCGCGTGCGCATCACGCACATTGGTGACGACACGGCGCTCGCCGGCATCATGCGACTCGTGGAGCGGGCGCAAACCTCGAGATCGCGCGCGCAGGCGTTGGCGGACCGCGCCGCCTTCGCGCTCACGATCATCGCGATCGCGGCGGCGATCCTCACGTTCGTCGGCTGGCGCGTTGCCGGCGCGTCGGCGTCCTTCGCGATCGAGCGCGTGGTGACGGTGCTCGTCATCGCGTGCCCCCACGCGTTAGGCCTGGCGATTCCGCTCGTCGTCGCGATCTCCACAACCCTCGGGGCACGCAATGGATTGCTCGTGCGCGACCGGCGCGGTCTCGAGGAGGCGCGCAATCTCACCGCGATATTCGTGGACAAGACCGGCACGCTGACGCGCGGCGAATTTCGCGTCGTGGACGTGGCCACCCTGCCGGACACATCGGCAGATGATGCGTTGCGGCTGGCCGCGGCCGTGGAGCGCGATTCCGAGCATCCCATCGCGCGCGGCGTCGTGGCGACGGCCACCGATCGGAAATTGAAGGTACCACCGGCGTCCGACTTCGTATCCATGGCAGGGCAGGGCGCGAGCGCCAGAGTAGACGGCCACAAGGTCAGCGTCGGTGGTCCGGCATTGCTGCGGCAACTCCAGGTCGACCTCCCGTCAGTGCTTGCCGAGGCGGTGCGGCGCTCGTCCGCGCGCGGCCAGGCAACGATTACCGTCTTGCGCGACGACAGCCCGGTGGCCGTTCTCGCGATGGCCGACGCCGTTAGGCCTGAGTCGCGAGAGGCCGTCAGGCGGATCCAGGCGCAAGGCGTGCGGGTCATCATGATCACCGGTGACGCGGAGCCGGTGGCCCGTGCCGTGGCGTCCGATGTCGGCATCAGCGAAGTGTTCGCGCAGGTGGCGCCCGAACAGAAAGCTGCGAAAGTCGAGGAGGTGAAGCGCTCGGGTGCCCGTGTCGGAATGGTGGGCGACGGCGTGAACGATGCGCCCGCGTTGCTCACCGCGGATGTGGGCGTGGCGATCGGCGCCGGCACGAACGTGGCCGTCGAGGCCGGCGACGTGGTGCTCGTGCGCAATGACCCGCGCGACATTCCGCGCATCATCGAGCTGAGTCGCGCCACCTATCGCAAGATGGTGCAGAACCTGTGGTGGGCAGCGGGATACAACATCGTCGCGCTTCCGTTAGCCGCGGGCGTGGCGGCTCGCTGGGGCATCGTGTTACAGCCGGCGGTCGGCGCCGTGCTCATGTCGCTGAGCACGATCATCGTCGCGGCGAACGCCCAACTGCTGCGACGCGTCCGGCTCTAGATCATCAGTCGTCGAGCGTCGGCATGGTCGCCAGCATCGCCCGCGCGCGCGGCCGATCCGTGACGGTCGTGTCCGTGCGGATGCGTCCGTCGCGAAACACGATCATGCGCTTCGCGAACTGCGCGATGTCGGGCTCGTGCGTCACCATGACGATCGTCAGGCCGCCGTCATTGAGCTCCTGAAACACCTGCATGATCTCGACCGACGTGCGGCTGTCGAGATTCCCCGTCGGCTCGTCGGCGAGGAGCACGGCGGGTTGATTGACTAACGCCCGCGCGATGGCCACGCGTTGCTGCTGGCCGCCCGACATCTGCGACGGGAAGTGGTCGGCGCGATTCTCGAGGCCGACGAGCGACAACGCCTCGGCGCCGCGGCGCGCACGCTCGGGCTGGTCGATCTTCGTGTAAAGCGTGGGCAGCAGGATGTTCTCGAGCGCCGTCGTGCGCGCCAGGAGATTGAACCCCTGGAAGACGAAGCCGAGCCGCCGGTTGCGGATCGTGGCTAACGCGCGCTTGTCCAATTGCGAGACGTCGGCGCCATCCAACAGGTAGTGACCGCTGCTCGGCCTGTCGAGGCATCCGAGGATGTTCATGAGCGTCGACTTGCCGCTACCGCTCGCGCCCATCACCGCGACGAATCCGCCCGGCTCGACCTCGAGGCTCACGCCGCGGAGTGCGTGGACGCGCGTCTCGCCCATGTTGTAGTACTTGTGGACGTCGTGCACCCGCAGCACGGCGGGTTCGACGCGCGCCTGCGGGGGAGACACGGCGGTCAACGCCTAACGGACGGCGCGCCCGGCGGCGCCGGCGAGCTCGCCGACAGCGAGCCCGTGATGACCACGTCGCCGGGCGCGAGCGATCCAACGATCACCGACGTCGCCTCGGTCACGGCGTGATCGGTGATGCCCAACGCGACTTCGACCGGCGCGATGGTCCCGTCGGTCAGGCGCTTCCACACGACGGCGGTGGTCGCGTGTTGGCGGCCAGCGGCCGTGCGCTGGCCGGCGGCGATCGGGCGCCGCGCCTCATCGCCGCCGGCGTTCGCCACCGGCGCGCTGTCGCCCGCGATGCCGTATTTCGCGTACAGCGCGTGGATCTCCTCCGGCGCCAACGGCGGGCGATAGCGCAGCGCTCCGTTAGGCACCCGCACCACGTCGTGCGCGCTAGCCACCGGAATCGTCACGTACGCCGTCATGCCGGGGAACAGCTTGCCATCGGGATTGGCGCAGTCGATGATCGCATCGTACGTGACCACGTTCTGCACCGTCGTCGCGTTCATGCGCATCTGCTCGAGGATGCCCGAGAACGTGTCCTTCGGGAACGCGTCTACCTGGAACGTGACGTGCTGCCCAACCTTGATCCGTCCGACATCCGACTCGTCCATCTTCGCGTACACCTGCATCTGTGTCAGGTCCTGCGCGATGGTGAAGATCGTGGGAGCCTGGAGCGATGCCGCGACCGTCTGTCCAACGTCCACGTTGCGCGATACCACCACGCCGTTGATGGGCGACCGGATGACGGTGTACGAGAGGTTCGTCTTGGCGAGCGTGACAGCGGCATCCTTCTGACTCACGGCGGCTTCCGCCTGCGCCACGTTCGCGACGGCCGCGTCGACCGATGCTTTTGCGCCGTTGTAGTTCGCGGTGGCCAGGTCGAGCTCCGACTGCGTCATCGCGCCGTTCTGCGCGAGCTGCACCGCGCGGTCGTAGTCTGCCTTCGTCTGCACCAACGACGCGCGCAGCTTCTCGACGGTCGCGCGCGCGGCGATGACACCCGCGCGCGCGTCCGCGAGGTCCGCGTTGGCTTGCAGCAGCGCGCCCTGCAGCAGACGCGGGTCGATTTCGGCGACGAGGTCGCCCTCGTG
Source organism: Gemmatimonadaceae bacterium (assembly GCA_035277485.1). GTDB lineage: Bacteria > Gemmatimonadota > Gemmatimonadetes > Gemmatimonadales > Gemmatimonadaceae > JADGGM01. The sequence continues at coordinate 16,535 of DATEKK010000188.1, forward strand.
CACGCGCGAATTGAAATCCACGTACAACTTGGCAATCGTGCCCGAGACTTGCGACCCCACCTGCACGGTGCGCACGGCGTTGAGCGTCCCCGTCACGTCCACCACGTCGCGGATGTCGCCGCGCGTCACCGCGGCCGTGAAGTACTGGAGCTGCGATCCGCCGCGCAGGCCGATCACCGCCGCGATGCAGATGGCGAGGACTAAGCCTAACGCAAGCGTCGCGCGCCGGCGCCACCACGGCACCACCGCCGGCCCGAGCGAGATCGGGTCACTCATAGCGTAGCGCCTCGATCGGATCGAGCCGCGATGCCTTGCGCGCCGGATAGTACCCGAAGAACACACCCACCGCGGCGGAGAAGAGCGCGGCCAACACGATCCCCTCGGCCGACAATTGCATGGGCCAGCCCAGCGCCCGCCCAACGGTGAACGATGCGACGATGCCCAACAGCACGCCGGCGCCGCCGCCCACGAGGCTCAACATCACCGACTCGCCCAGGAATTGAAGTTGAATGGCGTCGTCAGTCGCGCCGACCGCGACGCGCACGCCGATCTCCCGCGTCCGTTCCGTGACCGACACGAGCATCACGTTCATGATACCGATGCCGCCCACGAGCAGCGAGATCGAGGCGATCGCGACCAACAACATCGTCATGGTGTGACTCGCTTCCATCTGCGCTTGAATGACGTCCTCCGGATGGCGGATGTTGAAATCATCCTCTTCGTCGCCGCGCAGGTGATGGCGGTCGCGCAGCACCGCGGCGGCCTGGTCGCCCGCGAGCCGCACGGCGGATTGCGACACGGCGGAGCAGAGAATGTCGTCGAGCCAATCGTTGCCGCTGATCTTCTTCATCACCGTTGTGTATGGGAGGACGATGAGATCATCCTGATCCTGACCCGATGCCGATAACCCTTTGGGCTGAAGCGTGGCGACCACTCGGCATGGCAGGCCGTTCACGCGCACGACCTTCGACAAGGGGTCTTCGGAGCCGAACAATTGATCGCGCACGGTGCGGCCGATGACGCAGACGTCGGCGGCGCGATCGACATCATCGTTGGTGAAGATCGCGCCGCTCGCGGTCGGCCACCGTTTGATGTCGAAGAAAGATGGCGCGATGCCGCGATAGTGCGTGTACCAGTTCTGGTTGCCGTATACCACCTGGATCGAGCCATCTACGTTAGGCGAGACGCGCGTGATGAGCGGCACCTGGTGCGCGATGGCCTGCGCGTCGGCGACCGTGAGGGACGGCACGCCGTGTGTGCCCGTGCGGACGCCATTCACGGCGCGGCCGCCGGCTTCGATCCACACGAGATTGTCGCCCAGGTTGTTCATCTGGTCCTGGACCCGCGTCTGACCGGCCTTACCGATGGCCACGACGCAGATCACGGCGGCGATGCCAATCGTGATGCCGAGGATCGTGAGCAGGCTGCGCATCTTGTTGCGGAGCAGCGCCTGCAGCGCCGAGCCCAGGAGTGCCGAGTGGTTCATGTCCGGAATGCGCGCACGGGTATATAATAGCCGTCCAAGCTGTCGTGGTCATTACGTACTCAGCGCCATGCCGACGCCCGCGCCCGAGCAACTCAGAAGGACCATAGACGCCTTGTACCGATCGGAATCGGGCCGGGTCCTCGCGACGCTCGTGCGCCTCCTCGGCGATCTGGATGTCGCCGAGGAGGCCATGCACGATGCATTCGACGCCGCGCTCGAGTCCTGGTCTCGCACCGGTATTCCGGACAAGCCGAGACCGTGGCTGATTTCCACGGCGCGCTTCAAGGCGATCGATGGCATGCGCCGCCGCGCGCGACGTGATGGAACGCAGCGGGAGTATGCGCTCGATGCGGAGGCGCGGTTGGACGACGCGAGCACCGGCGGCCACGAGATCGAAGACGATCGCCTCCGTTTGATCTTCACCTGCTGCCATCCCGCGCTGCCGCCGGAAGGGCAGGTGGCGCTCACGCTCCGCGACATCTGCGGCCTAACGACTGAGGAGATTGCCCGGGCCTTTCTCGTGACGCCGGCGACACTCGCCCAACGCATCGTGCGCGCGAAGGCCGTCATCCGGGCGAGGGCGATTCCGTACGAGGTGCCGGGCGCCGAGGATGTGCACGCCCGGTTAGCACCGGTTCTCCACGTGGTCTATCTGATCTTCAACGAGGGATACTCGTCCGAGCTCACGGGCGCAGACCTCAGCCACGAGGCGATTCGCCTCGGCAGACTGTTGCTCGACCTGCTGCCTGAGCCCGAGGTGATGGGTCTGTTAGGCCTCATGCTGCTCCAGGAGTCGCGCCGCGCCGCCAGAACGTCGCCTGAGGGAGACGTCGTGCTGCTCGAGCACCAGGATCGGACCGTGTGGAATCGCGACCAGATCGCCGAGGGCATCGCGCTCACCGAGCGCGCGCTCGGCTCCCATCGCTTCGGTGCGTACACCTTGCAGGCGGCGATCGCCGCGGTCCACGCCGAGAGTTCCTCGTCGCCCGCGACGGATTGGCGCCAGATTGCGCTGCTCTACGACCGGCTGCTGGCGATTCAGCCATCGCCGGTCGTCGAGCTCAACCGCGCGGTCGCCATTGCCATGTGCGACGGGCCGGAGCAGGGTCTGCGTCTGATCGATGACCTGTTGGCGCGCGAGCACCTCTCGCAGTATCACCTCGTGCACTCGGCCCGTGCGGATCTGTGCCGCAGACTCGGCCGGATTCCGGAAGCCCGGGCGTCGTACGAGGCGGCGCTCAGCTTGGCGCGGCACGAACCCGAGCGCCGGTTTCTCGCGAAGCAGCTCGCTGACCTGACGGAAAAATAGTTGTCGCTGCTGTCGATTTGGTGTTCTGCGCGACGACTAAATGATGGACCGCCCAACCCGGTTCGCTGTCCTGTCGGCTTTCACCATGAGGCGAACGAACAATGAAGTACATCTGTCTCGGCTACTACAAAAAGGGCAAACGCGACGCCATGACGGAGAGCGAGGAACAGGAGATGTTCGACCGATGCTTCGCGTACGACGACCATCTTCGCGCCAACGGACACTGGGCTGGCGGTGAGGCGCTCGAGCCCGCGGATACGGCGTTGACCCTGTATTGGAAGAACGGCAAGGTCGCAACGACGGATGGCCCATTTGCCGAAACCAAGGAACAACTCGGCGGCATTCTCGTGATCGAGGCGCGCGACATGAGCCATGCGGCACAGCTCATGGCGCAGCATCCGGCCCTCGAGTACGGCAGCGTCTTCGAGATTCGGCCGGTCTTCGACATGAGTGACCTGCTCGAGGCCAGCCGGCAGCGACGGCAGCAGCGCACGGCGCGCAACATTGCGTTAGGCGCGTGTCTGCTGGCCGGGGCGCTGATCGCGCCCGGGCGTGCTGCCGCACAGAATTCCCAGCTGCGGTACGGCAGCATGGCCCCGGTGAGCGAGTACCTGATGGATCGCCGGGCGGAAATTGTGCTGGCGCGCAGCGCCGCGCCTAACGCCATCTCGCGCGACGCGACCGTGCTGGTGTTGGGCCGGCACGGCTACGAAACGGCCGTGCGGGGCACCAACGGCTGGGTGTGCATGGTGGAACGCGGGTGGATGGGACCCTTCGACAGTCCCGAATTCTGGAACCCGAAGATTCGAGGCGCGGATTGTCTCAACCCTCCGGCGGCGCGGTCGGTGCTGCCGTTCGCCGATGAGCGCACCGCATTGCTGCTGGCCGGACATTCCAAGGACGAGGTCATTGCTGCGATCCGGGTGTCGTTAGACAAAAAGGAATTGCCGGCCCTGGAGCCCGGAGCGGTGTGCTACATGATGGGGAGGTCGTCATATCTGACGGACAACGGGGACCACAATGGGCCGCACTTGATGTTCTACGAAGCAGGCGAAGGCGATGCGGCCTGGGGTGCGAACCTGAAGAATTCTCCCGTCATATCGGTTGACTATTGGCACCTATCCGCGCGAGCGTATCCGCAGCTCAGCAGTTTTCCTCCCATACGCATATTCGCGGTGGTCGTGGACAAGTGGTCCGACGGGACGCCGGCGCCGAGCATGTAACCATCGCCTAAGGTCTCAGCCACGCCATCCGA
>DATEKK010000189.1:0-19135 GCA_035277485.1 Gemmatimonadaceae bacterium
TTTGTCCGTTTGTCCGTGCTTTGCCTGTTTCCTCATGAGCGTAGATGCTCGTCGGATCGCTCGACGAGGGAACACCTCGAGCATCTCAAGCATCGGACCCCGGTACGCCTAACGTGCCCAACAACGGACACGCGTCGATCGGACCACGGCAGTCCCCCGCCAGATCGAGCAACACGTGGCGCATACGCTCGAGGCTGCGAACGCGCCGGTCGATGTCGGCGATCTTTGCGTGCGCTCGGCGCTTGATCGTATCAGTCGACGTCCGCGGATCGAGCCGCAAGACCAGCAGGTCGGCAATCTCGGACAGCGTGAACCCGAACTCCTGGGCGCGCCGAATGAACCGCATCCGATCGAGCGCGTCCTCGGTGTACCGCCGATATCCGCCTAACGTGCGACTCGGCTCGGCCAGAAGACCGCGGCGCTCGTAATAGCGCACCGTCTGCACGTTGACCCCGGCCCGACGCGCCAGCTCACCGATCAACATCAGCGCTGCCTCGCCCGCTCGAGACCCCTTGACTCTCTAGCATGGTACAACCCGCATCTTCGCCCATGACAGGAATCCGATACATCAATGCTTCTCACACGGAGCCACCATGGATACGACTGAACGCCCTCTCGATGGTACCTGGACGGTCGCGGACGTCCTGCACAACCACCCGGCAACCGGGACGGTGTTCACGCGCTTCGGCCTCGACACCTGCTGCGGCGGCGTTCTCACCGTAGAGGAAGCGGCCCACCGTCACGGCCTCGATTCCGTCGCGCTCTGCGCGGCACTACGCGCCGCGATCGATTCCGCTCCGTAAGGCTCTGCGACGAGCCCCGGCGTCGCGTGTTGCAACACGGATGGGGTCGGGGCTCATCGCGGCCACGCGCCATCCGCGATCATCCCGGCGTGCCACATGGGATCCCATACGAGCCGCGTGTCAATCGTGCGGATGCCGTCCACCATTCCTGCAGCCTCACGGATCCCGGCGGTGATGATGCGCTCCATCGGGCATCCGGGAGTCGTGAGCGTGTGGGTGATGCACGCGGCATCGCCCGTGATCTCGACGCCGTACACGAGGCCCAGCGTGACGATGTCGAGGCCGATCTCCGGGTCGATGACGGTGCCCAGCGCGCTCCAGAGCGCGCGCTCCCGCTCGTCGCGATTGTCCATGACGACTCCGCCTTCGCGTTGTGTCTAACGTGGTGGCGTCGCGGTGCACGACACCCCACGCCGAAGCATCGCATGGACGACGCGCGGTCCGGGTGACGGTTGTCACACGACGCGTCGCAAATCGCCTGCTGGCGCAACCGGCAGCGCAGCCATATTTCAGGGCATGACGATCAACGCCGTGTTGCGCGGCATCCCGCTCTTCGCCGGCCTCGACGACGCAGCGCTGACGCGTCTCGCCGCACGGTGCGTGTCGCGACTCGTGGGAGCGGGACACGTGCTCTTCACCGCGGGCGAGTCGTGTCGCGGCCTGTACATCATCGAGTCGGGACGCGTGCGCATCTATCGCACGAGCCCGGAAGGAAAGATGCAGGTGCTGCACGTCGAGGGGCCGGGACGTCCGGTCGCTGAGCTTCCGTTGTTCGATGGCGGACCCTATCCGGCGTCCGCGATCACCATCGACGAGTCGCGTCTCATCTTTCTTCCTCGCGACGATTTCGAGCACATCTATCGTGCGCATCCCGATATCGCACAGGCCATCATCCGGGAGCTCGGCCGCCGGTTGAGGCACCTCGTCCACGTCGCCGAAACGCTTGCGTTCCGCGACGTCGCCGCGCGACTCGCGCTCCTCATTGTGGACTACGCCGACCGCGCGGGACGCACGACGCCGGCAGGTGTCGTCGTCCACCTCGAGCGCACGCAGGAAGAGATCGCGGTGGAGATCGGCGCGGCCCGCGAGTCGGTTTCCCGCGCGCTCAAGCAGCTGCGCCGGCGCGGCCTCATTCGCCCGGCCGGGCGCCACGACATACTCGTGCCCGATCTCGCCCGTCTGCGAGCGCTGCTCCCCGCCGCCGAACCCTTCTCGGCGCACTGAGACATCCGTCACGCCGTGCGCGCGCTGCATACGCGACCATTCGCGTATGGAGCACGATGATCGCACGACCGCCCTTGAGACCTCGTCCGGCCGTATTCGGCAGTGTCCGGTCGTGTCCGGCTTAAGCGAGCTGACCGCCGACGCCGTACACGCTGCGCTGCACGAGGTCCGATACCCGAATCTGAACCGGGACCTCGAGTCACTCAGGATGGTGGACCACGTGAGCGTATGCGCCGGCCGCGTGAAGGTTCGCCTAACGCTGCGCACGGCCGATCCCTCCGTTCCGGCGCAACTCGAGGAGCGCATTACCGAGGTGCTCCGCGCGCGCGGTGCGATTGGCGTCGCCGTGGAGATCGTCGCGCCGCGGCCGGTGGCGCGTCCCGTCACGCGCCAGCCGACCGATCCCTGGGGCGAGCAGGTGCACCTCGCGAGCGTTCGTCACGTCGTAGCCGTCGGCGCAGGCAAGGGAGGCGTCGGCAAGAGTACCGTTGCTGCGAACCTCGCGCTCGCGCTGGCGCGCGACGCCCTCAGCGTGGGGCTCCTCGACGCAGACATCTACGGACCAAGTCTGCCGATTCTCCTCGGCATCGAAGATGGTGCGCGTCACGTTCGGATGTCTCCGGAGAAGCACATCATCCCGCTCACCGCGCATGGCCTGCCGCTCATCAGTTTTGGATTCTTTGTCGGTGAAGGGTCGCCGGCGGTTTGGCGCGGGCCGATGGTGTCGAAGGCCGTGAAGCAATTCGCGCGCGGCGTGGCGTGGCCGTCGCTCGACGTCCTCATCGTCGATCTCCCGCCTGGCACCGGCGACGTTCCCCTGAGTCTCGCGCAAGCGGTTTCACTCTCGGGCGCAATCGTGGTGACGCAACCGCCGCGCGTCGCCGCCGCCGAGGCGCGCAAGGCCATCGAGATGTTCAAGGCGCTGGAGGTGCCGGTTCTCGGCATTGTCGAGAACATGGCCGGCACGTTCGGCTACGGTGCGGGGCACGCGATTGCGGCCGAGATGAACGTCCCGTTCCTCGGCGAGATCCCGTTCGACGGTCGGATCATCGAGGAAGGAGACACAGGTGTCCCGGCGATGGTCGCGCGTCCGCTCAGTGAGATCGGCACGGCGTTCGATCACGTCGCGCGCGACGTGGCCGCGGCGCTCGGATGGCGCCACGTCGACGCGGAGCGCGTCCGATGACTGCCGTGATACCGCCGCGTGCGGCGCGGGTGACGCTCGACGCGCACATCGCGCGCTCGCCCGGCGCGATGGTACCGGCGCCTAACGCAACGCGCCTGGCCGGCGAACATTTTGCCGCCGCGACACTCTTTCTCTTCGCGGGTGCGCTCGGCCTCGTCTGGATCGCGCCCGAGCTTGCCGCCGGTGCGTATCCATCGCCGCACGTTGCCGCGGTCACGCACCTGTTCACGCTCGGCTGGATCACGATGACGATCTTCGGCGCGCTCTATCAGCTCTTGCCGGTCGCTCTCGGTGCGCCCGTGTGCTCGACGCGCGCCGGGCACGTGAGCTTCTGGAGCTTTGCGCCTGGAGTCGCGTGCTTCGCAGCCGGCGTCGCCGGCGGCTCGACGGTGCTGCGCCATGCCGGCATTGCGTTAGTCGGATTCGGCGTCGTGCTGGCCGTCGGCAATGTAGCAGCCACGCTGCCGAAGGCGCGCACGCGCGATGCCACGTGGGCCGCCATTGCGCTCGCGATCACGTTTCTCAGCTCGACGCTCGCGCTCGGTGCCATTCTCCTTCACAACCTGCAGACGGGATTCATCGCCGCCGTGCGCGGCCGTGTGCTCGCCGTGCATCTGCACGTCGCCATCATCGGGTGGGCACTGATGATGATCGTTGGTGTGTCGCACCGGTTGCTGCCGATGTTCATGCTGGCCCACGGCGCGAACACGCGATTCACGCGACCGTCGCTCGCGCTTCTCGCCGCCGGTGTGCCGGTGCTCGCAACGGGCATCATCACACAGCGTGTCGCGCTGGGGTGGACAGGCATCGCGCTCATCGAATTGGGCATCGCGTGCTTCCTTCAACAGGTGTTCGCGTTCCATCGCGTGCGCGTGAAGCGGCGGCTGGATGTCGGAGTGTTGTTTGCCGCGATCGCTCTCGGCTTCCTTGCCGTTAGCGCCGTTCTCGGCCCGATCACATTCGCTGCCGGCGCGGATCATGTCCGACTCGACACCGCGTATGTGACAGTGGGTCTCCTCGGCGGCGTCGTGCTGTTCATCGTCGGCTTCTTCTACAAGATCGTTCCGCTCCTCGCGTGGACCGCGCGGTATCGCGGCCGCATGGGGAAAGAGCGGGTGCCGACGGTCGCCGAAACGTTTTCGGCGCGCGTTGCGCACGTACAACTCGTCGCAATGGCATCGGCAATCGCGTTGCTCGGCGCGGGCATCGGCGCTGGCTCGACGACCATGGTGAGAACGGGCGGCGTGCTCTTTGTGGTCGCGGTCGTGCTGTTCGTCAGTCAGTTGGGCCGCGTGGCACTCGGCACGCCGCCATGAGCGCGCCCAACCGTAAGACTCCGGTCGTGGCGAGCGATCGCGTGAGCGATGTGCTCTCGCGTGACGAATCGCTTGTCGAGGTGTTCGCCCGTGCGGCGCCGCAGCTCGCCAAGCTGCGCAACCGGGCGATGCGACGCGTCATGGCGCGGCTCGTGACGATCGAGCAAGTCGCGCGCATGGCCGGGGTGAGTTGCACCGCACTGCTCGACGATCTCAACGCATCGTTAGGCATCGCGCCGGCCGCGTCGCCGCCCATGCCCACGCCACTACCCGGCGCGCGCCTCGCAGACGCACCGGTTGGCGCGGCTGCACGCCCAACGGGCGCGACCGAGGTCACGCTCGACGTCCGTGACGATCTCCGCGCGGGGCGCGAGCCGTTCTCCGCCATCATGGCCGCCGTCGCCAACCTCCCGCCGGGCGATGTATTGCATCTCCGCGCGATTTTCGAACCGCTGCCGTTGTATGTCGTGATGGAGAAGCGCGGGTTCGCGCACGAGTCGCAGGCACAGGCGGATGACGATTGGTCGGTGTGGTTCTGGCGCGCCGCACAGGCGAACAATGCTGCGCCGGCGGCGACCGCGAGCGGCGCAGTCGCGGACCGTCCTGCGCCTGACATCGCATCGAACTTCGGACCGGAGCCTAACGTGGTTTGGCTCGATGTCCGATGGATGGAGCCGCCCGAGCCGCTCGTTCGGACGTTGACCGCTCTGGAGACGCTTCCCGAGGACCACACGCTCGTGCAGCTGAATCTGCGCGTGCCGCAGTTCCTGCTCCCGATGCTCGCCGAGCGCGGGTACGCGTACGACATCGACGAATCGCACGCCGATTACGTGCTCGTGCGAATCTCGCGCATCAAATGAAATCCGCGCCTTTCTGTCACACCGCGCCCGGGGCGTTCGCTGCACCGCCCGTGAGCGCGTCGTATCACCGCAGCGTTCAGGAGACAGCCGACATGTCCACGACGTCCATCGAGCTCGATGTCCGCCCGATTCCTCCCCGCGAGAAGCATCCGAGCATTTTCCGCGCGCTCGACAGCCTCACCTCCGGCCAGTCGCTGGTACTCGTGAACGACCACGACCCCAAGCCGCTCCGGTATCAGCTCCAGGCCGAACGCCCGGAGACGTTCGACTGGACGTACGAGGCCGAAGGGCCGCAGGTCTGGCGCGTGCGCATCAGCAAGCGTTAGGCGAAGGCGGACGCGCGAGCACGACTGAGCTCTCGTGAATCCGCCTCCGCCGATGAGGAGAGTCTCACGACTGTGAACGCGGACAAGGCCGGACACGGACGGACAAGACTAAGAACTAACTTCTTGTTCGGCTTCGAGCGCTGACATCTCGAGCAATCACCACTTCGGTCCGCCTTGTCCGTCTGTGTCGGGTGTGTCCGCTATCAACTCGTAGATTCGTGTCAGATAGTGAAGGCGGACCCGCGAGGAAGCTCTCCATCCGCGATCCAACCTAACGGCAACGCATCACGGACGAGCTAGCGCTGCGACATCGGAGACCCTGAAGAACTCGGGCTCGCCGTAACGGCGGCCGCTCCGGGGCGGATTTCGGTGTGCCGGATCTGCCCGCCGAGGTTCGCCGCCCATCCCATGAAGACGACCGGAACGAAGGCGCCCACGAGCGTCGCACGCGCGACCCATCTCGGCAGCGCACGTTTGCGATACACGAGCAGCGCAACCAACGCAGCAAGGCCGAGCGCGCCGGCGGCAATGGTTGCCACGAGCGCGGCGTCTTCGTGGCGCTCGATCATCGCGCGCGAGATATCGGGCAGGTTCCGCACGAGGTCCTCCGCGCCGTCACCCGTTAGGTACACGACCAAGGCAGCCGCGGCGTTGAGGCCGGCAAATAGCAGCGTGACTCGCAATACTTCGGTGCTGCCGCGCATCCAGGCGACGAACGCGAGGAACAGGATGCCGATCGCACCGATGACCGGCACGTGATTGAGCAGGAGATGCAAATGCGCTTCGTTCATGAGAGCCTCCGGACGGCCATTCCCGCACGCGCTGCACAGTGCCGCGCGACTATGTCCAACATCGCTCGCGGCCGTCCGTTCGTCCGTCAGCCGAATGCCGATGCGCTGTCGGGGTTTATCCGCGTTACAGCGCTCGCCGGCTGGCGTGGCATGGTGATTCGGCGTGCTCGCGATCACATCTTGACGGACGCGAGCCGTCTGGACGGAACGCGGTATACGGCCCAGTTTGAGCGAGGGCGTGCTGCCGGCGCGGGCCGGCGCCTACGACATGGGAGGCCGTGCCATGGGACGGGTGATGGGAACGAGCGTGCTGGTGGCGGCGGTATTCACTGGATCGGCTGTTGTCGCGGCTGCCACGCGGGACGCGCCGGTCGCGTTAGGCAGCGACTGGCCGCGGTTCGGGTGGGATGTCGCCGGCTCCGGCACCTCGCCGGCGGCGACGGGCATCGACGCGAGCAACGTGGCGTCGCTCGCCAAGGAGCGCGTGGCGATCGAGGGCACCGTCGATGCGGCGGCCATCTACCTGCACGACGTCCAGATCGGCGGGGCATCGCACGATGCCTTCTTCGTCACCACGACATACGGCAAGACGATCGCGGTCGATGCGGCCGCGGGCACGGTGCTCTGGACCTATACACCGCCTAACTATTCATCGTGGGCCGGCTCGCGGCAGATCACGAATGCCACGCCGGTCGCCGACCCAGACCGGCAGTCCATTTACGCCGCGTCGCCCGACGGACACATCCAGAAGCTCGCGGTGTCCGACGGCCATGCGATGTGGAGCACCGCGATCACCAAGCTCGCGCACCGCGAGAAGATTGCATCGTCGCTCAATTATTTTCGCGGACGCGTGATCGCGGCCACCGCCGGGTATATCGGCGACGCGCCTCCCTATCAGGGACACGTATCGATTCTCGATGCGGCGAACGGCGCGTTGTTGCACACCTGGAACTCGCTGTGCAGCGACTCCACCTCGATGATCGAGCCGAGTACGTGTGCGGAGAGCGGTTCGGCAATCTGGGGACGCACCGGCGCGGTGATCGATACCGCCACCGGCGACATCTACGTCGCGACCGGCAACGGCAAGTGGGACGGCCACACGTTCTGGGGCGACGCGACGATCCGGCTCGACTCGACGGCGACCAGGATGTTGGGCAACTACACGCCCGAGAACACGCAATCGCTGGACGAGACCGACACCGACGTCGGCTCGACGTCGCCGGCCCTGTTAGGCGGCGGCTTCGTGGCGCAGGGCGGCAAGGACGGCACGATCAAGCTGCTCGACACGACGCAGATGCAGGGCACCACGCCGCACCGGGGCGGTGAGCGCCAGAGCGTATCCACGCCGACGGGCGCGCGCCTCTTTACCGCGCTGACGGTGATGCACACGCCTAACGCGACGTGGCTCTTCGCCGCCGACAATGGCGGCACGGCCGCATGGACGTTCCGCGACGAGAAGCTCGTGCCGGCCTGGAAGAACCGGAACGGCGGGACGACGCCGGTGGTTGCCGGCGGATTGCTTTACGTATACGACCCGCGCGGCGGCCTCCGCGTATACGAGCCGTCCACCGGCAAACTGATCACCACGCTCGAGTGCGGCGAGGGCCACTGGAATTCGCCGATCGTCGTCGACGGCCGTATCGCGTTGCCGGAAGGCAACGCGAACGACCATGCGACGAGTGGCTACTTGGACATCTGGCACAAGTAAGAAGGGAAGCGGCGACTGACGTCGCCTGCGGGAAGCGCGTTGCTGGGGGAAGCGGCGCCTAACGGCGCCTGGGGGAAGAGGGCGCCCCCCTTCCCTCAGACGGCGCGAGCCGCCGCTTCCCTCAGCGCAGCGCTTCCCTCAGGCGACGTTAGTCGCCGCTTCCCCTATTTGCGTCTAGTAGTTCCATCCCGCCGTCGACTCGCCCGCCGGCGCTTCCCTCGTTATGGCATCCGCCATCTTCTTCACCATCTCCGCCCACGTGTACGAGTGCCAGCCGTGGCCCTTCATCGGGCGCCCGTACGTGAAATCGGCGTCCGAGTGCGGATTGGTCGTGCTGTCCACGAAGTCCTGGAAGTCGTAGACCGCCAGATTGAGGTAGTAGTTGTCCATGTCGCCGGCGAAAAAGTGAAGCTTGCCGGCGAGCTTCGGGCCTAACGTCGCCCAGTTGCGTTGGGCGTATGCGCGCAGATCGAACCCGTGGTCGCGCATGTAGTCGGCCGTCGTGTGGTCGATCACGCCGGTTTGCTTGTTCCACACCGCCACCGGATACCCGTCCGGGCCCACCGGGCCGTACACCGCTTCCCACGCCTCCAACTGGTACCCGGAGCGGCCGTGGCTGCCTAACACATCCTCGAAGTGGCTCAGTTGGCGCATCGTGATCACCACCTGCCCCTCGGTGGTGCGCTGGAACTGCCGCTCCGCCGGCGTGAACATCCCGTTCGGAATCGTGAACGCGTTGGTGTCCGAATAGATGTTGGTCAGCTGATAGTGCCGGAAATCGATCGGGTCGGGTTGCAACACCCATCCGCCGCCGAAGAAATCGGGATGCTGCAACACCAGCGCGAGCGTCTGCCACCCGCTCGTCGACGCGCCCTCCACCTGCCGCGCGTACGGTTTGGGGATGATGCGGAAATGCTGCTCGAGATACGGAACCACCTCCTGCACGAACGCGTCGCCGTACGGCCCGTCGTTCGCCGAGTTCGTGGAGTACGAATCGGCAAAATACGGCGTCGCTTGCTCGAGCGTGACCGCGATGACGCGCGGGAAGCTGTCCGACACCCACTGCTTGTAGAAATCGTAGCCGCTCTCGAGACCCGACACGCGATTGATGCGCGCCCCGCGCCTGAGCTCGAGCGGATTCTGCTCGCCGCCCCGGCGCTCGGATGCCGAGTCGGGGTTGAACGAGAACGGGGTGGGGGCGTGGCCTAACGGAAAGACGATGGGATAATAGGTGTTCGGGTGCTCGTCGTAGCCCTTGGGCAGCAGCACGTCGGCGTAGATGTACACCGGATGGCCCCAGAACGTCGTGAGTAGCTGGCTCTGGATCTTCACGTGCTTGAGCCACTGCGTATCGGCGGGCCTCGGCTCCTCGGCGATCACGTGGTTGACCGTGAGCTTGATGGTGTTGTGCCCGTCGAAGTGCACCTTCTGAACGTCGCTGTACAGGTTCCCGCCCGCGAAGTTGAAGAACTCCACGCGGCCATCGCCCATGTGCACCCAGATCGTGTGGCCGTCGCTCCGATGAAACTGCTGATACACGTTCACCACCGCCTCGACGTAGTAGTCGCCCGGCGGCAGCTCCGAGAGCTGCATGGGATAACTGGTCGCGGAATTGTCGACGACCGCGCTTTTGCCGGCGGCAAGCTGGTCGAGGTCCACGCCGAACACGGCCGGACCGCGCGGCGAGATCGCGAGTCGCGGCTCCGGCTTCTCGAGCTTGCTCACGGCGACGACGAGCCGGCCGGTGAGCGGTCCCGCGTGCGCGGATGGCGCAATTGTGACTTCGAATCGCGGCGACTGCGCCGGCGCGCTCGCGCCTAACGCGACAGCGGCGGCGACCGTCAGGCTGATGGGCAGGAGTGATCTGGCGTTCATCGCGTGGCCCCCAGCGAATCGGCGGCGATCGTCCGCGTCACGTGGCCTGCGACGTCCAGGAATTGAATGCTCGCGGCTCCCGTCGAATCGACCATCAGGCGGAGACGCGGATGGCCCTGCGGATCGGACAGGCTCACGACCGAATTGTGATCGGCATCGCGCCCGGCGAAGAGCCGCCGCGCGGCAAGCGGATGTCCGCCGTTCTCGACGAATGCTTTCATCGCCGAGTCGCGCGCGGCACCGGCCGGCATCGCTTTGAGCGAATCCTGCTTGGCGAGAATCGTCGTGATGGGAACGTCCGCACGATCGGTGATCAAGAGGCCTTGTTGTGTGCGCGTGCCTTCCTGCGAGTACCGGAGCGTCACGGTCTCGTCCGATTCGTAGTGATCGAACGCGATACCACCGTCGGCGGTCACTTTCCCGTTCACGGTGCGGCCGCCGAAGCCGATGCCGCCATCTTCTTCACCTTCATCGTTGAAGAAGATCATGCCCGCGCCCTTGGGGCGACCCGGATACACTTTCCCGTGAAACACCCAACCCGGCGACCGCGCGGCATCGGAAATCGTCATGCGCAGCTTGCCGTCGGGCTCGACGACGTTGATGCGCTCGACGTCGATCTCCTGGAAGTGCGGCTTCGACGATGCTTTGGTGAACGCGGCGAGCGAGAGGACGCCTACGATGCTCGTCGATGTCACGACGTATGTTCGGAAGCCGAGCCATCGCGTGAGCGGCGTGAACCATTTGTGTATCATGTGGTCTCGCGGGAAAGGGAAGCGGTGCGCTCAGCGCGCGTCGCGGTCATCCAGGTGGACTAACGGACGGACGATGCGCACGCCGGCGCGCGCGGTGGAATCGCTCGGCGCGTTCTTCACGGCGGCGATGGCATCCAAATCGGACGGGCTCTTGCCGTCCACGCGCCAGAGATACAGGTAGCGCCCTTCGGGCATCGGCACCTCGACCGTCCAGTCGTCGCCGCTGTGCGTCGCGGCGATGGGCTTGGCCGTGAAATTACCGGCCAGCTCCACGGTTTTTGCGTTAGGCGCATGGAGGACGAATCGTTCGCGCTCGCCCCAGTGGCGCTTGAGCAGGAAGTGATGATCCGGGTCGACAAGCACGCGCGTCACGGCGCCGGGGTTGTCCAACGGCACGGTGTCGGCGCGCGACGTGAGGTGAACGGATTTGCGCGTCGTATCCGAGCCCGAGACGATCGCCACGTCCAGCGGCAGATCGAACACGACGTCCGGCTGCGCCTGCGTCACGACCAACGACGAACCGTCGACGCGCGCTTCGACGTCGGGAATGTACTTGCCCGCGAGCCACGGCATCACGAACGACGTGAGATCTCGGCCCGCGGCCTTGGACATGTCGGCGATGAACTCGGGATAGCCGTGCGGACCTTCTCCGTTGGTCGAGATGAACGCGCGCATACCTCGATCGAAGGTGGAATCGCCGAGGATGTAGTCGAGCTCGTGGAGAATCCACGAACCCTTCGAGTAGTGGATACGGCCGTTGTCGGGGTTGTCGAGGATGCTCTGCTTGCCCTCGAATCCGCCCAGGAATCCCGCGCGGTCCAGCCCCGTTACGTATGACGTGCGCATCCGCTCCCAGAACGCGCGCTCCATGTCCTTTCCATACGCCGCGCCTAGCACGAGCGACTCGCAGAACGTCGCCCAGCCCTCCTGCAGGAAATTCGCGGCGAGGCCCGACGAGTTCATGGTCCAGCCGTGCGCGACCTCGTGCGCGAACGCAAACGACGGACCGAGCGTCGGCTCATCGAGCATGATGGCGCTGTCGCCCGAGATGACCGCGTTGTTCATGCGGACTTGCCAGCCGCTGTGGCCTAACTGGCGATCTTCCACCACCGCCAGGTAGCGCGACGGCGCCTGCGGCTCGCCGAACCGCGGGACGAGCACGTGGTACACGAATCCCGCCGTTTTCGCGATCGTGTCGGGCGAGAAGTGGAAGCCGGGCGCGAAGAACGTCTCGAGCGTGAACTCGCCGTCGTTCACCTGCTGCGTGACCGGCGTCCAGTCGCGATCGTAGAGCAGCGCGAGCAGGAACTGCGGGTGGATGCTCGTGCCGTGCACGGTGCGGACGCCGTTCTTCACGGTTTCCGTCTGCGGAACGGACGTCGTGAGGCGGTACTGCGCCGGGATCGTCACCGTCACGGTGAGCTGGCTGAAGTCGTTGCCGCTGTCGTAATTGAAGAACGGATGCCAGGCGTCCGTGTTGTTCATGGCGCCGTAGGCGGGCAGGGTATCGGGCGACGTCCGCGGCGTGACGTTCGCCGAGTCACCGGTGGCCGCCTTCGCTTCGTGCTCCGCTGGAATCGAATAGGCGAGCACCAGCTGCGCGCGGCCCGGCTTCCGGCCGCGCGTATCGATCCACAGCACGCCGCCGCCTAACGCATACTTCACCGGCTTGCCATCGAGCCGCACGACGTGCGGCGCCGTCGCGTTGTTGATGCGCGTCGCGAAACCATAGGGACTGCCCGCGTCGATCGTGAGCGTGTCCACGATGCGGCTCTCGCGGCCGGGCGCGATATCTACGTGCAGCACGTGCGCGCGGATGTAGTTGAGTGTGTCGAACGGGATCTGCCGCACGAGCATCCATGCGCCGCCGCTGTGCCGCGCTTCGTACAGCCCCGACAAGCGGCGCACGCGATTCGTTTCGTCCGATCCCGTTTCGATGCCGGTCGCGTGACCCTCGTGTACCGTGCCGGTCAACAGCAACACGGCGCGCGATGCATCGGACCACAACACGCGCCCGATCCCCGACGTCCGCAACATCTTGCGCTGCACGGCCCCTTCCACCACCACTCGGCCTAACGGATCGGGGTACACGCTGTCGAACGCTTCGGCGCTCCCGGTGGCGAAGCGCGCGAGCACCAGGCGCGCGAGCGCCTCCGGCGACGGCGCGCCGGCGTGCACCGGCGCCGGCATTTCCACGGTGGTGGCGAATTGCGGCGTGGCCGGCGCGGTTTGCGCCGCGAGCGTGGTCGCGCCCAACGCGGCAAGCGCAGACAACCGGAGCGCGGTCATGACGTTAGGCATCGGTGACAATCGATGGGATCGTGAGTGGCAAGAGGAGCGGCGTCAGTGCGCGCCCGCGCCGTCGGATGGAATGCGGTACGTGACGCGACCCGCGGAATCGAGCAGCTGGATCGAGGGCGCGCCCAGCGAATCGACGCTGAGCAGGATCCGCGTGCGGCCGGCGGGATCGTTGAGCCGCACGGTCGCCGCCTTCTCGGACCCTTTCCCGATGAGGATGCGCGACGCCGGCGTGAGCCCGCTGTCGATCGCGAATTGTCGAACGGCTCGCATGGCGCTGTCGCGCGCCGCGCCGGCCGGCAACTTCATGGCCTCCATCGCGCGGTCGAGCATCGGCGCCATCGGCTTCTCGGGCCGGTCGATCACCCGCAGCCCAACCCAGTTGGTGTGCTGCGGTCCGCCCTCGTACGAGAGTTGAACCGTCTGGTCCTGTCGCCACTGGTCCATCGTCAGCGACGCACCGGCGTCGTACCCGTCGCCGACTTGCTTCCCGTTCCAGATCAACCCGCCGTCTTCGTCGCCCAGGTCGTTGAAGAAAATCATCCCGGCCGGCTTGGCGCCGCTGCGGAGCGGGTAGGTCTTCCCGTCGATGATCGGGTCGGGGAAATGGGCCTTGTTGGAGATCGCGAGGCGGATGGTTCCGTCAGGCTCGCGAACATTGATCCGGCCGACGTCGATGACGTCGAACTTGGCCGATGGCGCCGGACGGACGAGGCCGGTGAACGCAGCGGCCGCCAATATAATGAGTGCGCCCAGGGTAACCGCGTTGAGGCGGCGGAGCCGGCGGATTTCGCGTTGGAGCTGGAGGTCCATGGTAAGTGAGTCCGCCGGCGGCAGTTGAGCGGTAGTTGGGGATCGGTGGTGGAGCGGGAAGGTCAGTCTGGCGCGTGGGAGGGGTGGACGTTATCATTTGTCCGGACCAATAGTAATTTGTCCGTATCAATAGCGAAAGACTGCTCTCCGTTGGGCTTCTCCGTCCTTCTTCACCCCGTCCTACCGCAGTCGAACGAGCACGCCGTCCGCGCATTCCCGGTCCGGTTCACCCGTCCACGAGGTTCCACCCGTGCCCAACATCAAGTGAGGAACGGTATCATGGGTCTCCGCTTAGCGCTCGCACTCTCGCTGCTCGCGGGCGGCACGATGGTCGCCGAGTCGTTGCCGGCGCAGCAGCCGGCTCGAGCGGCCGCGATACAAACGCCCGCATTCGCTGCCACTGGGATTCCGCCCGCCGTCCGCCTAACGGAGCACCGGCGCGCGCTCGGCACCATCTCCGGCAAGGTCACGGACGTCAAGACGGGCGAGCCCCTGGCCGCCGCGGGCGTCAAATTGGGTGGAACCGAGTTAGGCGGTGTCACCGGCGAGGACGGCACCTATCACGTCGCCCGCGTGCCGGCCGGCACGTACACGCTCACCGTCCGGCGCATCGGTTACGCGCCCGCCACGAAGCAGGTGACGGTCCCCGATGGCGGCGACGTCACGGCCGACTTCGCGCTCCGCATCAGCGCGACGGAGCTCCAGGCGATCGTCGTCACCGGCACGGCGGGCAATCAGACGCGCGAGGCGCAGGGCGCGCCCGCAACGTCGATCGATGCCTCAGACATCAATTCCAAAGCCGCGCCCGTGAATGTGACCGACGTACTGCAGGGCCGGGTGGCGGGCGTCAATGTGACGTCGGCTGCGGGCACGATCGGCGCGGCGCCGCGCATCCAAATCCGTGGACCCGCCTCGATCTCCTTGTCGAACGCACCGCTCGTGTTCGTCGACGGCGTCCGCGTCGAGAGCGGCGCGCGGCAGGATGTGGGCACCTACCACGGCCTCGAGGGGTTAGGCGGCCAGACGGTCACCGCGCTCAACGACATCAACCCCGACGACATCGCGAGCATCGAGGTCGTGAAAGGGCCGGCCGCGGCGACGCTGTATGGTGCCGACGCGTCCGCGGGCGTGATCCAGATCATCACGAAGCATGGCCAGTTAGGCTCGCGCAGGTTCTCGCAGAGCGTTGCCGTCGAGTACGACCAGGTGAAGCCGAACTTCACGCCGCTGTCAGTGTTCGGCACGTGCAGTGCCGCCGATACGGCGCCTGGCGGCGCGGACCTGTGCCTCAACAAGCCGGTGGGCACCGTCATCTCCGACCAGCCGCTCAACGACGCCGGCGTGTTCCGCAACGGCAACTTGAAGTCGCTCGACTACAGCGCGCGGGGCGGTGGCGACTCGTTCGGTTACTTCGTCTCCGGCAGCGTGAGCAACGAGCTCGGCACGGCCGCGAGCAACTATTACTATCGCCGCACCGGTCGCACGAGCTTCAACTGGGTGGTAAATCCGGAGCTGAGCTTCGACGCTTCGTTAGGCCTTGCCTACAACGACTACCGCCTGCCGGAAGGTGACGACGCGAACTACGGCTACCTGACGCAGGGCTATTTCCTGACGTCTCCGTTTGCCGTAACGGTGAACCCCGACGGTACGCGATCGGGCGGCACCAGCACGCCGATCCAGGGCCTCGAAGCCATCCAGAACAAACTCACCACGTTGCGCTTCACGCCAACGGCGACAGCCCACTACAATCCGTTCTCCTGGCTCACCAACCGCCTTACGATCGGCGGCGACCTGTCGTCCACCCAGGGGTTCACGTTCTTCCCGAAGAACGACCAGAACTGGTACGCCGGCGACCAGGCCAACGGCTACGTCGAGGACGTCCAGAATCCAATCCACATCTACACGGTCGACTACCTCGGCGACATCAAGCTGACATTCGGCTCGAACGGTCACATCGCGTCCGATCTTTCGTTCGGCAGCCAGTACATCAACACGATCAACAACTATCTCGCCGGCGTCGGCCTCGGCCTCGCGGACAATTCGTCGAACCTCGTGTCGTCCGCCTCGTCCAGCGAGTCGCACCAGACGTTCGCCCAGGCCAAGTCGTTAGGCTTTCTCGCCCAGGAAGGACTGGCATTCGGGCAAACGCTGTTCCTTCAGTTAGGCGCGCGCATCGACAAGAACTCGTCGTTCGGCCAGGACTACGGCGCGTTCTTCCTGCCCAAGGTCGGGGCGTCGTACGTGATGTCGCAGGAGCCGTTCTGGCAATCGTTGTCGCCCGTCGTCTCGACGTTCCGCCTGCGCGCGGCGTATGGTACGACGGGTCGCGCGCCCGATCCTGGCGCGTCGCTCCGCACCTTTGCGCCGTCCCCGTACGTCACGCCATCGGGCGGCGTTGGGCCTGGCCTCGTCCAACTGAGCCCGGGCAACCCGCACCTCAAGCCCGAGCGCGGCACGGAGTTCGAGGCGGGCTTCGACGCCGGCTTCTTCCAGGATCGCGCCGGCGTTGAGCTCACGTACTTCGACAAGAAAACGAAGGACCTGTTGCTGTTGGACCCGCTGGCTCCGTCGCTTGCGTTCACCGCCAATCCGTTCGTCAACGCCGGCAGCGTGGACAACCGCGGGCTCGAGTTGCTCCTCCGGGCGACGCCGATCAGCAACAAGACGGCCACGTGGGACATGACGTTCACCATGAACACGCTGAAGAACAAGCTGCTCAGCTTGGGCGACATCACGATTCCTAACCGGAGCGAGATCAGCCCCGACCTCACGCTGCGCTACGCCGTGGGCCAACCGCTCTCCGCGTGGTACTCGAGCAAGATCATCAAGGTCGACACCGCCGCCGGCTTTGCGACTGTGACCAGTACGCCGGTCTACGACGGGTCGCAGTTCCCGTCGTTCCAGGCCAACTTCGCGAACACCGTCACGCTGTTCCACAATCTCCGCCTGTACGCATCGTTCAGCGGACAGAGTGGCGCCAAAATCTTGAACCTCACGCCGTTGCTGCAGGATCTGACCTTTACCTCGGCGGGAACCAATCTGCCGGCTGGGAAGGGCGGATACACCAAGGCCCAATTCA
This sequence comes from Gemmatimonadaceae bacterium, assembly GCA_035277485.1. GTDB lineage: Bacteria > Gemmatimonadota > Gemmatimonadetes > Gemmatimonadales > Gemmatimonadaceae > JADGGM01. The sequence continues at coordinate 17,032 of DATEKK010000189.1, forward strand.
TCGAGCGGTTCGGCCCCTTCCAAACGGCGGACGGCACGCCCGTGGGGCTCGTGCTCGACCATTACCTCCAACCGACCGACTTCATCCGCCTGCGAGAGGTGTCGGCGACGCTCTCTCTGCCTAACGACATGGCAGCCCGGTTGCACGCGTCCGGGGCGTCGATCACGTTTGCCGGCCAAAACCTGGCGCTGTGGAAGAGCAGCAAGTTCACGGGATTCGACCCGGAGATGCTGTCCAGCACGCAGATTTCCGGCAGCCTGCAATTCGCGACGACGGAGGAGTTCACGGTGCCCCAACCCCGCCGCTTCGTCGTGCGGCTCAACCTCGATTTTTGAGAGACACCACCATGACCACACTTACCAGATGGATGCGTGCAACGGTCCTGATCGGCGTGGCGGTGATCGGACTCGCCTCGTGCAGCATGAACGTCGACAACCCGTCGGTCATCGACGCCGGCAAATTCAACCCGAACTCCGACGGCGCCACGTTAGCCCTGTCGGCGCAGACGAACTTCTATGTGGCCTTCCAGAGCGTCGCGATGTTCGGCGGCTTGATTTCGGAGGAGTTGTGGACCGGCGCCGTTCGCCTGCAGACCAACCGGCTCGCCAGCCGCAACTTCGCGAGCACCGATGACATCAACGCCGACTTCTTCGCGCCGCTGAGTCTTGCGGTTGCGTCGAACGAGAACGCCGTGTCGGTGCTGGCCAAAGGGCCTAATGCATCGACGGACCTCAATCTTGCCACCGCCGCGATGAACCTCGGCTACTCGCTGGACTTGTCGGCGGAGACGATGTGTTCTTCGGTGATCCAGGGCGGACCCGAGCTCACCGACACACAACTGCTCGACACCGCCATCACGGCCTTTACGCAAGCTATTACCGTCGCGTCGGCGGCGGGGCCGAGCGGCGCGGCGATTGTGAACGCGTCTAACGTTGGCCTGGCGCGTGCCTACCTGCAGATGGGCGACTGGGCGAACGCCGAAGCTACCGCGGCGCTCGTCCCGCCCGATTTCGTCATCAACGTGGTGACCACCGCCAACACCAGCACGGTGGAGACGCTCGCCAATACGTACGTGTTCAACGGGCTGGAAGGACAGATCGTCGCACCCAAACTGTATCGCATCGGCGATCCGCGCATGCCGATCGACAGCACAAGCCCAGGTGCCACGCTGAATCAGCTGCCGTATGTCGTGCAGGCCAAGTACACGAGCTACAGCGATCCCATTCGCTTGGGCTCGGGACTCGAAGCGCAGTACATCATCGCCGAGGCGGAACTGCACGGCAGCGCATCGACGACAGATGCACTGGCGCTCATTGCGGCCCGTCGCACCGCTGGCAATCAACCCGCCTACAGCGGCGGCAGCGACACGCTGTCGGTGCTGTCGGAGCTGCTCAACCAGCGCGCGCGCGACTTCTGGCTGGAAGGGAAGAAGTTAGGCGACATCCGGCGCAATCCCTCGGTGCCGCTGACGGCAATCCTCGCCGACTCCGCCGGCACGCCGTTCTACACGAACTCGGGCGGTGGCCCATTCGGCAGCAACTTCTGCGCGCCGATCCCGCCGCAGGAGACGGATGCCAACCCGAACTTCTGAGCGGAGACGCATGCTCGGAACTCGCTGGACGACATATCGAAGTGCTACGGTAGCCGCGCTGTCGGTGTTGGCCGTCGGTCTGGCAGGGGCCGCACCGGCGCGCGCGCAGCAGGAGACGCCTAACGCAAGCGACCGGCCGGCGATGTACGACTCGTCGGCCTTCGCCGCCCTCACATGGCGCGAGATCGGTCCCTTCCGCGGCGGACGCTCGGCGACCGTTGCCGGATCGGCCGCCAGGCCTAACGAATACTACATGGGCACCACCGGCGGCGGCGTTTTCAAGACGACCGACGGCGGTGAAACCTGGAATCCCGTCACCGACAAGTATTTTGGCGGGACCATCGGTGCCATCGCCGTGAGCCCGTCCAACCCCGACATCGTGTACGTCGGGACGGGCGAGTACGACATCCGCGGTAACGTCTCGCACGGCGACGGCATGTTCAAGTCGGCCGACGCCGGCAAAACGTGGCAGTTCGCCGGACTCGCGGATTCACGCCAGATCGCGCGCGTGCG
>DATEKK010000190.1:0-1879 GCA_035277485.1 Gemmatimonadaceae bacterium
GGCCGGCAGGCATGGACGCCGCTCGCCTACGCGTGCGCGACCCCCGTGCACGCCGCCAGCGCGCGGCGCGCGCGCGCCGTGCTCCGCGTGGCGACGCTGTTGCTCGACGCGGGCGCGAGCCCGACCGCCGGCAGCCTCTACTTCGAGTCGGACGACAAACCGGTCCCCATTCCCGCGCTCTACCACGCCGTCATGAGCGACAACGTTCCGTTAGTCAACCTGCTCCTCGATCGGGGCGCGCCGACGCAGGATGGCGAGTCCATCTACCATGCGGCGCAGTTCAACCGGCGCGCGTGTCTCGAGGCGCTCGTGGCGCACGGCGCCGACCTTTCGTCGACACAATCGCCGTACGGCAACACGCCGCTCTACTTTCTCGTTGGGCATGCCGACGATCACGACGGGCACGCGGCGTGGTTCCAGGGATTGCTCTGGCTGCTCGAGCACGGTGCGGATCCCAACGTGCCGAGCGGCGCCAAGCAGGAAACGCCGCTGCAGGGCGTGGCCGGTGGCGGCCCGAAGATGGCCACGGCGCGCGCGCTGCTCGCGCACGGCGCCGACCCGAATCTGCGCCGCGGCGACGGCCGGACCGCGTACGAGATCGCGGTTAGGAGCGGCAACGTGCGCCTCGCGGGGCTCTTGCTGGAGCACGGCGCGAGCCCCCCTCCGTTAGGCGCCGAGGATGCGCTGCTCGAGGCGTGCTTTGCCGGCGATCTCGCGCGGGCGCGCGCCGTGCTCGCCGCACACCCGGAGCTGGCCCAGGCGATCGCGACCAACGGCGGATCGGCGCTGGCCCACGCGGTGGTGCAGGACAATGCCGGCGCAATCCGCGTACTACGCGAGCTGGGCTGCGCACTCGACGCCCAGGCATCGGACGGCGGCACGGCGCTCCACTGGGCCGCGTGGCACGGGAAGCCCGATCTCGTACGCCTGCTGCTGTCGTTAGGCGCACCGGTCAATGTGCGCGACACCCAATTCGGCTCGTCGCCGCTCGGCTGGACGGCGCACGGCTCCGGCCAGCACCGCGGCCACGACGACGCGTACATCGCCATCGCGGACGCGCTCGTCGCCGCCGGCGCGGAGCGCCTGCCGTCCATCAATCGCTGGGGCGAGCCGCCCGAGGGCATGGCGAGCCCACGGGTGGCCGCGCACCTGATCGCGAACGGCGCGACCGGCGCCGTGCCTAACGCCTGACGGATCAGCGCCGGTAGATCACGCCGTTTTTCATCACGAACCGGACCCGGCTCACGGCCGAGATGTCCTGCGTGGGGTCGCCCTGGACCGCCACGATGTCGGCCTTGAGCCCGGGGACGAGGCGTCCGATCTGCTTGTCCAGTTGCAGGATTTTCGCATCGACGGCGGTCGCGGCGAGCAGCGCCTGCGCGGGCCGCATCCCATCCTGCACCATCCATTCTATTTCGCGTGCGTTCGTCCCGTGCGTGAACACGCCGACGTCGCTGCCGCACCCGATCGTGACGCCGTTTTTCATCGCGAGCTGGAACGCGTGCTTCGCTTCTTCCATCGATGGCGTCGGCGGGCTCTTGCCGCGCACGTAGTGATCGAAGTACTCGGAGTACGCCTCGACGGCCGTGAGCGTCGGCATGTACGCGATGCCGCGCTCGGCCATCATGTGAAAGACCGAGTCGGTGCCGCCGAACCCGTGCTCGATCGTGTTCACGCCGGCGAGAATCGCGCGGCGCATGCCCTCCGCCGTGCTGGCGTGCGCGGCGACCGGCCGGCCCGACGAGTGCGCCTCGGCCACCAGGGCGTCGATCTCGTCCTGGCTGAACGTGGGCATCGTGCTTCCGTTAGGCCCGCGCCGGTAGTCGGCGTAGACCTTGATCCAGTCCGCACCGCGCGCCGCCTGCTCGCGCACCGCGGC
>DATEKK010000191.1:0-44431 GCA_035277485.1 Gemmatimonadaceae bacterium
TGTGGCAGCCCGCCGTCTCGCGATGCAATGATGTTGCCTTCATTGCTGCTCAGGCGCGCGCTCACGGTGGGGTCGCGTTAGCCGCGGACAGCGCCTGGTGGCCAAAGCTAGTGCCGGCATCGGTCGGCCGGAGCCGCTCGCGAGCGCCCGTTAGTCAATCAGGTCCTTAGGGTGGGCGATCTGCTCTGCTGGTTCCGCGTCGGTAGGACGGGAGGAGCGGGCGCGGAAGCCCTCGATCGCATCCGTCACTTGGCGTTCGAACTGCGACGCCAGACAGCGCGATCATCGATGTGTCGCACTTGATCTACTGATACAGCCGCGGCCGAACATGCCGCATCGTTAGCGCATGCTCTCCGAGCGCTCTTCACTCGATTCGACAAGAAGCAGGATCCGAAGCAGGGAGGCGTGCCGTCAGTGCACCGTAGGCAATCTCCGGACGTCTCCGCTTGGAGCGGTGGGTGAATCCATGATGTTGCCCATGCCGTTGATCCAGTGCGTCGTGCCCGTGCTCACGACTTCGCGCTCCTTGCCATCCACCGGATCCCTGGTCAGATCGACTCCCCGAAGCGCTCGATCCATTTCATCGAACTGGCTCTGCGAGGCCGCCGTGCGCCGCTGATAGTCTTGCTGGATCGCGGCCATGCCGCGCTGGAAGTCGCTCATCGCGCCCTCTGCAGCGCCGCCGTTCATCTGGAGTTGGCGATACTCCCACTGCGGATTGATGGCGAGGGTGCCTAACGCGTGCAGCATGGCATGCAGCGCTTGCGCCGCACGCTCCTCGGGCGCGATGAAACTGCACAGCCACGTCACCATCCACGCGCCCGATCCCTGCATCTGCGTGTACTGCGTTTCCGCAAACACGTACGCCACCTTGGCGCCCGTGCTCGACTCGCAGCGATACACCACTTGCCCGGCGGTCGTTGTCTGGTTCTGTCCGTTCGGATGAATCGGCGTCTCGCGCTCCATTGATTTCAGTTTCAGCTGCGTGCAGGCGCCGGCAAACCGCGCCTGTCCGTACACGTCCGCGAACACCCATCCGGGCCGGTAGTCCGCCACGATTTCCTGCGCCACGTTCCGCGGATTGTAGAGACGTCCCTCGGTGAATCCGAGACTCCTGAGCGTAGGAGTGAGCGGCGCGAATGGCGGGACGCGATAGTCGCCGAGTCGGATGTCCACCTGGCCGTCGGGCGAGACCATGTCGACCATGATCCGCGGATCGAGCACGCCAAAGCGGTACGTGCCCCCAATGATGTTCCAACCGTTGGGCACGCTGAGCGTGAAGGCCTGTTCAGCGGGATCGGAGAAGGTGGTCCAGCTCGACACCGCGTGCGACGCGGTCGTCGGGTGCGCGCTCTGGGCACTGGCGACCGCGGCCAGCAGCAGTGCCGGCACGGACATCGGCTTGCGTCTCATGGCTGGCGCCTCGACGGTGGCGAGGGCAACACGATAGCGTGAACCCTGAGACCGCGCCAGCGTCACACCGTTCATGCCGTCGACCAGATTTCCGAGCTCAGCATTGGACGGGAGTGGGCTCACGGAGATTGTCCGCCGCATCTGACGTAGCCCGGGTGCGCCCGCCTAACGGAGCGATGCGGCGGCCCAACCTGCATCGTTACGAGACGGTGAGCGCGCTTCCATCGTCAGGCGCGGTGTCCTAACGCCCAGCGACCAGAAATGGCTCCGGCTCATCCTTGGCGACTCCAATCCACGAAACGCCAAATCGATCACCCAGCAATACAGCGCGCCGTGCGTGTCGATCGCACATGTGACTATGGGTGCGATGCTTCACGGTTTCGACACGGGCGAGCCGGTGATCATTGCGGAAGAAGCCACACGTGCTGTATTGGAAACACGAGGCCACCGCAGGGAATCTGTACGTCACCAACATTTTCGATTCGCCATTCACGAAACCCGGGACTTTGCACGGTGAGCGAGTAGGTGTGGAAATAGCCGATTGTGCCGAGTTGAAACACCAGAGCCGAATCGCCCGGCGCCGACACCTTGCTCACCGAGTCGCGATAACCGGGAGCCGTAATTTTCACCGTAGCGCCGTTCGGAGGAGCGCGTCCTGATACTGCGTCACGTACGGATACAACGACCGCCGGTTCGGGCCCCGCCGGCCAGCTGCACATCATGACAGGGCGAGGCGAGAGGGCGAACAGCACGGTATAGCCGCGCGACGGATCGAGTCGCACGGCGAGGTCCTCTGTCGAGTATCCGATCCTTCTCGCTTCCAGCGTGAGCGAGTCGAAGGGCGCGAAGCTGAACTCGAAGCGGCCTAACTTGTCGGTGATCGCGCCGACTCCGCGTCCTGCGCGCCGTTGTCTTGGGACAAAGACTTGAACAGCAACCAGTCCTTCACCGGTCGAGTCATCGACGACCACGCCTCGAATAATGCCTGGGGCCGTGCTGTCGCTCGTAAGCGGCCCCACGGTGTGTGCTGCGACGCGGCGCGCGGGTCTGGCCATCGTGGCTACCGAATGCTTGGCGCACGCGGCAAGTAGCGCGAACGTTGCCAGTATGACGCTCGCGGCATAACGGTGCGCTACGGACTGCGCCATAGCCGTCAGCCTGTGCAACGAGGCAGCCTACTGGCGGTTAGGCGCCGCGGATCCGCTGCCAAGGACGGCGCGCGCACGCGCGAGCGTTTCATCGTAGTGCAACTCGAGCGCAGCGTTGGTGCCTCGGCAGCCGGCGATGACCTGCTCCGTCCAATCGAGATACTGTTGGCGGCGCTCGAGCGGCCAATTGGCCGGCGGATGGTCGGTGATATCGCGCACGTTGCAGATTTTGTCCGCGAGCTTGATGAGCTTCGCCCGGGGTGACGCGGCGGCAGCGTGCTGTACCTGCAGGTCCTTTCTCACCTGCTTCGGCAAGGACTTGTCGTCGGTCACCTCCTCAACCAGCCCGCGCACCTCGCGCCCGAACGCCGCGTCGAGCTCTTCGCGGCTCGTCTTCGTGTCTTCGATCGTGTCGTGCAGCAGCGCTGCGGCCAGACAGGCCTCATCGGTCACGCGGCCGACCGTCGCCAGCGTCGTTGCAACCGCGATCGGGTGATTGATGTACGGCGAGGCGTCGTCGCCTTTTCGCCGTTGGTCGCGATGCTTCTGCGCCGCGAACTGCGCGGCTCGGAGCACGAGGCTCAACGCGTCGGAGGGTGCCTTGCTCATGGCCTAACGGAGTATGATGGGAGTGCCGGCGTCGGTCCGACGCGCATGCTCGGCACGCGACACGCGACGAGCACGCGTACAACATACACACCGAGGGACTAACGGCGGAAGGCCTTGTCCCGGATGCGTCCGCGACCCAGTGCCGCCACAGGACCGGTGGCTCATCCGACAGGTCGTGGACCGCAACGCGAAACGGGGCGCCTAACTGTGTCAGGCGCCCCGTTCATAGTCGAGCGATGGACTGGTGTTACTGACAGGTCGCACTGACCATCGTGAGAGTCGTCACGCGCAGGTCCGTGGATTCTTCCGCGGCCTCGGCCTTCTCGCCCTTCTCACCCTTCTCCTTCCCCTCCTCCTTGTACTCCGTGCCTACCACGGTGATCGTGTGCCCGACGTGCTTCGACAGCGCAACCTTGGTGCTGCGGAGTCCGTATTTCTTCCCCTCTTTGGTGGTGAGCGTGTACTCGCCTTTCTCATCGCCCTTCGACAAGCAGCCGGTGACGGTGTCGGCCGCCGCGATCGCGGGACGTCGGTCGGCAGCCTGCGCCGTTCTCCCGACCGCAACCGACGATATGATCGCGATGCCAAGCCCGGCGATGACGCCACTGACCGTCCCAAGAGACCCACGCATAGTGACCTCCAGTGATCGGGATACTGCACCTCGCACACGTTCGTGCCTAACGATGTCCCATCATACGCTACTGCGTCTGGCCAGTCCAGATGTCGAGCACGTTCATGCCATCGTCCACCGCCGCAAACACGAAGCTATTGCCGGTTTGCATCAACGCGAGCCCGAACGCTGAGCCCGCCGCGGGATCGATCGAGAACTCCGAAACGAACTGGCCTTGCGGCGTGAACTCCACGATCTCGCTCGGATGGCTCGCGTCGGGATTCACCGCGTCGCCCTGCGCCGAGATCAGATCTCCGTTAGACGCGCGCGCGAGCGCCAGGGGCCCGTGCAGGTGGGCTTGATCGCTCACCACGACTGTTCCTGTTCCATTGTCCTGCATGGTGCTGCTCGCGTTCGCGATGGCATAGATCGCGTTGTCGCCGGTCGACGAGACATAGAGCGTATCCGTGTCGGGATTCAAGGCGACACCAGTGGGGCCGACCACGAGCGCCGCGGGATCGCAGCGGTGGACGTACCCGGAGGCGATTTGCGTTTCGGACGCAACGCGCACCCGCTTCCCGCTCACGACCAGATCGAGTCGCGTCACGGTGCCGCTCAACACGTCCGAGACGAACACCTGGGCCGTGGAGCCTTCGTCACGCACGGTGAGATCCCACGGGCCGGCGAGGTGTTTGTTGGATAGCCTAGTCACGACGCGGCCGGTTGCATCGAGGACCAGCAGTGAACCATCCGACACGCCCCGCTCCGGCCCGTTCGCGCCCTGCGTGCACGTCGCGCTCGGCGTGAGGGACGGCACGTTGCCGACGATCGTGAATCCCGCGCGCAGCACACCAAGCGCGGTCGTTAGGCCGAGCTGTCCCGTCCCGTGAAAGAAGAGGGACTGCTGTCCCGACGGGGTGATCCGCACGATCGTGGTGCCCGTCCCCTGCAGGTTCGCGCTGTCGTTGAAGTTCGAGACCAGGATGTCTCCGGGCTGGAGCGGTCCTCCGTCCGCCGCGAATCCGTTAGGCACGAACGCGACGCCGTACGGATTGAGGTCGCCGTTGGCGGGCACCGTGGAGACGGAGAGCGCCGGCTTCGGCGAGAGGCTGGGTAGAATCGGCCCGCTCGCGTTCGCCTGGTGCATTGGGCCCTGCGTCGGCGCCTTGGGCCCGGCGATGGTCGGGTCCTTAGGGGAGCAGCTCGACGCTCCGACAGCGCAGGCGAGGAGAAGAGCGACGGCCGCGACAGTGCGGGTTGGGCGCGGATGAATCGAGCTGATGCGGTATCTCATGTCCTACACTCCGAGTTCGAGCAGCGAACGCATGTTGACGGCACGACTCGTCGCGGCGAGTCGATGTCGCGGCGCGCAGACGACGTGCCCACACTCCATGCCTCGCGCGTCTCTCTGTTTGAGACCGCTGTTTCGCGCGTCCGCACACTCGTGTCCGGCTCGGACCTTTCCCGGAATGGACTCGGGGAATCTGCTGATTCCCCGGCCGACAATCGGAGCTACTGTCGCGTCTGAGCGCGATGCCGCTTTCGACTCTCGCTCGGTCCCATGCGCGGGGGGCGGCATGAGCAACGATCGAGCGACGCGGGCGCTTCCCGACGACGCGAAGCGATTCCTAACGGAACTGTGGCGGTGCCAACTGAGCGCGGATACGCGCGCACAGACGCCGCAGGAATTGCGCGAGTGCATTCGGCGTGTGAGCGCGCGATCGCGTGACGCCGTAGGGCCGATGCTCGCCTGCTTGGTCGCATCGGACGAGCTCGGCTAGGGCGGCGGTCGCGACCCGGTACGAGCCACGCCGATAGCATGAGCTCGCCGGCGCGCGCAGCGAGCGGCGACGCTCGCGCTCGCTCGCGCTCCCGGGTCTCCCTATAGTGGAGACGTCATGGCGGGGCGCCGTGGCGTCTCCGGCTTCCCGCGACCGGTCGCAGCGTTAGGCATCAAGAACCCAACATACCGCCCGCAGCGAAGCGGGCGAGACGTGCATCGACGCACGTCAGGGGGCCCTATGCGCGCAGTCAGCCGGGTGGCGGGGGCGGTCGTCGTCGTTGCAGGCGTGGTCGCGTGCAGCATCTCCACCGGAAACGGCAACAAGGGAGGCGGACCGACGACGATCCTCAACGAGAGGTTCAGCAGCGGAACGCTCTCGAACTGGGTGATCGTCCTCGGCGCGCCAACCATCAGCGCAAGCGTCGGCGATCCCGCTCCGTCCGCGTTCCTCAGCAACTCGGACATGAAAACGGCCTTTACCACGACGATGGCGAATGGCCTGACCATCACCTCCGACATACTGGTGGACTCTGGTTCCGCGTCGTTTCGGCTGGTGCAGCCCGGCTCACCCATCGCGGTCGCGCACGTCTTTCGCGACTCCGCGGTGTACGTGATTTGCACGGCCTCCGACTGCCCGTTCACCACCCTTCAGTTTGCAGAGGATGCCAACTGGCACGAATACCGATTCGTGTACGATGCGGGTACGTCCACCGGGCAATGGCTGCGCGATGGCGCGAATCAATTCAGCCTCACCAATGTCCCGGCGCTGACCACCGTTTTCTTGAAAGCCGGGATGTTCTCGAAGGACACGGCAGGCCCGTCGGGCGGCTTCTACGACAACGTGGTCGTCACCATACCGTGAGCGTGCGGCGCATCCGGCGTCGCGTTAGGCACAAAGCGGGTGCGCGCATCGGATCGCGATCAGGGTGCGATCCGGTGCGCGTACTTGACGGTGAACGTCGCCGTCAACGGCTTGGCGAGCGCTCGATCGGCGGGGAAGCGAAACGGCGCTAGCGGGTCCGTCGTATAGCCGGAGTTCCAGACGATGAACAGGTCATCGCCGATTACGGGCGTCCAGTGGAAGCGGAAGTCGAAGTCGGTGCGCTCGAGCGCGTTCTGGTACTGCACGAATGCCAGTAGGTCCATGCGCGTGTTGAACGCGTACTCGACGCGCCCGGTGGATTGTACGGCCACGAAGCGCCCAACGGGAAGGCTCACGCTGGTGCGCGACAGGCTGGTGCCGAGGATGAGGTGGCCGCCCGAGCGCCACGCCAATCCGGCGTCGGTCTCGGTGCTATGTCCGTCGTAGAACGTTCCGGTCGAGAACAGGCCGAACCCACTCACGGGCCGGCCGGCGGACGTCTGAAATTGCGCGCCGGTTTGTGTCCACCAATAGCGGCCGGCGGCAATGCTCACACCGCGCGCGATCGGGAACGCGCCCAGCGGCGCGTCCATGCTGCGGATGACCATGATCTGGGCCTGGTCGCCGCTCAGGAACGTCGCGCCTAACGGATGCCATTCGATGCTCGCGGTCTGCCAGTCGCGCGAGCGGAAGAGCGACCCGTCGTGATTCGCGTAGATGTCCCACGAGGGCAGCTCGAACTCGAGCTGCAGGATGCCGAGTGTGTGGGGGCGGGGCATGAAGTCGACGTGTCCATACGTCTCCCAGGCGTTCGTTCGACTTACGAAGCCCAGCGTGGGCGAGAATCCGGCGTCGTAGCGCGCGACACCGATGAAGTTGTCGAAGAGGTCGTTGGGGTAGTCCGTCGCGACGCGCCATGCCAGTGGTGTCCCGGCCACGCCGGGCGTCTGCGTGCCGGCAATCCACACGGTAGGTTCGATGTTCTGCCGGCCCAACCGCAGCGGGAAATCGGCATCGACGCCTGCCGCCACCTCGGTTCCGTGCACACTCGGCGCCGTGCGGATCGTCGCCATCGCGCCGATGTACGATCGGTCGAAGACGTCGTGTTTGATGCGGAGCACGGCGTCGTTGGCGTCGTCGTCGCCGCCGGTGCGGGCGTCGATCACGCCGACCGTCCAGGGTCCGGCGCGCCCGTAGAGCCGGGCGCCGCCCAGGATCGGCACCACGGTGCCCGTGTCCGTTAGGCCGATGCGGCGCGAATAGAACATCAGCGCCTTCTGGTTGAAGCCGAAGTCGAAGATCCCGCTCGATTCGAGAAAGAAGTCGCGCTTCTCGGGGAAGAACGTCGGGAAGCGCGTGAGGTTGATCACCTGGCTGTCCACTTCGACTTGTGCGAAGTCGGTGTTCACGGTGAGATCGGCTGTGAGCGTCGGCGAGACCGCGAGTTTCGCATCGAGACCAACTTTGCCCGCGACGCCGGCGCCGCCGATTGGATTGAGCACCGAGTCGTGCGGCGCCTGATGCGCATCGACTAACGCGTACGGTTTGACCTCGATGTCCCGCGCTCGGCGCACGTCGCCAAGACCAACGAGCTCGCCCTCCACGGCGAGTTGGTTGATGCCTTCGGTGCGATGCCACGCGCGCCACAAATCGGTTTCGTTGCGGCGACGGATGTAGCGTTTGACGTTGAATCCGAACGACGTGCCGGCGCCGGACTTGAAGCGCAGCGTGCGAAACGGAATGCGAAACACCGCCGTCCATCCGGCCGAATCACGCCTCGTCGCGACATCCCATATGCCGTTCCAATTCGGGTTTTCATCTTGCGTCGTGATTTGAATGTCGACGCGCGCGCCGTTGGGGTTGGTGAGGAACTCGTACGCACTGCGCCGGTCGTGAAAGCTGTCGATGAGAATCGTGACGTGATCATCGCTCGACAGGTCGGCGTCGCGTCGGAGCTGAGTGGACCTGATGTGGGTCGCGTCGCGATCCCAGGCGCGGACGGCGACGTAGAGTGCATCGGCGTCATGCAGGACTTTGACGACGGTTCGCTCGCTCGCTGGCGTGCCCTCGAACGGATCTTTCTGGCGGAAATCGGTGATGGAGTCGGCGGCGTCCCAGGGCGGGGCATCCATGCGGCCGGTCATGGGCGGCGCTCGGTCAACGGTCTTCGCGGTGATCGCGTGGTCGGCGATCGAGTCGCGGGTCGTGCCCGGGTTGCCTTGGGCAGCAGCCACGCCGGAGACGACAGCTGCGGCGAGCGCCGCGGCGATCAACGGCAACGCGCACGCGCGTCGAGGCTCGAGACAGGGGGCATGATGCCTAACGTCGAGCGCGACCGACAGCCGCCGGCGACTCAGTCGTCGTTGCAACGGAGCTCCTCTCCAGCGGTTGGGTTCGCTGCCACCGCCCTGGAAGTACCGCATCTCGTGGTTAGGCGCCAGGGGAGGAAGTTGAGATGGAGTGCACGCCTTCAGTCGCTGCTGAGCGCGCTCAGTACGAGAATCGCGTACCGCCGTACACTCTGGTGTTGCCCTCGCTGCCGACCACGTCGAGGATCAGGCCGAACGTGCGCGCGGGAAGCAAGAACCACACGCCACCACCGATTCCCCGATGCCATGTGTTCGATTTCTCCCCGCTCACGTACACTCGGCCGGCATCCACGATGCCGCTCACGCCGAAGTCCCAACGCAGCACAAAGGGCAGGGTGATGAGGCGCACGCGTGCCTCGACGGTGCCGTAGGTCGAGGCGTCACCGGCGTACCGCTGCGGCGGCAGCCCGGCGACGGTGCCTTCTCCGCCAATGAACGCCGCCTCGAACGCCGGATAGGGGCCCCAGATTTTCTGCGCGCCGGCGCGCGCGGCAATCGTTAGGCCGCCGGAATCGATCGGGGACCAGTACGTGGAGATCGTGCCGCCGACGCCGCCGAATGCGCCGTTTGCATCCAACAGCCCGGGGTAGTACTTGCCCGTCGCCGTCAGCAGCACGCCGCGCCTCGGCGCCACCGGCGAATCACGCGTGTCGTGCAGGTAGGCGAACTGCACGCCGAGCTCCTGGAAGGTGGGCCAACCGAAGGGCCGGTCGTGATTGATGAAATTGTTCGCGGTCGTGTCCGTGGTGACGCGTTTGTAGACGACGCCGGCCGCGACGGTGTCGCCGCTCGCGAGGTGCCATGCGAGAGACGGAGCCAACCTGGTCTCGACCTGACTCGACGTGTAGAACCGCAGGTTCACGGCAGTATCGAGCGTATTGTTGCCTAACCCATAGAACCTGAGCAGCGCGAATCCCGTTCGATCCGCATCCACATACAAGCGCATGGAACCAGAGTGGAAGCGAAAGTCGCCATGGTACTGCACGGCGTACTGCCTGGGTGCGACGGCGTAGCCAACTCGAAGGGACTGGCGCGTATGATAGGGCGCATAATCGCCCTCGTACCCGGTGCGCTCGACGCCGCCGCCGAGCAGCAGGCCGAGATTGCCGAAGGCGTCGAACCAGATGATCGGCGCGTAGCGCGCTCCGTCGAGCGGCCTCACGGCTGCATGACCGTTCGCCGCCGCATACTCCGGGCGTGCGAACGCGTCGTGTGAGATGTGCGGCGGGATGCGAGAGGACGAGGTGTCCACCATTGCTCGGCCCGCGCTGTCGTTGACCGTTAGGCGATGCGCCCAAGCTGTGCTGGAATCGATCACGACGGCTCCTCCCGGACCCGTGATCACGCGCAGCGAGGGGCCATGGTGCGCGGCCTCCCTGCGCACCAGCACCACGTCTCGTCGATGGCCCAGGAAGACTCGAACCTCCTTGGTCTCCTTCGCGAGGAAGCGCCGGTGAAAATCCGGCGGCACCACGACGTCGAGTGCGCCGTCGGCGGTCTGCTCGACGGCAATCGAGTCGGCATCGTCGGGGACATACACATCGGCACGCGCCGCAACTATCGAATAAAGTGAGCGCGCGGCCGACGGCAGGTGGTCGCGTCGCATCTCGAGCGCGCGCACGAGCATCCGGCCCGATTGCGCGTTCCAGCGCTGCGGGAGCGCGCCTACGGCGGCTTCGATCGACGAATCGGTCAGCTCGGTTTGCATGGCGCGGGCGAGCGAGTCCCAAACCGCCCACTCGAGTCCGCCGAGAAATCGTCGATCGACATTCAGTTGGTATTTGCTCTCGCCGAGGCCCTTGGAGTAGCGGTCGGTGAACACGGTCAGCATCGGCATACGCACACGTGCGAGTCGCGCGAGCAGGCCGTCGAAGCGCGCGAACGCGAGGTCGTTGCCTAACGGCACGGGCCGCCACACGCCGCCATCCACGCGCCACCGCTGTGCGCTTGGCGCGAAGTGGGTCTGCCCAACGTACAGGTCGAACAGCCGAGAGAGGAGGAACGCGCGCTCGTCCACCAGCTGCGCGCCGCCGGAGTCGATGCGCGCCGCGAGCGCGGCCGTGGTGATCGCGTCGGTTGCGTCGCCCGCCGGATCTCTACGCAGATAGCCTAACTGGCCGCCGAACGCCGCGACGTACGTGCCGAGCGCGCTGTCGTACGGAAGCACCGAGATGGTCGGAGATGCTTCGTTGAGTCCAACGGCCCGCGCGAGCGGCGCGGCCACGGAGGGCGCACCTGGATGAAGCCCACTGACGAGATCCTGCAGCGGCCCCACCACCTCGGCGGTGCGCATGGTGGTCGGGAGGATGGGACTGAGTCGCGGGTTCGTTAGGCGAAAGGTGTAGTCCGCGTTCGCCGAGTCGGCAAGACGAAGCTGCGTCACGGCGGCGAGCGTGTCGGCGCCGAGCGGGCGCAAAGCGCCAAAGCTGCGCAGGTCGAGCACGGGCACCCGCAGCGTATCGCTCCAGAGCGCGCGGTACCGAGTGCCGAAGAGCCAGCGGTCGAGCCAACCGAGCGGACCGCTGATGCGATATTCGGGACCGGCCGCGACACTCGCGGTGTCTCCGGGCGGCGCGAGGATTGGACGTGGCCCAAGATCCTGTGCGCGCGCGGTGACAGCGGCCGTTGCCATCGCGGCCGCAACGATTACACCGGACAGCGGACGACGTCGCAACGGCTCTGGCACAAGGTGAAACTAGCGGAGGGCGCGAGAGTTTCGGGAAGCACGCACGAGATGTCGGCGAACCCTTGTGCGTCGCTCGGTCGCGCAGCAAAAGCGGGCACAGCTGTTCCTACTACTATTATTGCGCTCCGTCCGTATATTTGTCCGGACATAATGCCGCCGGCCTCGGCGGTACCGGACCACGCGCCAACCGCCGTCGCCCACTCCCCAGCGATCGGTCACGGCCCCGACGGAGACCCACCATGGACGAGAAACTCCGCAAGGAAGTCCGCATCCTGAAGGCCTACGCCATTCTCTCGTCGCTCCTCTTCGCGGTCCTCATCTTCGGCGCCTTCCGCTCGCCGAAGGTCGTCGACTTCGACCAGATCAACGCCCACCGCATCAACATCCGCGAGACTAACGGAACCATTCGACTCGCCATCTCCAACACCGACGAATTCCCGGGCGGCACGATCGGCGGCGTCGAGCTCAAGTATCGCAACGGACACCGCGGGGCAGGGCTGCTTTTCTATAACGACGACGGCGACGAGAACGGCGGACTCGTGTACGAAACGCGCGTCGTGAACGGCGTGCCCGAGGCCAACAGCACCATCCGCTTCGACCACTTCCGGCAGCAGGAAGCGGTGGGTCTCAACTACGAGCAGCAGGGCGACAAGAAGGAGTCGGGCCTGCTCGTGTGGGATCAGCCTAACGCACCGCTCACCGGCGACATGGCCCGCGACCTCAACGACATCCAGGCTATGAAGGATACGGCGGCCAAACGGGCGGCGTACAACGCATTCCAGAAGAAGTACGATCCCGCCTTCGGCCACTTCACGCAACGCGTGTTCGTCGGCCGCACACGGAACGACGACGCCGCGGTGCTCCTGATGGACAAAAACGGCAAGGCGCGGGTCCGGCTGGCGGTGGACAGCGCCAACAACGCGTCGCTCCAGTTCCTCGACGCGAGCGGCAGGGTAGTGTACCGATTGCCTAACGATTCGACCGTCAAATGAGGCGTTGGTAGCCAAGGGAGGGGAAGCGCTCGCTGACACGCTCGCTTGGGGAAGCGCTGCGCTTGGGGAAATGGGGAAGCGGCGGGCGACGCCGCCTTCGGGAGAGGAGGGACATCGGTGGTCTCTGGATGGAGAGTGCCGGATTGCGCGGGCTCGCGTACGGTACTCCAGTCGCGCAGACCATTGATGTTGTTCCACTCCCCAAGGCGGCGTCGCCCGCCGCTTCCCCATTTCCCCAAGCGCAGCGCTTCCCCATTCCCCTGGAGTTTCGCGCTGGCTTTACTCCGCGCTCAGCGCCCGAGCCGGGTCCGCGCGCGCAGCTCGGCGCGCGGGCACCCAGCTCGCGAGCACGGTGATGCAGAGGAGCGCGATGGGCGCGGCCACGACGGTCGCGATCGCCGGCCTAACGAGCCCGGATTGCACCGACTCGATGTAGCGTGCCAGGAGCAGAAACGCCGCCGCGCCGATCACCACGCCGGTCCCCGCCATCACGACGCCCTGACGCGTGACGAACGCCGCCACCGTGGCCGGCAGCGCGCCCATCGCCATGCGGATGCTCATCTCCTTCGCGCGCGAGTTGACGAGATACGACAACACACCGTACAACCCGATCGCGGCGAGCAGCAGCGCAATGGTCCCGGTGGTCGTCAGGATCGTGACCATGAACCAGAGCCGCGCCGTCGACTCGCGCAGCACGTCGGCCATCGGCTTCACGCGGAACGGCGGCACCGATGCATCGACGTCGGCTAAGGCGCGCTCGACGAGCGACCGCATGGCGCGCGGGTCGCCGGACGAGCGCACCGCGAGCGCCATCACGCGCATGACCGCGGAGCGGTTGCTGTCGGGCGACACCACGTCCGGCATGTACACGACGCCCACCTGTGGACCCGCGAGCGACGTATCGGCGACCGAGCCGACGACGCCGACGACGGTGTACCACGAATCGCTCTTCGGATCTTGCGTGAGGCGGATGCGTCGCCCAACGGCGCGCACCCCGGTCGAGTCGCCCCAGTACAACCGCGCGAGCGAACGGTCGATGATCACCTCGTACGGCGACTGCCTGCCGATCGGCTCGAAGTCGCGGCCGGCCACGATCGGAATGCCGAGCGCCGGGAAGAACCCATCGCTCGCCGAGATGGCGAGGTCCGACGGCGGGAGCGTGGTCGACGTCCCAGGATCCGCATCGCTCCACACCGGCGTGTACGTCGAGCCGAGTCCGAACATCGGGAGCTTGGCGCTCAGGCCGGCTGCCGTGACGCCCGGCAGCTGACGCACGCGCGCGACGACCCGCGACGCGAAGCGGACGGCGTCGCTGTCGTGCGGATAGGTGGCGGTCGGGAGTGAAATCCACGCGGTGAGCGTGTGACTCGCATCGAAGCCGGGATCCGCGCGGCGCAGGCGATACGCATTCTGGAGCAGGAACGCCGCGCCGGTCACGAGCAGCGTCGCGAACGCGACTTGCGTGACGACTAACGTGCGACGCGCACGCTGTCGATCGCGTCCGGCGGTGCCGCCGCGGGTTCCGTCGCGCAAGCGTTTGCCCAGGTTCCGGACATCGAGGCGGAGCCACGCAATCGCGCTGCACGTGAACGCCATCGCGATCGTGATGCCGATCGCGAACGCGATCGCAGCCGCATGCAGTCCGATTTCCGACAGGCGTGGGATGCCCTGCGGCGCGGCGCCCACGAGCCAGCGGATGCCGGCCATCGCGATCGCCACGCCGGCGGCGCCGCCTAACGTGCCCAACAACAGCGACTCGGAGACGAATTGCGCCAGCACGCGCCGCGTGCTCGCGCCGAGGACGACGCGCAGCGCCAGCTCGCGTTGACGGCCTTCGGCGCGCGTGAGGAGCAGGCTCGCCGCGTTCGCCAGCGCGATCGCGAACAGGAGCACACCCGCGGCGGCGGCAATGATGGCGACGTTGCCGAACCCGCCCACGACATCGTCGCGCATCGGATGCACCACGATGCCGGCGCGCGCCTGTCTGAGAAAGTCCGTGAGCGCCATCGATGGTGCGATGTTGGGATACAGCTCGCCCATGCGCGGTATCAACCGCGAGAGCTCGCGCCGCGCCTGCTCGATCGTCACACCCGGCTTGAGGCGCGCGAACGCCTGATGCGCGAAGGGTCCGCCGAAGGCCGCCGCGGAATCCAGCGCGATCGGCGTCCAGAGTTGCGTCACGTCATCGGGGAAATGGAACGACGATGCGGTGACGCCGACGATCGTGCGCGCCTGGCCGTCGACGATCAATTGCTTGCCGATGATGGTGCGATCGGCACCGAAGCGGCGCCGCCAGAACCCCTCGCTGATCACCACCACCGGCGTTGCGTTAGGCACATCCTCGGCGACGCCGTACGGGCGGCCGAGGATGAAGGTGGCGCCGAGCAGGGGAAAGAGATTGGCGGTCGCGTTGGCGCCGGTGAGCCGCTCGGCGTGTTCGTCGCCCGCGCGCGTGGCGACGTTCACCGCGGTTCGATCGAACACGCCGATGCCGTCGAACGAGGTCGAGAGCCGCTTGATCGCGAAGTACGTGCTGAGCGATTGGGGGCCTAACGGAAAGCCCATGCCGGGCAGCGACCACCACACGCCAACGAGCCGGTCTGCATGCGGATAGGGCAGGGGGCGCAGGATCACCGAGTCCAACACGGCGAACACGGCCGTCGTCGCCCCGATTCCGATCGCGAGCGTCGCCGCGATGCTCGCGGTGAATGCCGGTGTGCGCCGGAGCTGCCGAAACGCGAAGCGAACATCGCGCACGAGGTTGTCGACCACGCTGAAGCCGCGTGCATCGCCCACTTGCTCGCGCACCGACTGCGCGCCGCCCAAGGCAATCTTCGCCGCCCGCGCCGCGTCCGCGGGCGACATCCCGCGCTTCACGTTGTACGCGGTCTCCATCTCGAGGTGCGTCCGCAGCTCGTCGTCGAGCTCGGTCATGATCTGCCGGCGATGCACGGATTCGCGGCCGCGCGTCGCGAACGTGCGCACGCGGTCCCACAGCGTGATGTTCACGAGGCCTCCACGACGAGCGTGACTGCGGCGACGAATCGCTTCCAGCTCGCGAGCTCCTGGCCCATGGCGCGGCGGCCGGCGCTCGTGATGGCGTAGTACTTGGCGCGGCGATTGTTCTCGGTGGTGCGCCAGTGCGTGGACACCCATCCGCGCTGCTCGAGCCGGACGACGGCCGGATAGATGGAGCCTTGTCCGACCTGGAGCGCGTCGCGCGAGAGCTCCTGGATGCGGTGGGCGAGCCCCCAGCCGTGCATGGGCTCGAGCGAGAGCGTCTTGAGAATCAACAGGTCGAGCGTGCCCTGCAGCACCTGCTCGGCGGAGTCCGTTCGGGGCATGTGGAGTGCAGGCGTAGGTGGTGGTATGGCGCGAGGCAGCAGCCGGCTTCTCCCGGATGTCGGGAGAAAGTGCGGCCGCTTCTCCCGAATGTCAATAGGAAAGCGTGGCGATCCAACGGCTCGGCGTTGGAAGGTGACGGGTGTTGTCGGTCTCGCTGACGAAACGCTGACATTCCCCTCTGGGGAATCGCGTGTCGCAGCGCATGCGCCGATCGCGTTGACAGCCGGCGCACCGCGACGAATGTTGTCCTAACGAGACCCGGTCCGGTGATGCGACCGCGTACGCGTGCGCAGAACGGGTCCAGCCTTTCCGAGGTGTTCATGCTCGCGACGCATCGGCGACTTGCCGTTCCTGTTGTCCTCGCCTTGGCGACCGTGTTCGGGGTGCAGGGGCAGCCTGCACGACGCCCGCTTGCCCGTCCCGCGCCGGCGTGTGCGGCGCCGTCCGTTGGGCATCCGGCGCCGCCGCGCGATTCGCCTGACTGGCCGGACTGGCTGTTGCGCGAGCATCGGTACGTCGATCTCGCCAACTGGGTAGCGGCGTCCGGGGCGCATCGCAACGTGCCGCCCGTGACGCTGGCGTACGCTCGCGGCGTGCTCGCCAACAAGGAGAACCAGAACGGCGCGTCGATTCGGATGCTGGAACCGCTCGTGCCGCGCCTCGACCCGGTGGCGGATTCGGCGCGCGTTGTCGTGGTGTTGAAGACGCTGGCCGATGACTACCTCAAGACGTATCGCTATGGCGACGCGGCGAACGCGCTCGACCGTCTCTATCGCTCGTATGGACCAGCGATGGCGCCGGCGGACCGCGCGGACTTGCACAACGACATCGAATTCCGGCGCGCGCTCAGCGCCGCGCCGCCGCAGCGTACGACGGTGTCGTCGCCGTTCGCGATTCCGCTCCGTATCGACGACCTCGGGCTTCGCGAGGTGATGGTGCACGTTGGGCGCGACTCGTCGGGATGGATCTTCGACACGGGGGCGAACATGTCGACGATCACCGAGAGCATGGCTCGCCGTCTCGGCCTCCACGTGATCTCGACCGGCGCGACGACGAAGGGCATCACCGGCGCCTCGGTCCCGAATCGTGTTGCCGTGATTCCCGAGATGCGATTCGGCAGCGCGCGCGTGCGCAACGCCGTCGCCATCGTGCTGCCGGACAGCGCGCTGGACATTCCCCAAGCGCACTTTCAGATCACCGCCATCCTTGGATATCCCGTGCTCGAGTCGCTCGGCTGGCTCGCGATCGGGACCGACAGTCTTCGCGTCAATGCGCGCGCGGGCGAGGCGCCGAGCGATTCGTCGAATCTGTTTTTGGACAACCTGTCGCCGCTGGTTGCCGCCACGGTGGGCGACTCGACGCGACTCTTCCATTTCGACAGCGGGGCGGACGCGACCATGCTCACGGTGCGATTCTGCCGGGCGTACGCGTCGCTCCTAACGGGGCTCGACACCACGAGCATCCGGATCGGCGGCGCGGGCGGGGTTCAGCGCTACGCCGGATATCGCATCCCGCTGCTGCCGGTAGCGATCGGCGGGCAACGCACGGAGCTCGACAGTGTGTTCGTCATGCGCGACGAATCGCAATCGCCGTTCGAGTCGTACTTCGGGAACCTGTCGGGCAATCTGGCGGCGCGGTTCGGCGGCTACACGCTCGACTTCCGGGCCATGACCTTCCGCCTCGGCGCGGCGCTCCGTTAGCCCCGTATCCCTTGCGCCGCCGGCGTCCCGATGCGCATGCTTCGGGCGAGACTCCTAACGGAACGGTACGCGGTGTGCGCCCTTCGCTATGTCATTCTTGCCGTGGCTGTTGCCGCCGTGCCGGCGGCAGGCGCCCAATCCAGCGCCGAGTTCGCTTCAGGGCCAGCCGGTGTGACCAGCCGGCCCGACACGCAGATCATCGTGGCGCATCGGTTGGCGCCGAACCGGGACGTGCGCGTGCACTACGACAAGTCTCGCGATCTCACGACCATCGAGGTCAAGCCGTTCAATCCGGGCGGCGGACTGGACCTGCGCATCGCCGCCTCGTTCATCGGCCACACGCCTAACGATCGGCCGGTGTCGGTACGGTTCGTGTTCGCGTCGAGCTCGTTCAGGTGGATCTACGGCGACCACTGGGACCTGCGGCTGGCGCTCCCCGACGCGACGATTCTGCACTACACGGGCGAACGTCTGTGGAAGGTCGGATCGGAGTCGCACTTCGATCAGGGCATCAGCCAGATCGCGATCGAGCGCATGACGTTCGATATCCCGTTGGCCGATGTCCAACGCCTGATCCAGGCCGGCAGCGCCGTCGGGATGCTCGGGCCAACCGAGATCGAGCTGACGCCGCGGCGCGTGGCGGCGATCGCGGATTTCGTGAACCGCATCACGCCCCGGTAACAGCGGAGGGGGACACGCGACCACGAGCGCTCAGTCGTGCTCGCCTAACGCGCATTGCCGCCGCCCGCCTTACGGCAGCGGCGGGGGCGACGTAGCGATGTTGGGATGGTGGTTGCGGCTCGCCATGAACGCGATCGTGCCGCCGACGAGCGCCACCCCCACTGCCGTGAGCACCGCCGACACGTGGCCCTGTCGCGCGTTGGCGATCCCGGCGCGCGGAATGGAGACCGAGTCGCCGTTCCAGTGAACGCTGGGAGCATATCGGTCGCCCACGTTTCGCGTCGACGTGGTGTGCGACACGTTCACCAGCAACGCGAGGGAGTCGATCTCCTGCAGTTTGCCTTTCACGCGAAACACGCCGGGGCCGAGGCGCGGCGCCATCGCGGGAATGGTCGAATCGGATAGGGTGAGGACGACGGTGTGCCCCGGCTGCAGCTCGTTGACGGGTGTGACGGGGTACGTCACGCACGCGATACCGGTGAGGCCGAGGAGGGCAGGGGCGAAGGGGCGCAACATCGTGAAGGCGGAGGGCATGGCGCGATCCAGTCGAGGGTCTTTCACTGGATACGGTGCAGGGGGCCGCGCCGTTGCGGCCGCCAGGCCTAAGCCTAACACATTGGCCGGCGGCGCCCGCCGCGGCGCGAGCGCGTCCAGGGCGCGCCAGCGAACCGTCAGCGTACCGTCAGCGCTCGTCCTATTGCTCGTCAACACTTGACAATCAAGATGACGCAGCGCATCGTGCCCGCGAGACCCCTTCCGCGAGCGCGCGGTGACCGAACCGAATACCGACGTCATCCAGGGTACGCTGGACCTGCTCATCCTCAAGACGCTGAGCCTCGAGCCCATGCACGGCTTCGGCATCGCTCGGCGCATCGAACAGATTTCGCGCGGCGTGTTCCGCATCAACCCGGGGTCGCTGCTCACGGCGCTGCAGCGGCTCGAGCGCGCGGGCTGGCTCGATGCCGAGTGGCGTCAGACCGAGAACGCGCGGCGTGCGCGCTACTATGCGCTCACCCGCGCCGGGCGCAAGCAGCTCGAGGTGGAGACGTCCACCTGGAACCAGCGCGCCACGGCCATTGCCCGGTTGCTCAAGGCGGAGGCCTGACGCCATGTCGCTCTGGCGGCAGCTGGCGCGCGGGGTGCGCGGGCTCGTGCACCGCGCCGACGTGGATCGGGATGTCGACGACGAGGTGCGGCACTATCTCGAGCAGGCCGCGGCGGCACACGCGGCGCGCGGGCTCGGCCCCGACGCGGCGCGCCGCGCGGCGATGATCGAGGTGGGCAGGCCGACCGAAGTCCGCGAGCGGGTGCGCGACTACGGGTGGGAGCATCTCGCCGCCACGACCGCCGCCGATCTCCGTGTGGCGCTCCGCCGGCTGCGGACGCATCCCGGATTCGCCGTGGTGGCCGTGCTCACGCTTGCGTTAGGCATCGGCGCCGCGACCGCCATCTTCGGCGCGGTGAACCCGATTCTCTTCGAGCCACTGGCGTATCCGCACGCGGACCGGCTGGTGATGGTGTCCGATGCGCGCCCCGACGGCTCGCGTCTCGAGACGGCGTACGGGACGTACGTCGAGCTCGCCCAACGGAGCCGGTCGTTCGGGGCGATCGCCGCGACGGACGCGTGGCGGCCGGCCATCTCCGGCGATGGGGAGCCCGAGCGGTTGGTCGGGCAGCAGGTGAGCGCCGCCTATTTCCGTGTGTTAGGCATCTCGCCCGCGGTCGGGCGGGACTTCGTGGACGCCGACGACCAACGCGGCGCGGCGAAGGTCGTGGTGCTGAGCGCCGGTCTCGTGGCGCGCCGATTCGGCGGCGACCGGCACGTGGTGGGCCGCGCGATTCTGCTCGACGGCGATCCCTACACGGTGATCGGCGTGATGCCGGCGGGCTTCGACAACGTGCTCGAGTCGGCGGCCGACGTGTGGACCACGCTGCGGATGAACCCGCACGCGGTGTTTCAGAGCCGGGAGTGGGGTCATCACCAGACCATCGTCGCGCGGCTGCGTCCGGGCGTGTCGATCGATCAGGCGCGGCACGATCTCGATGCCATCGCGCGCACGCCCGTGGCGGATTTCCCGCGGCCGACGTGGGCGTCGCTGTCGAGCGGCCTCCTCGTGCACGCGCTCCAGTACGACGTCACCAGCGGGGTGCGTCCCGCGCTCCTGGCGGTGTTGGGCGCGGTCGTGCTGCTGCTCGCCATTGCGTGCGTGAATGTCACCAACCTGCTGCTCGCGCGCGGCGCCCAGCGGCGCGAGGAATTCGCGATGCGTGTGGCGTTGGGCGCCGGCCGGTCGCGTCTCGTACGCCAGCTGCTCACGGAGAGTCTCGCGCTCGCGGCCTGCGGCGGCATCGTTGCGTTAGGCGTAGCGGCGGCGGGGGTGCGCGCGCTGGTGGCGCTCACGCCGGCCGGCGTCCCTCGCGCCGGCGCCATCGGCCTTGACGCGCGCGCCTTCGCGTTCGCGTTCGGCATCACGGCGCTCTTGGGCGTCGCGGTCGGCATCACGCCGGCGCTCCGCGCGTCGCGCGAAGCGTTAGGCGACGGCGTGCAGCGCGGCGCAGGCCGCGTCGCCGGCGGCCATGCAACCACGCGGCGCGTGCTCGTCGTCGCCGAGGTCGCCCTGGCGCTCGTGCTGCTCGTGGGCGCCGGCCTGTTGCTCCGCAGCCTCGACCACCTGTTCGCGGTCGCGCCCGGCTTCGAACCGGCGCACGTGCTCACGATGCAGGTCGACGCGGCGGGCCACCGATACGACTCCGACAGTGCGCGTCTCCAGTATTTCACGCAGGCGCTCGACGCGGTGCGCGCGGTGCCTGGCGTCACGTCGGCCGCGCTCACGAGCCAGTTGCCGTTGAGCGGCGACATCGACGGCTACGGCATCGTGTTCCAGAACGCGCCGACGAACGGCGGGGATGAAGGTGCGGCGTGGCGATACGCGGTGTCGCCCGGCTATTTCGCGACGATGGGCATTCCGCTGCGGACGGGGCGACTCGTCGACGCGCACGACCTGCCCGGCGCTCCGGAGGCCGTCGTGATCAACGAGTCGTTCGCCAAGCGGCGGTTCCCGGGGCAGGATCCGATCGGCCAGCGTGTGCGCATGGGTCCCGAGATCGACGACACCTCGCGGGCATGGGACTATGTGGTCGGTGTCGTGGGCGACGTGAAGCAGGCGTCGCTGGCAGCGGATGAACCGGATGCATTTTACGTGGCGTCGGGTCAGTGGCCCTGGGTGGACAACGTGCAGTCGCTGGTGGTACGCACGCGCGGCGAGCCGGCGGCGCTCATTCCGTTAGTCAAGCGCGCGGTCTGGTCGGTGGACAAGGACCAGCCGATCACGCGCGTGGCGACGATGACCGAGCTCGTGTCGCGATCGGCGGCCGAGCGGCGGTTCGCGCTGATCGTGTTCGAGGTGTTCGCGGCGGCGGCGCTGGCGCTGGCGGCGATCGGGCTGTACGGCGTGCTCTCCGGCAGCGTGGCCGAGCGGATGCGCGAGATCGGGGTGCGTTCAGCGTTAGGCGCGTCGCGCGCGCAGATTCTCTCGTTGGTGGTGCGCGAGGGGATGGGCCTGACGCTCGTTGGCGTGGCGATCGGCCTGGCCGGCGCGGCGGCGGCCACGCACGCGCTGGTGACGCTGCTCTTCGGCGTGTCGCGGCTGGATCCGATGACGTACGCCGGCGTGGTCGTGCTGTTGGCCGGCGTGTCGGCGGTGGCGTGTTGGATCCCGGCGTCGCGCGCGGCGCGCGTGGATCCGGCGATCACGCTGCGCGCGGAGTAGGTCCGGCGGCAGTTTGTGCCGGGCGTCGGAATGCGCGCCGCCTTGCGCCGGTGATCGCCAACGCCTAACGTCGTCGTGCTCCTAACGCACGGCGCCTCCGGAACGAGGGGCGCGTGGCTCCTCCCGCTCGGTCTCCCGCCGGTCCTCGCGCATGCCGCTTCGTGTACGTATCGTCGCCTCGTTGCTCGGGGCCGCCCTCGCCGCGCCAACCATCGTCGCCCAACAGGCGGTAGCGTCCTCGTTGGTGCCGGCCTCACGATCCGATTCGGCGAATCGCAGCGTGACGGCGTTGGGCATCGAGCGCGATCCCCGGTCGATCGGCGCGGCCCAGCAGACGGTGAGCGGTGATGCCCTCACAGCCGCCGGGGAGACCAATCTGGTGCGCGCCCTCGCCGGGCGCGTCGCGGGGGCGGATGTCAGCGGCACCGGGGCGTCCGGCAGCTCGGTCAGCCTGTTGCTGCGCGGTGCCCGTACAGCGGGGGGAAGCGACGAGCCGCTGTTCGTCGTGAACGGCGTGCCGGTTGCCAACCAGAGCGTCACCGGCAAGAACGGCGAGATCGATTTCGGCAGCTCGCTGGGGGACATCGATCCCAGCGATGTTGCATCGATTACCGTGCTCGATGGGCCTAACGCGGCCGCGCTGTACGGCAGCCGTGCGCAGAACGGCGCCGTGCTCATCACGACGAAGAGCGCCGCCGGAACGAGAGGTTTCGCGGTCGCTGCTCGGCAGGACTATACCTTCGAGTCGGCGCAACGACTCCCGCGGTTCCAAACTCGCTTTGCGTTGGGCAGTGACGGCGTCTATTCGCCCGGTGGCTTCGGCACCTGGGGGCCCGCGGCATACGGCACCGAGCAGGTGCAGTGGTGGAGCAATGGGCAGCCGGCGCTGCTCGTGGCGCAGCCGAATGATCTGCGAGATTTCCTCGTGCAGGGGCATACGTCGACGACGACGGCCGCGGTGGAGGCGGCGTCGTCGCGCGGCGACGTCCGGTTAGCCATCTCCAACGTCGGACAGGCCGGTGTATCGCCGAACAGCGGGCTCAATCGGCTCGGGACGTCGTTGTCGGCCGGCACGGACGTGCTGCGACGGCTACGCGTGCGTGTCGACGGAGCGTACACCCATTTCAACGCGAACCACCAGCCGGTGCAGGGCCTCGATACCGACAACCCATTCCAGACGTTCCTGTTCGAAGGAAGTGCAATCGACATCGGCCACCTGCGCGCCGACGCTCTGACGGCGCATCAGGCCGCATTTGCGAGCGCATTTGGCGCCAACAATCCGTACTGGGACGCGTACGTCAATTCGAACGGCGACAATCGCGATCATGCGATCGGTTCGATCCGCGCCGACTATGCGTTCGCACCGTGGCTTCGCGCGTCGTTCCGTACCGGCATCGACTGGTGGCACGATCGCGACTTCGCGCACGACGTCCTGGCCAGCGAGCCGGCATTTCCGGTCTTGACCGGATCCGCGGGCGCCACGACGTATCGCGAACAGAATTCCGATCTGTTGGTGGGTCTCGCACGCTCGTTGACCGGGACGCTCGCCATAGGCGTCGACGCCGGGGCAGCGACGCGCGGCGGCCGCGAGACGCAAGCGACGACCGTCACCGACGAGTTAGGCGGCCTGGTCTCGCTCTCCGGGATATCGAGCCGCATGAAGACCAACAGTGTGTATGGACGGCTCGGCGTGTCGTTCGACAGCGCGCTGTTCCTCGACGCAACAGGCCGCAAGGATTGGCTGGTGGACGGACCGGAATTCTATCCGTCGGTGTCCGCCGCGTACGATTTCGTGCGGCCACTGACGAACGGGTTGTTGGGCGGGTTGGTCTCTGCGGGGAAGCTGCGCGCGAGCTGGGCGCAGGTCGGCGGCGAATCTGAGTTCATGATTCTCGACCGAACGACCTCTCAGGAAGGGGGAGTCGACCTCGGATTGCTGCACGACCGCGTCTCGCTCAGCGGGACGTACTATGACGAACGCACGCTATCGCGATTCGTCGTCCTGTCTGCGTTCCCGGTGCCGGCAGAGCGAACGGTGGCCATTACCGATCGCGGCATCGAGCTCGCCGTGAACGCCGCCGCGCTGAAGCGTCCGAACGGTCTCGAGTGGGACCTCGGTGTTCGCTTCGCGACGAACCGCAGTCACGTGCAGGGGCGGCCGTCGCTCATCGGGATCAATGGCATCGGAAGCGCATCGATTCTGACGGGGCATCCGTACGGCACCATCGTCGCCTATGCGCCGATCCGCGATTCGTTAGGCCGAATGATTCTCGAGGACGGCTTGCCAGATGACCAACTCGAGCCGCTCGGCTCGGACTTGCCGTCGTGGGTTGGTGGCCTCGAGAGCGACGTGAGATACAGGCGGCTCTCCCTCATGGTGCTGGTGGACAGTCGGCACGGCGGCCACGTGTACAGCCAGACGAATGTGTGGGGAACGTTAGCCGGCACGCTCTCGTCCACGGTCAGGTTGCGGCAAGAGGGCGGGACGATCGTTTTGCCAGGCGTGAACCCGGATGGCACGCCCAACACGACCGCCATTTCCCCGCAAGAGTACTACGATTTCATGGCGCGAGACGCCACCTTTGCGGCGTTCGACGGGAGTGAGCTCGAACTGCGAGAAGTCCGGCTCGCGTACACCGTACAGCCGCGGTTGGCTGCGCGCCTGCATCTCACGACGCTCGAGATCGCGGCGATTGGGCGAAATCTGTTGACGTACAGCGATGCGCCCAACTTCGATCCGCAGAGCGTGTTCGACACCGGGTCCGATCAGGGGCAGGAGACGCCAGGGCTGCCGAGCACACGCAGTGTCGGCCTGACGCTCAAAGTGGTGCCATAACGAAGCCGGCGGCAGCCCTCGCCACCGCCGGTTTGCGTTAGGCGCACGCCGCTATTGACGCGGCGCGCCAGTCCCGCGTCAGTTGCCGAAGCTGATCCCGAACGTGACCGGTATCATCTGCAGCCGCTGGTGCGGCGTGAACACGTAGTGGTACCGCCCCTCCGCGAACAGGCTCGAGTTGCCGAGCCCGATGCGGATCCCCGCCCCGGCGTTGAGCCCGAAGTCGTTTTCGGACGTGTTGCCCGACAGCACCACGGTGCTCCCGATGGTTCGTGCCCGGTACTTGTCGTTGTACCACCCGATCCCGGCGATGAGATACGGCACCACCGGCGGCTTGGGCTTCTGGTTCACCAGGTTAGCCACCAGATTCGCGTTCACCGTCCAGACCTGCAGGGTCCGCGCATCGGTGATCTTGGTGGGGAGGGAATTGAACATCCCGTCGATGCGGAAGCCTAACGGAAACGAATCGGACTTGACGGACAGCGCCGCCAGCACGTTGTACCCCGTCTTGTTCGTCGTGCTCAATGTGCTGACCGGGAACGTGAACCCGCCGCCAACAGCGAGCCCGACCTGCGCGCGCGCCATGGACGGCGCGACCGTCGCGGCGCCGAGCGCGAGCATGACACTGGGAATGACCATCGACACACGCATACTGCAAACTCCAGCTTGAAAGATGCGTACACGACGCGTGGAAGGCCGGGACATCGTCCATACGGCCCCACTGCACTGGACAGGGCGTGTGAAAGGGCAAGAGCGGGACCACGAACGGTGCCGGGTGTGAGTCTCACGCGTGAAGCGAAGTTCACCGCCGCATGTCACATTCCGCGCACGGAAACCCCTCTATGCTTGCCAACCCGTACCGTCAGGCTCAACTTGTGCGACAGGCCGGATTCGTGGACGCTCTGTCTCCTTCAACCGAGGACACGACAATGGCAATCCTGTGGTGGATCATCGTCGGCCTGATCGCGGGCTACATCACCGGCAAGTTGATGAAGGGGTCGGGCTACGGCGCGCTCATGGACATCGTAGTGGGCATCGTGGGCGCGATCATCGGCGGGTTCATCATGCGCTCGCTCGGATTCGTCGGGAGCGGCGGCATGATCTACACGATCCTGATCGCGATACTCGGCGCGGTCATCCTCACGTGGATCGTGCGACTCGTGACGGGCGGGAAGCGGGCGCAGCTCTAGCCGTCGCGCCGTTGGGCGCGACTGCCTAACGGAAGCACCACGAGCGACGCCACCGGCGGGGCAGGCGCCCGCCGGTGGCGTCCACGTCTCACGCGCGGCCGTGCAGCGCGTCCTCGAGGAGCGACACGGTGGCGGCGGGATTCGCGACCTCGACCACGAGGCGGTGGTAGTGCTCGTGGTCCAACTCGATCACGATCGTGTTGTCCGGGTCGTGCACATCGTAGAACACCGCGCCGTCGTGCTGATAGAACGTGCCGGCGGTGAGGATGCCGGGGATCTGGGTGCCGGGCATCCGGAAACCGTGCCACCAGCCGCGCGCCGGCTCTGCATCGACCCGCACCGAGGTGATGTGGGAGAGCGGAATTTCCAGACGGCTCTTCAACGCCCACATCTTGTCCCACCCATCCACGTCGAAGCGAACGCGATCGCCTTCGACCGAGACGTCAACCATGTGCGCGCTCCTGCGAGCTCCAAGGCTCCGAGAGTGAATTCGTCAGACCACACGCGGCTTGCGCAGAGACGATAGGCGGTTGGGCGCCCGCGTCAAGCGCGCGCGACCATTCTCGTGCATGCCCACGTCGCGCTCGCTTCTTCTTCGATTCTTCATACATCGGGCGCATGACTTGCCTTTATTGCGGAAGGAACGCGCCGGCAGCATCGCGCGTCGCAGGTCATCACGCCACGAGGTCTCCGGATGGTCGCTCGCGCCAAGGTCCGCGCGTTCTATGACGAGTTCTTCGAGTCTCGCATGGTGCAATACCGGTTGTTCGGCAACCGGCGCATCGAGCTGGCTGCGCGTCGCATCGAGCCGTACGTCCAACCGGGGCACCGCGTGCTCGACGTCGGGTGCGGCATCGGGATCGTCACCGAGCGCATCGCGGCGCGCACGCGCAGCGGACACGTGTGGGGCATCGACCTCGGCGGACGCAACATCTGGTACGCGTCGCACACCGTGCGAAAACCCAACGTGTCGTTTTTCACCGCCGACATCCTGGCCGATGACGGACCGATCCACGAGCGAACCGGCGCCGCGTTCGACCTCATCACGCTGGTCGATGTCATCGAACACATCCCCGAGGCGGAGCGGCCGGCCCTGTTCGTTAGGCTGCGCGGGCTGAGCGCGTCCAACGCGCTGATGATTCTCACCTATCCGAGCCCGCAATACCAGCGCTGGCTGCAGCGCAACCGGCCGCAGGAATTGCAGATCATCGACAACGTCGTCGAGCTGCCCACGCTGCTCGCCGAAGCGGGCGCGGCGGGCTACTCGTTGCGTCATTATTCGCTCGAGGATGTCTGGATGCGCAACCAGTACGTGCATTGCGTGTTGCAGACCGACGACGCGCTCGTGGAGCCGGCGCGGCCGGAGCCGACGTTGGGCCGGGAGATCGGCGAGCGCGTGCAGCGCGCGACGCGCAAGGCGTTCGTGCTGCCGTGGCGGCGCTGGAAGTTCGTGACGCGCATCCTCAAGGAAGAACAGC
This sequence comes from Gemmatimonadaceae bacterium, assembly GCA_035277485.1. Lineage (GTDB taxonomy): Bacteria > Gemmatimonadota > Gemmatimonadetes > Gemmatimonadales > Gemmatimonadaceae > JADGGM01. The sequence continues at coordinate 27,473 of DATEKK010000191.1, forward strand.
GCGAACACCCACACGCCGTCGATTCGTGATCGCTCCGGGGGAGAGCGCGACACGAACCGGCGGCGTGTGAACCCACTTGGCCACCGTTAGGCGCTAGGCGGGACTAGCGCATGGCGCTCGCATCCATGAAGGCCATGGTCGCCCGCGCACCCTCGCCGCCGCCCACGTTCACGTCCACTTCCTGACCGGCGCGGTATCCGCTCGTGATCACGCCGTGCAGCAGCATCTTGCCGTTTGCGTTGCCGCTCCCGAACAACTCGGCCGTGAACGACTTGGACGGATCGCGCGCCTCGTAGTCCCAGCGGACGAGCACCGGCCACGCCGGATCGATGGCACTCTCGGGTACGCCGATGCGCTCGAGCGTGAGCGTCACCGTGCCCTTGAAGGCGCCGTCGGCGTGGCCGCGCCACGACGGATGCATCTCACGGGCGACCCGATCGGCGTCGCTGTGGATGGGCGTCGGCGCGAGCGACGCAACCTGGATGCTATCGGGCGGGTTGTAGGCGGCCTGCGCCCCGAGGGCGGCGGGACCTGCAGCCAGCAACGTCGCGACGGCCATGAGCGCAGCGGCGCGCGGTGTGTCGAAGGTGCGGCGAAGCATATCTCCTCCCGGTCGTAAACGGGCCTGCCGCTCGCCGGTCAGCGTGGTCGGCGGCCTCGGTATGCACACTACGATCGGGTGCGCGCGTCGAGGTTGAGGTGCCGTTAGGATTTGGAGCGGACTCTGTCACACGGCGTCAAGGTCGGGTCAAAATCGAAAGCGATTGGTGAGAGTTGTCGAAAGCAGGAAACCTTTTGAGACCAGCCGCGTCCCCATTTCCCCAAGCGAAGCGCCTCCCCAAGCGAGCGCTTCCCCCGACCCCGCGGGTTGCTTCGCTCTTGCGAGGCGGTTAACCTCCGTCCGGCCCCAACGTCGCGTGCCGCGGCGAACGGGCGTCCCCGCTTCGGACGACATGCCCAGCGCAACCACGATTCTCGACGCGCGCGCGATGGATCGCACGCTGCGTCGCATGGCAGATGAAATCGTCGAGCTGAACGACGGCACGGACAATCTCATCATCGTCGGCATTCAGCGCCGCGGCGTCCAACTCGCCGAGCGAATCGCCGCCACCATCAAAGCCCGCAACGAAGTCGACGTCCCGCGCGGCGCCCTCGACATCACACTCTATCGCGACGACCTCCAGACCGTGGGGCCGCGTCCCGTCGTCGGCGCCACCAAGCTGCCGTGGGACCTCGAGGACAAGTTCGTCGTGATCGTGGACGACGTGCTCTACACGGGCCGCACGGTGCGCGCGGCGCTCGACGAGCTCGCGGACTTCGGACGGCCGGCGCGCATCGCGCTCGCGGTGCTGGTCGATCGCGGCGGCCGCGAGCTGCCCATCCACGCCGACGTCGTGGGCAAGAAAATCGACGTCGCGCCGCGGGATCGCGTCGACGTGCTCGTGGACGAACTGGATGGCAAGGACGGCGTGGTGATCGCCCGCCGCGACGACGACGCGTGACGAGCGCACTCGGCAAAGACCTGCTCGGTCTCGAGCCGCTCACGTCGGAGCAAATCCAACTCATCCTCGATACCGCCGAACCCTTCAAGGAGATCTCGGAGCGGGCGATCAAGAAAGTGCCGGCGCTGCGCGGGCAAACGATCGTCAACCTGTTCTTCGAGGCGTCGACGCGCACGCGTATCTCGTTCGAGTTCGCCGAGAAGCGGTTGTCGGCCGACACGGTGAACGTGGCGTCGTCGGGATCGAGCGTGCAGAAGGGCGAGACGTTGGTCGACACGGCGCGGAATCTCGAGGCAATGCGGATCGACATGGTCGTGATCCGGCACGGTGCGTCGGGCGCGGCGCGCTTTCTGGCCGACCGCATCGAGAGCAACGTGATCAACGCCGGCGACGGGACGCACGAGCATCCCACGCAAGGGCTGCTCGACCTCCTCACGCTGCGCGATCACTTCGGGACGCTCGCGGGTCGCCGGGTGTGTATCGTGGGCGACGTGCTCCATTCGCGCGTCGCACGCTCCAACATCTGGGGCCTCAAGAAAATGGGCGCCGAGGTCGCCGTGTGCGGACCGCGCTCGCTCTTGCCGTGGGCAATCGGCGAGTTCGGCGTGACGGTGTTCTCGCGGGTCGAGGAAGCCATCGAGTGGGCGGAGGCGCTCAACATTCTGCGCCTGCAGTTGGAGCGGATGACGGCGGGCTACATTCCGTCGCTGCGCGAGTACAACCGCGTGTTCGGCATCACGCGCGAGCGGCTCGCGCGCGCGCCGCGCGACGTGCTCATTCTGCACCCGGGGCCGATGAACCGCGGCGTGGAGATCGACTCCGATGTCGCGGACGGCCCGCACAGCGTCATCCTCAACCAGGTGACTAACGGAGTGGCGATCCGGATGGCGGTGCTCTACCTGCTGGCCGGGGGGCGGCCGGAGCTGGCGGAAGCGGCGAAGGGAGGGTCTTAGGTGACGCGCCGATTGCTGCTCCAGGGCGGCACGCTGCTCGATCCGTCGCGGCGGCTGGACGAGCGGGGCGACCTGCTCGTGGCCGATGGCAAAGTCGCCCGGTTAGGCGGAAAGATCGACGCCGGGGAGTCGACGGAAGTCCTGGACTGCGCGGGGTGCTACGTGTCGCCCGGGTTCATCGACGTGCACTGTCACCTGCGGGAGCCGGGTCGCGAAGACGTGGAGACGATCGCCACCGGTGCGCGCGCGGCGGCGGCGGGCGGATTCACCGCCGTGTGCGCGATGCCGAACACAGAGCCGGTGACCGACAACCAGGCGGCGGTGGGCTTCATCATCCGCCAGGCGCTGCGCGCCGGCGCCGCACGCGTGTATCCGATCGGCGCGATCTCCGTTGGGCAGCGCGGCGAGGCCCTCGCGGAGTTCGGCGAGATGGTGGGCGCCGGCGCGGTGGCGGTGAGCGACGACGGGCGCCCGGTGGCGAGCGCGCACCTCATGCGCACCGCGCTCGAGTACGCGCAGGCGTTCGACATTCCGGTCATCGACCACTGCGAGGAACCGACGCTCGCGAAAGGCGGCGCCATGAACGAAGGCGTGGTCAGCGCCCGGTTAGGCCTCCCCGGCATTCCGACGGAAGCCGAGGAGATCATGGTGATCCGCGACATCCTGCTGGCGCGGCGCACGGGCGGACACGTGCACCTGGCGCACATGAGCACCAAGGGCAGCGTGGAGCTCATCCGGTGGGGCAAGGAGCGCGGCATTCGCGTCACCGCCGAGGTGACGCCGCACCACCTGACGCTCACCGAAGACGCGTGCGAGGCGTACGACACGCACGCCAAGATGAATCCGCCGCTCCGCACCGCGGCCGACGTCGCTGCGTTAGGCGAAGCGCTGCGCGATGGAACCATCGATCTCGTCGCCACCGACCACGCGCCGCACCACTACGACGCCAAGGAGCGCGAGTTCGCCGACGCGCCGTTCGGAATCATCGGACTCGAGACGGCGCTCGCACTCGTGGTCACCGAGCTCGTGACCCCGGGTGTGATCGATTTCGCGACGCTGGTCGATCGCATGTCGTGCCGGCCCGCCAACCTGTTTCACCTGCAGGGCGGCACGCTCGCCGAAGGCTCGGTGGCCGACGTCACGGTGTTCGACCCCGCGCGGCAATGGAAGGTGGATCCGTCGTCGTTCCTGTCCAAAGGCCGCAACACGCCGTACGCCGGACGCACGCTCACCGGCCGCGCGGTGTACACGATCGTCGGCGGACACGTGGTGTACCGCCTGGGCGGATGACGACGCGCTCGGGGACGCTCGCCCAGCGACGCGCGATCGTCGCCGTGTGCCGGCGTCTCTACGAGCGCGGTCTGATCGCGGGTCCCGATGGCAATGTGTCCGTGCGCCTGGGTCCGGACCGGGTGCTGGTGACGCCGTCGGGCATGTCGAAAGTGGATGTCCGGCCCGGCGACCTGGTGGAGGTAGCACTTGATGGGACTCGCCGAACCTCGCGTGCGGCAGCAAGTTACCGTGAGGCATCGTCGGAAGTCTACCTACACCTTAGAATGTACTCACGTCGGCCGGATGTGATGGCGGTCGTGCACGCACACCCGCCGGTGGCGACCGGATTCGCGGTGGCGGGCGAGACCTTGCCGGGGCGGGTACTCCCTGAGCTCATTGTACAGATGGGCGACGTCGCGCTCGTCCCATTCGCCTTGCCCGGAGGCCGGGCGATTGCCGACGCGCTCGAGCCGTACGTTAGGCAGCACGACGCGTTTCTCCTGGCGAATCACGGCGCCGTGACCGTGGGGCCGTCGCTCGAGACGGCGCATCAACGCATGGAGAGCGTGGAGCACGCGGCGCGCATCGTGCTCGCGGCACGGCTGATCGGGAACGTGAACGAGCTCACGGCGGAGCAGGTGACCGCGTTAGGCGCGTCGCGCGCCGCGAAAGCAGATGTCCAATCGCGCAGCACGGCTCGGTCGAGCCGGCGGGGGAAGGCATGACGGAACCAACGGTGAACACGGAGAAGGTTTCGGCGCTGTTCGAGGAACGCCAGCGCTTCGAGTCGTGGCTCGCGATGCTCGAGTCGAAGCGAGCGACGACGCCCGCGCACATCTTCGAGCGGGTCCACGCGGACTATGCGGCCCGCCTCGCCCGCGTGGTCGAGGAGCTCGGCTCCCACCGCGCTGCGTTGCAGGACCTCGAGCGCAATTTCATGGAGCGTCTCTCGTCGCTCGACGTGGACGACGCAAAGAATCGCGATGAGGCGCTCGAGGCCGAGTTGCGGTCCACCGTGGGTGAGTTGAGCGCCGAGCATCACGAGGAAGTGCGTGCGCGGACGCAAACGGCGCTCGCGGCGGTGGCGGATGAACGGTCGCACGTGGCTGCGGAGCTGGCCAAGCTGCGCACGATGCTCGAAGCGAGCGGCGGCACGCCCGCGTCGGCAACGCCTGCCGTGGCGACCCACCAGCCCGCGGCGCAACCCCAGCAGCAGCGTCCTGCGGCTGCACCGCAGAGCGGAGCGGGCAAGCGGGACGACTGGCAGCAGCTGCCTTTCGACCGCGCCGCGCAAACGCCGGCGCGTCCCGCGGCCGCAGCATCGGCCGCGCCGATGGCCGACACGCAACCCGGTTCCGCTGCGCCGCGGCGCACCAGCGCGCCCGACGTTGGCCCAACGGGCGGCCCCTTCGATGATCTCGAGTTCCTCAAGACGATGATCGAGCCGCGCACGAGCGGCGAAGGCGTGGCGGTGGGAAGCGGCGCGAGCGCGCCGGGATCGCGATCCGCGTCTGGCGCCATCGGGTCGCAGACGCCGCCGCAGCAGGTGGCGAGCACCACGGGCGCGTCGCTGCCTACCGTTGGGCGGGCGGTGGAAGAGAACACGCTGCCCAAGGAAGGCGGACAGGATCAGGTGAAGACGCTCAAGTGCCAAGAGTGCGGCACGCTCAATTATCCGACAGAGTGGTATTGCGAGCGGTGCGGGGCGGAGCTCGCCGCGCTTTAAGGCGAACAAGACGGGACAAAGCCGGACAACGCGGGATAAAACGAAAGCCCGGAGCGCGCGCTCCGGGCTCTTTGTTTTTGCGTTGGGCGAGCAGCTTACCGCGCGGCCTTTCTCGCCAGGTGGCTCTTGCGACGCGCTGCTGCGTTGCGGTGGATCAAGCCTTTGCGCGCTGCGCGATCGAGCAACTGGACGGCGCGTGTGCGCTGGGCATCGGTGGCGTCCGATGCGCTCGCCTTTTTGACTGCAGTGCGGAGCTCCGAGCGCTGGGCGCGATTTCGCACCGCTGCCGCGCGCGACTTCCGCATGTTCTTTTTCGCTGAATCGATACGTGGCACTCAGGTCTCCGACGGCGCTCGATGAAATTGTCTCGGGAAGCGCGTAGTCTAGAAGTGCACGTGATCGATGTCAAGGCGCGACAAATCTTTGACTTAGGCAGAGTGGTCCGCTACCTTTCGCGCCGACGAGCCGACCAGGCTTTTTCTCGACTCTGGCCATCGATACTTGGGGACTTTTCAGACCTTCATCGTGGCATTTCCGGCGTTGCTCTTCGCGATGATCGCGCATGAGTACGCACATGGATACGCAGCCCTGAAACAGGGCGACCCCACCGCGTATCAGCTCGGCCGTCTCACGTGGAACCCGATCAAGCACATCGACCCGTTCATGAGCATTCTGCTGCCGCTCGTGATGGTCCTGGCGCATGGTCCGATCATTGGCGGGGCGAAACCGGTTCCGGTAAATCCGCGCAACTACAGGAAGTTCAAGCGCGGCGACATCATCGTGTCGCTCGCCGGCATCGCGACGAACATCGTGATCGCGATCGTCAGCGTGCCGGTCCTCGTACTTCTGGGCCTGATTGCCCAATCGGTACCCGCGACAGCGGGCGTGATCGCGATCCTCCAGGCAATGGTGGTGTGGGGGGTTCTCATCAATCTGTTCTTGGCGATGTTCAACCTCCTGCCGATCCCGCCGCTCGATGGTTCGCACGTGATGAAATACCTGCTGCCGCCGGCGTGGTCGCTCGAGTATCAACGCATCGGGCAGTACGGGATCATCATTCTCATCGCGATCTTGTATTTCGGCGTAGGTCTGCTCGACAAGTGGATGTTCCCGGCGTTCTTCGGGTTCGCGCACCTGATGCAACCGATCGTGGGTTTCATTGTGCCGAGTCAGTTTCTGCCGGGTGTGGCGTGAGCGCTGTCGCGATCGAGCCCATGCCGAGCGTGCCGTTCGCCGAGCCCGATCCGCCTATGGAGTCGTCGTTCGTCGTCGAGCTGGATCAGTTTTCCGGGCCGCTCGACCTTTTGCTCACGCTCATTCGCGAAGAGCAGGTCGAGATCACCGACATCCCGATCGCGCGCATCTGCGAACAGTTTCTCGCGCGCATCCATTCGTTAGGCCTGGGCCAGGCGGCCGACTATCTCGAGATGGCCGCGCGGCTGCTGCGCATCAAGGTCCAGATGCTCTTGCCGCGCCACGGCGACGACGAAGCCTGGGACGATCCGCGCGCCGAGCTCGTGAGGCGGCTGCTCGAGTACCAGCAGGTGCGCGAGGTGGTGGACGTGCTCGAGGAACGCGGCGAGGAGCGGCGCCGTCGCTTCGCGCGCGGCTATCTGCCCGAGGAGCCGGTGCAGGCGCCCGAATCGCCGCTGTCGCTGTCGTTGCCCGAGCTCCTCGCGGCCGTCGACCGCGTGCTCCGCCTGCTGCGCGAACCCGACGTGCATGACATCGTGCCCCGCGCGCTCGACGTCGAAGGCGCGATCGCGACGATTCGCGCCGTGCTCGCCTTACGCGCGAGCGCGCGCTGGCGCGACGTCGTGGCCCTCGAGGCAGAACCCTGGGAAGTGTTGTCGGCGCTGCTCGGCTTGCTCGAGCTGGCGCGACGCGGAGAGTTGCGGCTGCGCCAGCCGCGCCCGTTCGCCGATGTGGAGATTTCCCGTGACGCCGCTAGCGAAGCTGCTTGAGGCCGCGTTGTTCGCGAGCGGCCGGCCGGTGCCGCTCGATGAGCTGTACGCGCTGGATCCCGAATCGTCACCCGCGGCGTTCGCCATGGCGCTCGACGAGATCCGCGAGTGCTACGACAACCAGGGCCACGGCGTCGAGCTGGTCGAGTTAGGCGGCGGGTGGCAGGTGCTCACGCGCCCCGAATTCACGGAGACCATCGAGCGCGCCCAACTGGCGTCGCGTCCGCAGCGCCTGTCGTCGGCGGCGCTCGAGACGCTCGCGATCGTCGCCTACCGCCAGCCCATCGGCCGCGCGGACATCGAGGAGATTCGCGGCGTGTCGGTGGGCGGCATGCTCAAGACGCTGCTCGAGCGCGGTCTCATCGATGTCGTTGGGCGAGCCGAAGGGTTAGGCCGCCCGCTCCTCTACGGGACCACCCCCGCGTTCCTCGAGCAGTTCGCACTGCGGCATCTGGGCGAGCTGCCGCGCGCCGACGAGTTGGCCGTAGCGCTGCGCGCGGAGCCTCGCCCGCTCTGATCGCCATGCCGATGCGCATTCAGCGCGCGCTCGCGCGTGCGGGTGTCGCATCCCGTCGCAAGGCCGAAATGCTCGTCGAGGCCGGGCGCGTGACGATCAACGGCTCGCCGGCCGAGATCGGGCAGGTCGTGGATCCCGAGCGCGATGCGATTGTCGTGGATGGCAAGCGCATCGGTGGGCCCGTCGCCGAGCAATGGTTCGTGCTCAACAAGCCCGCGGGTGTGATGACCACGCGTTCCGATCCGCGCGGACGCCGCACGGTGTTCGAGTTCGTTCCGCCCGTGGCCGGTTTGACGTACGTTGGGCGACTCGACTATCTCACCGAGGGCGTGTTGTTGTTCACCACGGACGGCGCGGCGGCGCATGCGCTGATGCACCCCAAGGGTGAAGTGGAGCGCACCTACGAGGTCACGGTGCACGGCGATGCGCCGGCGGCCGTGCGCGCGGCGCGTCGCGGCATCATGTTGCACGACGGGCCGGTGGACCTCCACGACATTTCGGCAACGCCCGTGGACGCCGGCCGGTGGATTCTGCGCGTCACCATCGCCGAAGGACGCAACCGGGAAGTGCGGCGGCTGTGTCGCGCGCTCGATCTGAGCGTCGAGCGTCTCGTGCGCGTGCGCTTCGGACCCGTGGAGCTCGGCCGCTTGGCGCCGGGCGAGTCGCGGCCGCTCACGGCGCGCGAGCGGGAGCGGGTGCGCGACTTCATCACACTTGAGCGTTAGGCACGAATGGAACTCCGGAACTCGACCGTTTTATTGTTGGGCGGCAGCGGCCTCGTGGGCATGGCAATCGCGCACCGTGTGCTCGCGTACGGCCCGCGCCGCGTGGTCATCACCGGGCTCACGCGCGACGAGGCGGAACCGGCGGCGGAGGAGCTGCGCGCGCTCGCGCGTGACGTGGCCATCGATGCTGCCTGGGGCAACATCTTCGCGCCCGCCGATCTCTCGACTCGCTCGCGCGACGAGATTCTCGCCGATCCCTCGGCGCGCCGGCGCCTGGTCGAAGATTACGTGGCGCCGTACGGCCAGAGTCCGCTCGACGAGAACCTGCTCTTCACGTGGCTCGTCGACTACCGGCCCGATCTCGTCGTGGATTGCGTCAACACCGCGACGGCACTGGCGTATCAGGACGGCCACGCGAGCGCGCTGTCGCTGTTGCGTGCCGCCGACTCGGGCACGGTGACCCGCGAGGGCGTCGAGCGCCATCTGCTCACGCTGCCGCTGCCGCAGCTCATCCGGCACCTCGAGGCGCTGGTGGAAGGCATGCGTCGCGCCGCCACGCAGACGTACGTGAAGATCGGCACGAGCGGAACGGGCGGGATGGGCCTCAACATTCCGTACACGCACAGCGAAGAGAAACCCTCGCGCACGCTCATGTCGAAGTCGGCGGTGGCGGGCGCGCAGAGCCTGCTGCTGTTTCTGTTAGGCAGGACGCCCGGCGCGCCCGCGACCATCGAGATCAAGCCCACCGCCGCGATCGCCTGGAGGCGTATCGGGTACGGCGCCATCCGCCGGCGCGGCCGCACTATCGAGGTCGTCGACTGCGAGCGCCCGTTGTCGGTGGCCGACGCGTTCGCGCCGGGCGCTACCGGATGGACGTGCACGGGTCAACCGCTCGAGAACGTATTCATCGACGTGGGCGAGAACGGCGTGTTCGCGCGCGACGAGTTCGAGACCGTAAGTGCGTTAGGCCAGATGGAGCTCGTGACGCCGGAGGAGATCGCCGAGACGGTGGTGATGGAAGTGCAGGGACGTCCGACGGGGAAAGACGTGGTGGCCGCGCTCGACAGCGCGACATTCGGGCCCACCTATCGCGCCGGGTATCTACGCGCGGTGGCGGTCGAAGGGTTGGCGCGACTCGAGGGCGAGCACGGCGTGCGCTCGATCGCGTTCGAGATGCTCGGCCCGCCGCGTCTCACGAAGCTCCTGTACGAAGCCTACGCGTTGGGACGGCTGTGCTCGTCGGTCAGGCTGCTGTCGGCGGCCGACCCGCAGCGTCTCGCGCGCGATGCCGAAGCGCTGCTGCGCGAGCGCGATCACGCGATTCGCCGGCAGATCCTGTCCGTTGGGCTTCCGATTTTGTTGTCGGACGGAAAGTCTCTCCTGCGCGGTGAAACGGTAGTCGTTCACCCCGACGGACGCGGCACCGACATCGCACCGCGCGGTTGGGTGGACCTTCGTCCGGCGAACATAGAACAGTGGGTGCGGCGCGCGCGCTCGATCGTCGATGCAACGCACGATGGCGGCAACGGATCAGGCGCGGACTGGACTGCAGTCGAACCCGATGCGCCGATCGCGCCCGCGCGGCTGGCGGTCTGGATTTTCGAGCACGAGGATGGCGGGTTCAGGGTGAAGCGGTAGCTCATCAGGGGATATTCATTCCCCCGTTTCTCTCGAACCTTCCCGAGCCGCGCGTAGTATTACTGAAGGTTTTCGACTCACCCTTCACTGTGCGGAGCTGTCGTGGCGACACGGGCAATGCCGGCCGCCGATACGGCGCTGGTCCAGGGAATTCTCGAGCAGGTTGGGCGTCGGATCGTCGGCCAGGATTACATGGTCGAACGACTGCTCATTGGCTTGCTCACTGGCGGACACGTGCTCCTCGAGGGCGTGCCGGGGCTCGCCAAGACGCTCACGGTGAAGACACTCGCCGAAGCGATTCACACCACATTCCAGCGCATCCAGTTCACGCCGGACCTGCTGCCGGCGGACGTAATCGGCACACAGATTTTCGACCAACAAACGGGTCAGTTCCGCGCCAAGAAGGGTCCGATCTTCGCGAATATCATTCTCGCGGATGAGATCAACCGCGCGCCGGCCAAGGTGCAGAGCGCGCTGCTCGAGGCGATGCAGGAAAAGCAGGTCACGATCGGCGGCGTGACATATCCGCTCGAGGAACCGTTCCTCGTGCTCGCCACCCAGAATCCGATCGAGCAGGAAGGCACCTACCCGCTGCCCGAGGCGCAGGTCGACCGATTCATGCTCAAGCTGCGGGTCGGCTATCCGTCGCGGCAGGAAGAAAAGGAGATCATGCGGCGGATGTCGGGCGGACAGGTGATACCGATCGACGCGGTCGCGAGTCCGAGCGTGATTCTCGAGGCGCGTCGCCGCATCTCCGAGTTGTACGTGGACGACCGCGTGGTCGACTACATCGTCGACATCGTGCACGCGACGCGCACGCCGGCCGAAGCCGGATTGGCCGAGCTCGCGCCGCTCATCGAGTATGGTGCGAGTCCGCGTGCGACGATTTTCCTGGCGCAGGGATCGCGCGCCCACGCATTCCTTCGCGGCCGCACGTTCGTGACGCCCGATGACGTGAAGGCCGTGGCGCCCGACATTCTCCGCCACCGCGTGCTCACCACCTACGAAGCGGAAGCCGAAGAGGTCTCGAGCGACGAGATCATCCGGCGGATCCTGGCGGCCATCGAGAGTCCGTGATGCGCTCGGCGCACCTCCCCAGTCCCGACGTGCTCCGGCAGGTGAAGCTGATCGAGCTGAGGACGCGGGGGCTCGTGGATTCGCTCTTCACCGGCGAATACCACTCGGTGTTCAAGGGCCAGGGCATGGAGTTCTCGGAGGTGCGCGAATACCAGCCGGGCGACGAAGTGCGGTCGATCGATTGGAACGTGACGGCACGTATGGGACACCCATACATCAAGCGGTACATCGAGGAGCGCGAGCTCACGGTGATGCTGGCCGTCGATCTGTCGGGATCGGAGCGCTTCGGCACGGTGTCGCGGTTCAAGAGCGAGCTCGCGACCGAGCTGAGCGCCGTGCTGGCGATGGCGGCGATTCGCAACAACGATCGCGTGGGCGCGCTCCTGTTCACCGACCGCGTCGAGCATCTCGTTAGGCCGGGCAAGGGGCGGCGGCACGTGCTGCGTCTCGTGCGCGACCTGCTCGCGTGGCAGCCCGATTCCACCGGCACGAACATCGGCCGTGCGACGGAGTATCTGTCGAAACTCCTGCCGCACCGTACGATCATCTTCGTGATCTCGGATTTCGTGGCGCCCGCGCTCGAGCGGCCGCTCAAGCAGCTCGCCCAACGACACGACGTGGTCGCGGTGACCATCGAGGATCCGCGCGAGCGCGTGCTGCCGGACGTTGGACTCGTGCGCTTCACCGATCCGGAGACCGGGGCTACCGTGGATGTGAACACGAGCGACCGGAAAGTGCGCGAGCGCTACGATCGGCAGGTACGCACGGAGCGCGACGCGCGTACGCAGCTCTTCCGGCGGCTCGCCATCGACGAGATCGCGGTGCGCACCGAGCGCAGCTACGTGGAGCCGCTGCTCAAGTTCTTCCGCATGCGCATGGAGCGGGGGATCGGCCGGTGATCTTGGGCCTGCTCGCGCTCGTCGTGCTGCCGCAGGCGGCGCTGCCCACGCCGGCGCAGCAGGGCGGCGCCGTGTCGCGCGTCGAGATGGGGATCGCGGTGCAGCCGGCGGTGGTCACGATCGGCGAGCCGTTCGTGGTCACGCTGCGGGTGCGGGCTCCGTTAGGCGCCGACATCGGGATGCCGGTGGGGCCCGACAGCGGCCTCTCCGTCGAGGCGGTGGACCCGCGCCAGGAGACCACCGCCACCGACACCGGCTACGTCGAACGCACGGCCACCTACCGGCTGGTGGCGTGGGACACGGGCGGCCAATCGGCCCGGTTAGGCGACGTGGCGATCACGATGAACGGCCGCTCCCTCCGCTACACCGTGGCCGGCGACACCGTGCACGTGAGCAGCGTGCTGCCCGCGGACACGTCGCGTCGCGTGCCGAAGCCCGAGCGTGATGTGCTCGTCGCGGGGCTGCCGTGGTGGGTATGGGCGCTCGCCGCCCTCGCGGCGGTACTGCTCGCGGCCCTCGTGATCTGGTGGTGGCGGCGCCGCCGCGATCGCGCGCGCGACGGCCCGAAACTCACCCCCATCCAGGTCGCACGCCGCGAGTTCGCTCGGCTCGACGCGCTCGCCTTGGCCGAGGCCGGTGAGCGCGGCCGGTTCGTCACGCTCAACGAAGATGTGGCCCGCGACTACCTCGCCGCGCGCATTCCCGTTGCCCTGCGCTCACTCACCACCACCGAGTTGTTAGGCGCGGTGCACGACGTGACCGCCGTGCCGCTCGACCGCCTCGCGACGTTGTTCGCCGAAACGGATCTCATCAAGTTCGCGCGACGGCCGGTGCCGCGGGACCGCGCCGCCGAGCTGGTGGCCGAGACGCGCGCGATCGTCGAGCACGTCGAGCGAACGCTCGCCGAACAGGCCGCGGCCGCCGAGCAGGCGGAGAAGGCCGCGTGATCGCCTGGCTCGAGAGCGTGCGCTTCGGAGCACCGTGGGTGCTCCTTGCGTTAGTCGTGCTCCCCGCGTGGTGGGTGTGGCGGCGCGGGCGGCGCCCGCCGGCCATCGTGTTCTCGCGCACCGACGTGCTGGCGCGCGGGCCGCGTTCCGGACTGTTCGTCACGCGCTCGTTGTTCGTGCTGCGCAACCTCCTGCTCGCCGGGCTCGTCGTCGCGCTCGCGCGGCCACGCACCGGCGCCCACGCGGAGAACATCACGACCGAGGGTATCAACATCGTGCTCGCCATCGACCTGTCGAGCTCGATGTTGTCGGAGGACTTCCAGCCGCAGAACCGCCTCGAGGTGGCGAAGGACAAGGTCAAGCAGTTCATCGTCGGGCGGCGCAACGATCGCATCGGTCTCGTGGCGTTCGCCGCCGAAGCGCTCACCCAGGTGCCGCTCACGGTGGACTATCCGGTGCTGCTGGCCGCAGTCGACAACCTCGAGGCCGGCCAGCTCGAGGACGGCACGGCGATCGGTACCGCGATCGCGACCGCGGCGAACCGTCTGCGAACGGCACCGGGCAAATCACGCGTGATCATTCTCCTAACGGACGGCGTCAACAACCGCGGCGCCATCGATCCGCGCACCGCCGCGCAGGCTGCCGCGGCGGTCGGTGTCAAGATCTACACGATCGGCGTCGGATCGGAGGGCATGGCGCCGGTTCCCGTTGGGCGCGGGCTCATGGGGCTGCGCTATGAGTATCGGCCCGTCGAGATCGATGAAGCGCTGCTCCGCGACATCGCGCGCACCACCGGCGGCCGGTACTTCCGCGCGGTGGATGCCGCGGCGCTCCAGAGCATCTATCAGCAGATCGACCAGCTCGAGCGCGAGCCGCTGCACGCGCGGACGTACGTGCGCTACACCGAGCAGTTCCGGTGGCCGTTAGGCGCAGCGTTGGTCGCGCTCGCGTGTGAGGTGCTGCTGCTCGCGTGGCGGGGGCCGCTCCCATGATGGAGACGCCGTTCTTCGACGATCCGTGGATCCTCGCCGCGACGCCCGTCCTGGTGCTGCTGGTGGTGTTGCTCATCGTCGGCGCGTACAAACGCCGGCGCACGCGCCTCCGTCGTCTGGCGTCTACCGTGGTGATCGACCGGCTCCTGCCGCCGGCGCTCGAGAAATCGCCGTGGCGGCGCGCTACCCTGATCGGTTTAGCCGCCGCGTTCGCGGGTGTCGCGTTGGCCGGCCCGCGGTGGGGCACCGAGCGCACGGTAGAGCGGGGCAGCGGCGTGGACATCGTGCTCGCGATGGACGCCTCGCTGTCGATGCTCGCGACCGACGCGCGTCCGAGTCGTCTGGAAAACATGAAGGAGGAGGCCCGCCGCCTCCTCGCGCTGTCGGGAGGCGACCGCTTCGGCCTCGTCGCATTCGCGGGACGCAGCTACATCCTCACGCCGCTCACCGTCGACCAAGGTGCGCTCGATCTGTACCTCGACAATCTCGATCCGACCGTGGTCGGCGAAGCAGGCACGTCGATGTCTCGGGCGATCGCGCAGGGCACCGAGTTGTTGTTGGCTACGCCCACGACGAGCGATCGGGCATTGATCGTGATGAGTGATGGAGAATCGTTCGAGTCGGTCGACGACGTCGTGGCCGCCGCCAAGGCCGCGGCGGATTCCGGCATCGCGGTGGTGACGGTTGGATTCGGCACGGTGAACGGCACCACCATACCGATTGTCGGACCGCAAGGTATTACTCAGAAGAAGGATCAGGCGGGCCACATCGTGATCACGCATTACACGCCGGAGATGCTGCAAGCGGCCGCGCAGGCGGCGCACGGGACCTTCATCGAGGCGTCGGCCACCGACAAGGCCGCGCGCATTCGCCGCGCGTTGGCCACGCTCAGGCGCGAGGGGCGTGCCACGCCCACAGGTCGCGAGCGCAAGCCGCGCTTCCAGCTCTTTCTCATTCCCGCGATTCTCCTGATCCTGGCCGACACCGTGCTCGCGGAGCGGCGTCCGCGCCGCGCGGCGGTGACGGCGGGCGCGGCCGCCCGCGCGGCAGCGGCGATGCTGCTGGTGCTTGCGTTAGGCATCCCGCGTGCGGCGCACGCCGAGGGTCCGGGCGGACCGGGCGCCGACGGCGACCGCCTGTACAAGGAAGGCCGATTCAAGGAAGCGGCGGCGGCCTACGAACAGGCGCTGCGCAGCGGCAAAGAGTCGGCGCGCCTCGAGTACAACCTGGGTACGGCGCTCCTGGCGGCCGGCCAGCGCGACGAGGCGATGACGACCCTCGAGCACGCGGCGCAGATCGCCGACGACGCGGACCTCCGCTACCGCGCCCTGTTCAACCTCGGGCTCGGCTACCTGCAGCGGGCGCGATCGTCGGCGGGACAGGATGCGTCGCAGGCGTACATGTCGGCGCTCGATGCCTACCGCAAGGCGCTGCGCCTCAAGCCTAACGAGCTGGACGCGAAGTGGAATTACGAGCTCGCCAACAAGAACAAGAAAGGCGGCGGCGGGGGCGGCGGCGCGCAGAACCAGCAGCGTCCCGAACAGGGGTCGGCCACGAAGCCGTCGCAGCATCCCAACACCGGCATCGACAAGCGCCAGGCCGAGCAATTGCTCAACAGCGCCGAGCGTGAAGAGCGCGACGTGCAAGCGCGCAAGCAGAAGGAAAACCAGCCGTCGCCGCCGCCGGGCGGCAAGGACTGGTGATGCTCGCCCTGCTCGCCGTGCTTGCGTTAGGCATACAAATGCCGGGCGCGCAGCGCGTCGACACCACGGGGCGTCCGCCCGCCGTGGTCACGCGCGCGCCGCTCGACACCGCGTCGGCGGTCAACGTGCGCGTGCTCGCCCAGCCCGAAACCGTGTACGTCGGGCAACAGTCCACCTACGAGCTCGGCGTGTTCCTCGACACGAACGTGCGCGACCGCATGCGCCGGCTCGAGGCCATCGCGCCCGAGATGCGCGGCCTCATGGCGTACGAGCCGCCGGCAACCGCATCGGGCTTCCCGACGCGCAGCGTTGGGCAGCACCGATTCGAAGCGCGCGTGTACGAGCGCGCCGTGTTCCCGCTCACGCCGGGACGCATCGCGATTCCGCCGGCGCGCCTGGTGTACGCCATGCCGCTCACGTACAGCTTCTTCAGCCACGAGGAGACGTACGAGATCCGGAGCGACAGCGCGATCGTGGTCGCCATCGCGCCGCCGGAAGCGGGCCGGCCCGCCGATTGGAACGGGGCCGTGGGCACGCTGCACATCGCGTCGCGGCTCGACACCACCGCCGGTCGCGTCGGCAATCCGATTCTGCTCACGGTGGCGGTCGCCGGCCGCGGCAACGTGAATCTGTTCCCGCGTCCGCAGATCGCGATTCCGTGGGCGTCGACGGTGCCGACGGTCGAGCGCGTGACGCTCGCGCCGGATTCGCTCGACATCCGCGGCGTGAAGGAATTCGATTGGGTGGTGACGCCGCAGAAGGACGGCCGCCTAACGGTACCGGAGATCCATTACTCGTACTTCGATCCGGACGCGCGGCGCTACGAGACGGCGGTGGCGCCCGCGATGCCCGTGACGATCGGATCGGGCACGCTGGCCGGCAACGACACGGGCATGGCGGCGCCGCGCTACGCATTGCGCGCCACATACCGCGGCCCGCTCGCACCGGAGCCGTACACGCAAATGCCGTTCTGGTGGCTCGTGGGTCTCGCGCCGCTGCCGGCCATCGCGTTCGCTGTCGCGCGCCGACCGCGACGAGCGCGCC